>NZ_JANLVD010000064.1:0-18776 GCF_031363805.1 Flavobacterium sp. | reverse complement strand
TGAATTCTCTCCAAAGTTTTTCTTTCTGTACAAAGTGATAAAAATGCCTCACGTTCTATATCTAATAAATATTGTTCAGATACTAATGTAGCTTCAGACAAATCGCCACCAGCCATAACATAAGCTAGTTTGTTGGCAATTTTAAGATCGTGTTCCGAGATGTATTTCCCGGCTACCATTTGATTGGTTCCAACAAGGAACATTCCTAGTGCTTGTTTTCCTAAAACTTTTACATCAGTTCTTTGAATTGGTTTTGTATATCCAGCTTCTGCCATTAACAAAGCATGTTTTTTGGCTTCGGCAATTTGACGGTCTTTGTTTACGACAACGATATCTTTTCCGTGTTGCAATAATCCTAAATCGAATGCTTCGTGAGCCGATGTTGACACTTTTGCCATAGCAATGGTCATAAAATATTCTTGTAAAACATTCAATTCCACATCATTTTTACGGAATAAATCGGCTGCTCGCAATGCTAATTCTTTCGAACCACCGCCACCAGGAATTACACCAACACCAAATTCTACCAATCCCATATAGGTTTCTGCGGCAGCAACTACTTTGTCGGCGTGCAAACTCATTTCGCATCCACCACCAAAAGTCATTCCGTGAGGTGCAACAATTACTGGAATTCCAGAATAACGAACGCGCATCATTGTGTCTTGAAACATTTTGATAGCCATATTCAACTCGTCATATTCTTGCTCGACAGCCATCATAAATATCATTCCGATATTTGCACCAACCGAGAAATTGGCTGCTTGATTGCCAATAACCAAACCTTGATATTGTGTTTCCGCCAAATCAATCGCTTTATTAATGGCTGTCAAAACATCGCCACCAATGGTATTCATTTTCGATTGAAATTCTAAATTCAGAATTCCGTCGCCTAAATCTTGGATAATTGCACCGCTATTGCTCCATACTTTTTTGGTTTCGCGAATGTTATTCAGTATAATAAAACTGTCCTGACCAGGTACTTTCGTTTGTGATTTCGTTGGAATATTATAAAAATAAGTCGCTCCTTCTTTTATGGAATAAAAACTGGTATTTCCAGAGGCTAGCATGTCAGTAACCCAAGCACCAGGTGCAAGACCTTCGGCTTTCATGATTTCAATTCCTTTTTCGACACCAATGGCATCCCAAATTTCGAAAGGACCATTTTCCCAACCGAAACCTGCTTTCATGGCATCATCGATTTTGTATAATTCGTCAGAAATTTCAGGAATTCTATTGGATACATAAGCAAACATTCCGGAGAACGATTTGCGGTAAAATTCCCCAGCTTTGTCTTTTCCTTTTACTAAAACTTTAAATCTATCAATTGGTTTATCAATAGTTTTTGTTAATTCCAGTGTTGCAAATGAGGCTTTTTTCGCTGCACGATATTCTAAAGTATCTAAATCTAAAGATAAAATATCTTTATCGACTTTTTTATAAAAACCTTGATTGGTTTTGCTTCCCAACCATTTGTTTTCCATCATTTTATTAACAAATTCTGGAAGTTTGAACAGTTCGTGTTGCTCGTCATTCGGACAATTTTCGTAAATTCCGTTGGCAACGTGAACCAAAGTATCCAATCCAACCACATCAACCGTTCGGAAAGTTGCCGATTTTGGTCGACCAATTACTGGACCAGTTAGTTTATCGACTTCTTCGATAGTCAATCCTAATTCTTTAACCAAATGAAATAATGATTGAATTCCGTAAATTCCAACTCTATTCCCTATAAATGCTGGAGTATCTTTGGCAACGACCGAAGTTTTTCCTAAGAATTTTTCTCCGTAAACCGTCAAGAAATCTAAAACTTCTGATGATGTTTGTGGACCAGGAATGATTTCGAATAATTTTAAATAACGCGCTGGATTGAAAAAGTGTGTTCCGCAAAAATGTTTCTGGAAATCTTCGCTTCGTCCTTCTGACATAAATTTAATCGGAATTCCAGAAGTATTCGATGTGATTAATGTTCCTGGTTTACGGAATTTTTCTACTTGTTCGAAAACTAATTTTTTGATATCCAAACGCTCTACCACAACTTCAATAATCCAATCGACATTGGCAATTTTAGCCATATCGTCTGTAGTATTTCCTGTGGTAATGCGGCTTGCAAATTTCGCATTATATATAGGCGAAGGTTTTGACTTGAGTGCGTTGGCTAAATGTTCGTTGACCAAACGGTTGCGAACAATTTTACTGTCGAGTGTTAATCCTTTTTTGGTTTCGATATCTGTTAATACATTTGGAACAATGTCCAAAAGCAAAACTTCTACGCCAATATTGGCAAAATGACAGGCAATTCCTGAACCCATAATTCCGGATCCGATTACTGCTACTTTTTTAATAATACGTTTCATTTTCTATTTTTTCGGTTTGTTGCGACAGTTCGTTTGCGCTTGTGTGGTTAAATATATTTTTTTCCTGTATAAGCTCGTTTATTGTTTCTGAAACTTCCATAAAGTTTTGTAGTTTTTCAAAAGAAACATTTTGTCTTACTATTTCGTTAAATTTGAGTACAGTTTCTTTGGATTGTGCTCTTTTCTCTTTTCCAAATTCGGTTAAATAAATGAGTACACCACGACCATCATTCGGGTTTGGTTTTCGAATAATTAACCCTTTTTCTTCCAATGTTTTCAAAGTTCGGGTTAGTGAAGTCGCTTCCATTCCCATTCGCGAGGCAATTTTGGTTGATGGTGTTCCTTCTTCTCTATCAATACTCAACAATGCAAAACCAATAGCCATAGAACCATCATATTTTGAGGCTTCTTCATTGTACATTCTTGACACGGCTTGCCATGTGGCTCGAAGTGCATAGTCTATTGTTTTTTCTTTCATTTTCTTATTAGAGAATATCAAAGATACAAAAAAATACTATGCATGCATAATAAATTTGAATTATTTTTATTCTTCAGGTGTTGAAAGAAAATATGTTGTTTTAATATAGTCCTGATAGCAGCAAATATCCTTTTGGTTGCCTTTTCGGCAGCCGAAAGATATGGCGAATAGCAGGAATAACGCCAAAAAGTAGTGGAATGTATGTGCTTCAAAAAAAAATCCCAAACTTTAATTTGGGATTTTAAACTATTTTAAGCTCAATAAGCTGTGCTCAATTGTAGCAATTTTTGCCAAAGCATCGGCTTCTTTTTGGCGTTCGTTTTCTATAATTTCTGGTTTGGCATTTGCCACAAATTTCTCGTTGGATAATTTTGCATGAACCGATTTTAAGAAACCTTGATTATAATTTAGCTCCTCAGTTAATTTAGCAACCTCAGCTTGAACATCAATATTTCCTGTAATAGGGATAAAATATTCATTGGATTTTACTCGATATGATAAAGCACCTTCTACTTTTTCTGAAACATATTCTAATAATGAAATATTTCCTAATTTGATTACCACAGAATCAAAATAGGTTGAAGCTTTATCGTTATTTACAATTTTTAATTCGATAGTATCTTTAAATGGAATATTCTTGTCTTTTCTAATGGTTCGAATTCCCGAAATCACTTCAGTTACGTAGTCAAAATCCGAAATTAAAGTTTGATTAAATGATTTTATTTCTGGCCAAGTGGACACTATTAATGCTTCATTAACATTCCTATCTTCAATGGTTTGCCAAATTTCTTCAGTTAAAAATGGCATAAATGGATGCAACAACTTTAAATTGTTTTCCAACATTTCAATTGCTTTGGCAAATGTTATGCTGTCAATGGGCTGCTGGTAAGCTGGTTTTATCATTTCTAGAAACCAAGAACAAAAATCGTCCCAAACCAATTTGTAAATAGCCATCAAAGCATCGGAAATTCTATATTTTTCGAAATCGTCTTCAATAGCTGCCAATGTTTGTTGCAATTTTGCTTCGTACCATTCAATGGCTACTTTTGATGATTCTGGTTGTGGTATACAATTTGAAACTTCCCAACCTTTGATGAGTTTGAAAGCATTCCAAATTTTGTTTGTAAATCCTTTTCCTTGGTTACACAATTCTTCATCAAAAATAATATCGTTTCCAGCAGAAGAACTCAAAAGCATTCCAACTCGAACACCATCGGCACCAAATTTTGCAATTAACTCTAATGGTTCTGGCGAATTTCCGAGCGATTTGCTCATTTTTCTACCTAGTTTATCTCTAACTATTCCGGTTAAATAAACGTTGTTGAAAGGCTTTTTATCCGAAAATTCATAACCTGCAATAATCATTCTGGCTACCCAGAAAAACAAGATTTCAGGAGCAGTAACCAAATCATTAGTTGGATAATAATATTTAAAATCTTCATTTTCTGGATCCAAAATTCCTCCAAAAACTGACATTGGCCATAACCATGAGGAGAACCAAGTGTCAAGCGCATCAGCATCTTGACGTAAGTTGTTGGTTGTAAGTTGTTGGTTGTTGGTTTTTGATTTGGCTAAAACTAGAGCTTCTTGTATAGATGTAGCGACTACAAAATCTTCTTTTCTATCGCCATAAAAATAGGCAGGAATTTGTTGTCCCCACCACAGTTGACGCGAAATATTCCAATCGCGAATATTTTCTAACCAATGACGATAGGTATTATTGAAGCGTGAAGGATACAATTTAACTTCACCAGTTTCCAAAACGGCTTTGATGGCTGGTTTTACCAAATCTTCCATTCTAAGAAACCATTGGTCAGACAAACGAGGTTCAATAACGGCTTTGGTTCTTTCGGAAGTTCCAATATTATTGGTATGAATTTCAATATTAGCAACAAGCCCGAGAGTTTCAAGTTCTTTTGCGATTTCATCCCGAACAACAAATCGGTCTTTGCCTTGGTAATGCAATCCAAAACTATTTAAAGTCGCATCATCATTAAAAATATCTATAATTTCTAAGTTGTGCTTCTCGCCTAGCGTTTTATCATTCATATCGTGGGCTGGCGTCACTTTTAGGCAACCAGTTCCAAATTCTAAATCGACATATTCATCCTCTATGATAGGAATGATTCGTCCAGATATTGGGATAATGGCTTTTTTACCTTTTAAATGTGTATGACGTTCATCGTTTGGATTGATACAAATAGCAGTATCGCCAAAAATGGTTTCTGGACGCGTGGTGGCAACTGTTAGGTATTGGGTTTCGGGTTTTGGGTTTTGGATTTCATAATCCGAAACAATTTCATATTTTATATAATATAATTTTCCTTGGCGTTCTTCAAAAATTACTTCTTCGTCAGAGAGAGTTGTTTTGGCTTCAGGATCCCAATTTACCATACGGTAACCACGATATATTTGACCTTTGTTGTATAAATCCACAAAAGATTTTATTACTGAGGCTGACATATCTGGATCCATGGTGAATTTGGTTCTTTCCCAATCGCAGGAGCAACCCAATTGTTTAAGTTGTTCGAGAATAGTTCCTCCATATTTTTCGGTCCAATTGTAGGCGTGTTTTAGAAATTCTTCCCGAGTTAAATCGGATTTATTGATACCCTCAGATTTTAGTTTGGCTACTACTTTTGCTTCTGTGGCAATAGATGCGTGATCTGTTCCTGGAACCCAACAAGCATTGAAACCTTTTAGACGTGCGCGACGAATGAGTACATCTTGCAATGTATTGTTCAACATATGTCCCATGTGCAAAACACCAGTCACGTTTGGAGGCGGAATTACTATAGTGTACGGTGTACGGTGGTCTGGTGTGGAATGAAAATAATTATTTTTCATCCAGTAGTCGTACCATTTTTGCTCGGTTTCTTTGGCGTTGAATTGTGCTGGAATTGTCATATTGATTTTAGATTTTAGATTTTAGATTTTAGATTTCTAAAAACTACTATTTTTTAATTTAAAATTAAATTTTGTTCGTTGTAAAAAACAACTCATTTGTAATTTAGCCCTGATGGAAATGAAAATCCTTTTTTGTGGTTTTGTACTTCGACAAGCTCAGTATGACAATACCACAAAAAAGATTGCAATGTACAGCAGGAATAATGTTTATAAAAAACCAATAAATATCTGCTCTAAATAAAGAAAATATTCTTTGGTATGCTTTTTGTAATTATATGCAAAAGTAAGTAAAGTGTTTTAATATAAAAAGTGCATTAAAATATTTGTATTTACAAAAAACTAATCTATTTTTACATAAAATTAATTGAAATGAGAAAAATTTTAAATTTATTAGCAGTGGTTGTTTTTGGTGTTTCGGCTCAAGCACAAAGTGGTGCTAAAATTGAGTTTAAAGACAAAGACAATACGATTGATTATGGTACTGTCAGTAAGGATGATAATGGTGTAAGAACTTTTATTTTTACCAATACTGGCGATGAGCCATTAATTATTACCAATGTAATTTCCACTTGCGGATGCACTGTGCCAAGCAAACCTACGGAACCAATTATGCCTGGCAAAACTGGAAAAATCGAGGTTAAATACAATATGGCACCTGGACCTATTAGAAAATCGATGACTGTAGAATCAAATGCTGTGAATTATGAAGGTGGAAAAGTACCTATAAAAATAAAGGGAACAGTGATTGTTCCGGAAGAAGTTAATGTTTTGGCAAAGAAAAAAACATTAATGGATAATTAAAAACGAAGCTCCAGTTTGGAGCTTTTTTTATAGAATTTTTTTAAGTTGGAATTTGAACTTTAAAATTTTGTTTTTTCTTTGTACTTCTATTGTAATCCAACGGTCTTCTTCCGATTGCATAATTTGATTGATGTCTTGCAATTTGTATCTAAAAGCATCAGTTCCGTTTATTCTGACAATCACATCTTCTTTTAGAATTCCTGCAATTTCTGCTGGAGAATTGGGTCTGACTTGTGATATTTCAAAAATAGGCTTCAGTTTAAATTGATATTTTATGTCTTTAAATTCGGTTTCTGTAACTGGTAGCGCTTCAGAAACAAATTTAGCTCTTAATGGCTGTTCTTCTTGAATCCATTGTGTTCCATTGTGTTGAATTTCTATCCCACACATATTGTAATTAAAGGGTTCTTTGAAATTCAAGTTGCTTTTTAAATACATTTTTTGATTTTTATAATCAAAAAGTATGTTGAATCTTTTTAAAACTTCAGATCCAATGGATCCATTTCTACCGTTAACTATATTGACACTTTTTAAAGATAAAGTATCTGGAAATGATACAGTTGGGGATGATAAATTGTATTTTCCTATTTTTAAATTTTCAATTCTAGAACGTTTACCATAAATATTTCCGCTGAAACCACGACCCAAAAAATCTTCAAAATATTTTACTGGCGATTGAATATCAATTTTATTTTCGAAAAGCCACAATGCATCACTAGCGCCTGTGTCAATAAGTAATTTCAAATTAATTTCTTTAGAATTTAATGTTGCAAATGTCTCAATATAAGGCTTTTCTAATTCTAAAGTCATAGAAACTGAGTTGTAATTTTTTAATTTTTTTGCTGGGAAAAATTCAATGTTTTTATATACTACGAGGTTTTTTCTAGAATAATTAACCTCAACAAATAGACTTTTAAAAAAACCATAACCAATAATTCCATGAACAGGTACACCAAGTTGCGAAGAGAAATTGACATCTTGATCCAAAATCATGTAAATTTCGTGACTGTAATCTACTAAATCATTTATTTTAAAAGTATTGTAATTCGATTTTAAAGCGTCGATTGATTCGCCACTACCCAATCCTTTAATTTTAATTTTTTCGATGTTTTTAAATGATACTGTATCTGTTTCATCCAAACTAAATAAAACGGTTTTCTCTACACCAGTATCTAAAAGAAAATTTAATTTTACGCCATTAAGTTCTACTGGAACAATTATTAAGTTGCTTATAAGTTGAAAGGGAATAGTAATTTTGCTCTTAGTTGATTTAAATTGGAATCCTTCTTGGGGAAAAGAACTTATACAATTAAGAAATAATAGAGCAAGTAGGTAAATTTTATGCATATTATAGATTTGTTTTTATAAATATAACAAAATTTTAGAATAAAAAATCGCAAATTTGCATTTCAAAATTTATTGTTATGCCAAAAATATCCAACAAAGGTCAACACATGCCAGAATCGCCAATTAGAAAGTTGGTTCCCTATTCAGAAATTGCAAAGAAAAAAGGTCATAAAGTTTACCATTTAAATATCGGACAACCAGATATTAAAACGCCTCAAGTAGCATTGGATGCCGTAAAAAATGCTGATATTAAAATTCTTGAATACAGTCATTCTGCGGGATTTGATAGCTATAGAACAAAGTTGGCATTGAGTTATCAGAAAATTGGATTGCCAATCAATAAAGAAGATATTATAATTACCACTGGTGGTTCTGAAGCTTTATTATTTGCTATGGGAAGTACTATGGATGCTGGTGATGAAATTATTATTCCAGAACCATTTTATGCTAATTACAACGGATTTTCTACAGCTTCTGGTGTAAAAGTAATTCCAGTAATTTCAACATTGGATGAAGGTTTTGCTTTGCCAGCCATTTCAGAATTTGAGAAATTGATTACTTCAAGAACCAAAGCTATTCTAATTTGCAATCCAGGAAATCCGACTGGTTATTTATATTCTGAATCTGAAATTCAACAATTGGCAGATTTGGTAAAAAAACATGATTTATTTTTGATTGCAGACGAAGTTTACCGAGAATTTGTTTATGATGGATTCAAACATTACTCCATCATGAATATTCCAGGAATTGAAGAAAATGCTATTATGATTGATTCAGTTTCCAAGCGTTATAGCATGTGTGGTGCTAGAATTGGTTGTATTGTTTCAAAAAATAAAGACTTAATGTCTACCGCTATGAAATTTGCACAAGCAAGGTTAAGTCCGCCAACATTTGCCCAAATTGCTAGTGAAGCCGCATTGGATACACCGCAAAGTTATTTTGATGAAGTAATTACAGAATATAAAGAGCGTCGGGACACCTTGATTTCTGAATTGAATAAAATTGAAGGTGTAAAAGTTGGCATTCCAAAAGGTGCTTTTTATTGCATAGCGCAACTTCCTGTTCAAGATGCTGATCATTTTGCACAATGGCTTTTGGAAACTTACGATTTTAATGGCGAAACAGTCATGGTTGCACCTGCTGCAGGATTCTATTCTACACCTGGTGTCGGGAAAAATGAAGTACGAATTGCTTATGTATTGAAAAAAGAAGATTTAATTAAATCTGTAAAAATATTGGGTGAAGCACTTAAAGTTTATAAAAAATAAAAGTTTCTGACTAATTACCTAAAAAAAGCAAAATCCATTTGAATATGGATTTTGCTTTATTATTTACACTTCAATAATATGTGATTGGTATTTTATTCAAATTCGCTTTCCTCCTCTTTTGGGGTTGGTTTTTTTATTGGTTTTTCTTCTTTTTTCGTTTCTGATTTAGGCTGTTTTGCATCAGCTTTTGGATCTGATTTTGTTTCAGATTTTTTTGGCTGAACTTCTGGCTTATCGTCAGATTTTTTAATTATTGTTTTTGGAGTTTCAGTTTTAACGGTGTCTTTTACAGTTGAAGTTGTAGATAAACTGCCTTTTATTTCAACTTTATTGGGTATGACATCATATTTTTTGGAAACATTTTCCCAATTTATAATACTAAAAAAAGTATTTGCATATTCTCTGCGTTTATTTTGAAATTTTAGATAATAGGCGTGTTCCCACAAGTCTAAATTTAATAATGGAATGCCGCTAATTCCCAAACCTTTCATCAACGGATTGTCATTATTTGCAGTAGTTACAATTTTTAAACTACCAGTTTTGTCAGAAACCAACCAACACCAACCTGAACCAAAATATTGACTTGAAATGCCTACAAATTGATTTCTAAATTCTTCAAATGAACCGAAATCTCTATCAATAGCAGCTTTCAAACTTCCAATAGGTTCCATGTTTGGAGTTGTGGTTAAATTTGCCCAAAAAAAGTTGTGGTTATAATATCCGCCAGCATTATTTCTAATACTAGCATCTGACAAATTCAAATTTTTTAAAATATCTCCAAGCGACATTATTTCATATTTGGTTCCAATAATAGCCTTATTTAAATTATTAACATAACCCAAATGGTGTCTAGAAAAATGGATTTCATTGGTGGCTGCGTCAAAATAAGGTTCCAACGCTTTGTACTCAAAATTTAAAGGAATCATTTTAAACGATCCTTCGTTGGCTTTCACCTCAGATGATTTGCTTGTGCCGCTTTCAACCTTGACCGTTTCAATTGGTGTTGAAGGAACATCTACAACTTCAACAAGTGTATTTTTTTTACAAGAAATAACGATTATGAATAATAAAAAAAACTGTAATACTTTAGAAAATTTCATCGCTTTTATTTTTTATAATCTCGTTAATGGCATCTATATAATATTGTTTGGCTTCGTCCACAGAAATATGACTTATTTGCATCCAAGCGTTATTTTTGAATGCATCTCTAATATCAAGATTTGAATAGTTAGTATTTCCAACTGTACCAGAAGTAGCTTGTTTGTAATAAGCATAGCATCTCAACTGGACATCTTGTGGCAAAGATGCCTGAGAAATAGTTTGTGCAAGCTCTATAGCTTGGTTGAATAATATATCTAAATTTTTTTCAGACATTGATTACATTAAGGCTATTATGGTTTTATTTCCTACTGCAATTTCATTCAATTTTACATTTATTTTGGTTCCTAGAGGCAAAAATAAATCAACACGAGAACCAAATTTTATAAATCCAGCATCAGTTCCTTGAATTACTTGCGTTCCTTCTTCTGCATAATTGACAATTCTTTTGGCTAGAGCTCCAGCTATTTGCCTGTATAAAATTTCTCCAAAAACTTTATTTTCAATTACAATTGTGGTTCTTTCATTTTCTGTACTTGCTTTTGGATGCCAAGCAACCAAGAATTTTCCTGGATGGTATTTACTGAATTTTACCAATCCAGAAACTGGATATCTTGTTACGTGAACATTGATTGGCGACATAAATATAGACACTTGCAAACGTTTGTCTTTAAAATATTCTGGTTCAAAAACTTCTTCTATGACAACTACTTTACCATCTACAGGAGCAGTAATCTGGTTGTCATTTGGTGTAATAATTCTACTTGGATTTCTAAAAAATTGTAAAATTATTACGTACAAAAACAAAGCAATTAATTGCAATGAAATTCTTAACCAGTTCAAATCGATTAATTCTCCTGCCGCCACAATAGCAATGACGAATAATAATGTAGCTATTAAAATAATTTTGGAACCTTCTTTATGAAACATATGCAATAATTTTATAAAATAAAAATAAAAATGGTGATACAAATATAATACTGTCTAATCTATCCAAAATTCCTCCGTGACCTGGCATGATATTTCCGCTATCTTTAAGGTTTGCTACTCTTTTAAATTTTGATTCAACTAAATCTCCGATTGTTCCAAATATTCCAACTATAACAGCTGTAGTTATCCAAATATAAGTATGCATTTGAGTATAATATTTAGCAATAATTACACTAGCAATAACTGCAAATATAATTCCTCCAACAAATCCTTCAATGGTTTTTTTGGGAGAAATTTTTTCAAATAATTTATTTTTACCTATAGATTTTCCAACTATATAAGCAAAAGTATCATTGGTCCAAATTAAAATAAAGATACCAATTATTATTGAAGGAATAAAATTGTCGTTTATTAATGGAATTTTAGTTATAAAAATAAAAGGAAGAATAATGTATCCAATTAAATTTACCCAATTTTCTTCTTTAATTGTTGGGAGCAATTTGTCTTTAAACAGCCACAAAATAAGTTTGAAAGAAACAAATAGAGAAGCTATAATTAAACCGAAATCTGTAAATTTATTATCACTAAAAAAAAAACTAAAAATAAAATATAGCACGCCAGCCATTATCAAAGATTGAATCTTAGGCAATTTTACTAAAGCGCAAAATTCATTTACTGTTTGTAATAAAAAAAGTCCAAATAGTAGTAAAAATGTTTCTCTTGAAAACAAAGTTGCCAATATTAGCAATAAAACATAAACCAATCCAGACAATGAACGTGTAATAGTTTCATTCATTTTATAAATCTTCTAAAAGTAGTAAATATAAACTTTTGGCAGAACTTCCATAATGTAGAAAGTTCTCTTCTATTGCTTTTTCGAAATAATTTACGGTTGTTATATTGGTAGGATAGTTTGTGGTATAACGCTTCTTGATTTCACGCAATCCATCGCTTTTATTAGCCACAATTTGACTTGTTGATGCTATTAAAACAATATTATCTGGAAGTTCGTTGGGTTTATTTTGTTTGATTTGATTAGACGAAAACATAATGGAACCTTCGTCCGCAATTAAACTCTCGCAACTTGCTAAAAAGAAACTGGGCTTTGTTGGATTTTGATAAGAAATTTTATTTTCTTCAAGCAATTTGAATAATTTAGATTCTACACATAATGCTTGAGACTCGAACCAATCGTTTTCTTCCAAAATATTCTCGAACTGTTCACTCAATTCTACCATATTTTCACAGTATAAAAATTTACCACCATTTTTTTTAAAATTATGAGTAAATTGTTCATCAACAGGAAATTGAGAATTTGAGTCATGCGGAGAATTGAAATCATTTTCATTTACTTCACTTGAAGATTCACTACTTGATCCAAATATTTTTTTAAAAATACTCATAATGTTTTAAAAACTATGGTTTGTGTTTTATAACCATCAAAGATAAAAAAATCTTAACCTAATTGGGCAATTAGATTAAGATTTTTGTGTTTGTTATCAACGAAGTTTTAAACAATTGGCAATAAAGCTTCTTTATCGAAAGGTCTTTTTCCAAATATGGTTTCTAAATCATCTTTAAAAATAACTTCTTTTTCAATTAAAATGTCAGCCAATTGATTCAATTTATCTTTATTATGTTCTAAAATATCAATGGCTCTTTGATATTGTTCTTCAATCATCTTGGAGATTTCCTGATCTATGGTTATAGCAGTTTCTTCAGAATATGGTTTCGAAAAATTATAATCCGTTTGACCAGACGAATCGTAATAAGTAATATTACCCAATTTTTCGTTCAAACCGTATATAGTTACCATAGCACGGGCTTGTTTGGTTACTTTTTCCAAATCGCTCAAAGCACCAGTAGATATTTTATTGAAAATCACTTTCTCAGCTGCACGACCACCCATGGTTGCACACATTTCATCGAGCATTTGGTTAGTTCTTACAATTTGACGCTCTTCTGGCAAATACCAAGCTGCACCCAGACTTTGACCACGTGGTACAATTGTTACTTTAATAAGTGGCGCTGCATGTTCAAGCATCCAACTTACAGTAGCATGACCCGCTTCATGAATAGCAATTGCCTTCTTTTCTTCGGGAGAAATAATCTTATTTTTCTTTTCCAATCCGCCTACAATTCTATCAACTGCATCAAGGAAATCTTGTTTATCAACTGCAGTTTTATCATACCGTGCTGCAATAAGTGCTGCTTCATTACAAACATTTGCAATATCCGCTCCTGAAAATCCTGGTGTTTGTTTGGCAAGGAAATCGGTATCCAAACCTTCAACCTTTTTAAGCGGTGCTAAATGAACTTCAAAAATTTCTTTACGTTCACGAACATCTGGCAAGTCAACATATATTTGACGGTCGAAACGCCCAGCTCGCATTAATGCTTTGTCCAAAACATCGGCTCTGTTGGTTGCTGCAATAACAATAACGTTGGAATTGGTACCAAAACCATCCATTTCAGTCAATAATTGGTTCAAAGTATTTTCACGTTCATCATTTCCTCCTGAAAAATTTCCTTTTCCACGAGCACGACCTACAGCATCAATTTCATCAATAAAAATAATTGCTGGCGATTTTTCTTTGGCTTGTTTGAATAAATCACGCACACGAGATGCACCAACTCCCACAAACATTTCTACGAAATCTGAACCAGACAAAGAGAAAAATGGAACTTTGGCTTCACCGGCAACTGCTTTGGCTAGTAATGTTTTTCCTGTTCCTGGAGGACCAACTAACAGAGCACCTTTTGGAATTTTTCCACCCAAATTGGTATATTTTTCTGGATTTCTTAGGAATTCCACAATTTCTTGAATTTCTTCTTTTGCACCTTCTAATCCAGCAACATCTTTAAATGTTGTTTTTACATCGGTTTTTTCATCAAAAAGTTTTGCTTTTGATTTTCCAATATTAAAAAGTTGACCGCCAGCTCCGCCACCAGCACCGCCTGACATTCGTCTCATAATATATATCCATACGCCAACTAGTAAGATTATAGGCAATAAACTTAATAGGATTTCTGTCCAATCACCAGATGTTTTGTAATCGTAGGAAACTAGCTTATTTGCTTTTTGGGCTTCGTCTAGTTTATTTTGAAAAATTTCATCGTTTCCAATTTCCAAAACGTAGTGTGGTCCGAGATTTGGCTTTCCTAAAAAGTCTTTTTTTGGAAGTTTACTATGAACTTTTTGAGACATGGCAGTGTTTTTCAAGAAAACTTCAGCCGTTTTTTTATTGTAAACGATTACTTTCTCAACCTGGTTGGCATCTAAAAATTCGTAAAATTTAGAAACTGATGTTTTGGTTGGTTCAACCCAGCGAGATTCGCCTGAAATCCACATTACAATAAATATCGTAGCAACAATTCCATAAATCCACCAAGGATTAAATTTGAAATTAGTTGGTTTTATTTCTTTTGACATAAGTTATTATTTAATATTTGTTTTCAATTGAGGTGATTTTAGCATCGCCCCACAAGCTTTCAATGTTGTAATATTCTCGAATGTGTTTTTGGAAAACGTGAACTACAATATGAACATAATCCATTAATACCCAATCTGCAACCTCAGCACCTTCTACATGCCATGGTTTATCTTTGAGTTCTTTTGAAACTAATTTTTGAATGGAGTTGACAATTGCGTTAACTTGTGTATTTGAATTTCCGTTGCAAATTACAAAATAATCGCAAACTGTATTTTCAAGTGCTCTTAAATCTAGAATATCAATATCATTACCTTTTACTTCTTCTATTCCTTTGATGATATTTGCCAGCAAAATATCATTATTTATTTCTTTTTTCGCCATCTAATTGTTAAAAATATATTTTTACAAAGTTATTGTTTTTTGTGCTTAATTTGATGGTAAAATAATGTTAATTCTAAATACCAATTAAAACCTACAAATGAACCTAATCAAACTCGATGCCATACATTCCACGAATGATTATTTAAAAGAATTATCGCAACAAAAAAATTTGGAAAATTTTACTGTAGTAACTGCAAAATCACAAACTCACGGCAAAGGTCAAATGGGCGCTGTTTGGGATTCTGAAAGTGATAAGAACTTAATTTTAAGCATTTTAATAAAAGATGTTGTTTTTAATATTAATACAATTTTCAATTTGAATGTTATTATTTCAGTAAGTGTAATAAATGCATTAAATTCATTAAAAATTAGCAATTTAAATATCAAATGGCCAAACGACATTTTGGCAGAAAATAAAAAAATTGCTGGCATACTGATAGAAAATAGTATCAAAGAAAACGGAACTATTGAATCTATTGTTGGAATTGGATTAAATGTAAACCAAACCAATTTCCAAAATTTGCCGAAAGCTTCATCTTTAAAAAATATAATGAACAAAGATTTTGAAATTAATATTATTTTAGAGAATATTGTTTTTAAAATTGAACAAAACGTCGAAAAATTAAAAAACAAAAATATAGAGTTCTTTTGGAATGAATATGAAAATTATTTGTTTAGAAAGGGCAAACCTACTGTTTTTGAAAATGTAAATCAAGATCGTTTTATGGGAATTATAAGCGGTGTAAGCAGCAACGGGCAATTAGAAATTTTGTTAGAGGATGATACCACCAAGCAGTTTGGATTAAAAGAAATTACAATGATTTATTAAAAACTTAACCACAAGGACTTAAAACTATAACCACAAAGAGCACAAGAAAAAAGCACAAAGTTCACAAAAAAAATGTTGATTAAGATTCTTAATGAGCAAACTAGTCTTACTTTGTGAACTTTGCGAAACCTTTGTGAACTTTGTGAAACCTTAGTAAACTTTGTGTTTAAAAACTAAAGTTTAACCATGTTTTCACTCAAAGTTTCAATAAATTTGCTTATCGGTCCTTTGATCATCATGGCCATCATGGCATTAAATTCGCCATCAAAAAGAAGTTGAATTTCGGTTGATTCTTTTGCTATTTCGGAAATATTTGCTGTTAATGTAAAGGGCAATTTATCGCTCGCAGCACCTAATATTATTTGAGAATTAGGATTTTTTTCTTTCATTTTTAATTTTATTTCTGGCATTCCTTTTAATCCAAAAATAAAGGCATTTTCATCCAAAACTTCAAATTTTGCGATATTTTCTGGCATTAATTTTTCAAAGTTTTTAACTTGTGACAACTCATTAAATATATATTCTTGAGATTTTTGAACGGTAACTTTTTGACTTTCTAAATTCATTTTTAGATATTTGGATTGTTCGATTATTCGATTGTTGGATTATTTAACTTTATGACATTTGACTTTTAAGCTTTGAGACTTAATGATTTAAATAACAACATCCCATTCTGATGGATTGGCACTCCATTCTTGAAGCAATTCTTGTTCGTTTTCTGTGATATATTCTTTGGCAACTGCCAATTCAAGTAGGTTTTCATAGTTGCTTAAGGTATATAAATCTACATTTGCTTTTTCAAAATTTTCTTTTGCAATAGCGAATCCATACGAAAAAACAGCAGCCATTCCTTTGATATTGGCACCTTCATTTCGCAAAGCTTCAACTGCTAGCAAACTACTGTTTCCTGTACTAATTAGGTCTTCAACTACAATTACATTTTGTCCTTTTTGTAAAAATCCTTCTACTTGATTGAGTCGTCCATGTTTTTTTGCTTCTGGTCGAACATATACAAATGGAAGTCCTAAACTTTCTGCAACAAGTATGCCAATTCCTATGGCTCCAGTTGCAACACCAGCAATAACATCGGGTTTCCCAAATTGTTTTTCAATATTTTTAGAAAATTCATCACGAATGTAATTTCTAATGGCTGGAAATGAGAGAATTATTCTATTGTCGCAATAAATTGGTGATTTCCATCCTGAAGCCCATGTAAAAGGATTTTCAGAATTCAATTTAATTGCATTTATTTGCAAAAGCAATTCGGCAGTTTGACTAGCTGTATCTTTATTAAAAATCATAATACAAATGTATAAAGTTTTTGTGAACGACAAGCCACTTTTTCTAACAAATGAAATCAAAAAAGAAACTGATTTCAAATTTTTCTTGTTGGAAAGTGCCGATATCAATCAGATTATTATCAATTTTTTTCAAAATAAATTGGACAAAGCTTATTTGTATCATCCTGATGAAAAGGAGATTATGAAAACTTTAAAGGCTAAAATTCCTGTAAGTAAAGCTGGCGGAGGATTGGTTTACAATAAAAAAAATGAAGTACTTTTTATTTTCAGAAATGGGAAATGGGATTTGCCAAAAGGCGGAACCGAAAAAGGTGAAGAAATAGAAGATACAGCCATTCGTGAGGTGGAAGAAGAAACGGGCGTGAACAATCTGGTCATTGCAGATAAATTGCAAAAAACGTATCATATTTTCAAGCGAAATGGCATCTACAAACTAAAAATTACACATTGGTTTGAAATGCGAACTAGTTTTGAAGGCACACCAATTGGGCAATTGGAAGAAGGAATCGAAAAAGTAGCTTGGCTTAATCCTGAACAAATAAAAGAAGCTTTAAAAAATTCGTACGAAAATATAAAACTACTATTTTTAGAAGAAAAAGAGATTCATTAACAATAAATTTCAAATTAATTTCACGGTTATTTCATCAATCTATAAATTGGATATTGCAAATGTGATTTTTCGTAGTATGCCGAATTTTTATAAACCCAATCCAATTGCGCTGAAGGATTTTCGGCGAAAGCCTTATCAGATTTTTTATTTTCTTCAAATTTAGCTTTAATTTCGGGATTTTCTTTCAAAAATTTAGTTGCCAAATCTTCAAAAACATACTCCGAATATCCTTCTTTTTGTTGCAATATTGTATCGAAAAAATTCCAATTAAAAAAGGAATCAATTGCTTCTGGTTCCAATGTTTCTAATAAATATTTGATAGCTGGTTGCGAAGTTGAAAATACAAAATCTCCTTTTGAAAATTTTATTTTTTGAAAAGATTTTGACACTTTTGTATTTCTATGGTTGTAATGTCCTTCGTAAGCAGAAGTCGCTGTTTTATAATCGATAATTTTATAACTTTCTACTTCAATGATAGTGTCTTTTTGTAAAGTAGAAAATTGGCAATTATTATTTTTTAATAACTCTATTGCATTCCACCAACCTTTTGGAATAACATAAGCCCTCGGTATTGAAACAAATTTAGTAGCTTTAAAATCAGAATAATAATTAATTTCTTTACTGTAAGGTTTGGCTCTATCGTAAAATAATCTTTGTCCAGTTGTTACATCACTCTTTTTATAACTTCCTTCAAAACCAAGAAAATTTATTTTTGAAATTTTAGTCGAATCTAATTCCCATTGAATTGGATAATTTTCGTTTGGTTTTTCGAATTGTAATTTATTTTTTGCAATAGCATTTTTAATAATTGAAGAATTCTCATCTACATATTTTATAGTACTAAACATAAAATCGTAAGTTGCTTTTACCCTTGTCGCATAACTTTTTAGCATGTGCGTTTCGACTACATAACCGATAGTATTGAAAAGCGATGTGTAGCCAGTTGTGTATCTTGGAGAATCCGAAAACTGACCAAAACCTTTGTCTGGCGTCCCGTCCCAAACATTGACATAAGGCGTTGCTTCTTGTTTTTTTGTT
>NZ_JANLVD010000039.1:0-5334 GCF_031363805.1 Flavobacterium sp. | reverse complement strand
GATAACAGTGGTTCAGAAAGTACTTCGGGCTTATTGCAAGCTTCACGCGACGTTTTTTTACAAGCATCAGCTTATAATTTTGGTCAAGCAAGATTCAATGTCAGAGGGATAGACAATGAATATTCAAACGTGATGATAAATGGTGTTTTGATGAATCGTGTGGCCGATGGAAGACCTCAATATGGAGACTGGGGAGGTTTGAACGATGCAACACGAAATCAAGAATTTACCAGTGGTTCAGCACCTTCAGATTATACTTTTGGTGGTATTGCTGGAATTCAAGAAATAAATACAAGAGCCTCTATTTATAGACCTGGTACAAGAATTTCTTTCTTGAATACCAATACAAATTATAGCTACAGAACTATGGGTACACATGCTTCTGGTATGAGAAAAGATGGTTGGGCCTACACTATTTCTGCTGGTAGACGATGGACAAATCAAGGATATTTTGAAGGAACAAATTATAGTGCAAACTCTTTATTTGCTAGTGTTGAAAAACGATTTAACGAAAAGCACAGCTTAAATTTCACTTCGATTTATGCTCAAAATAAAAGAGGGAAAAATTCACCAAATACTGATGAAACAACGAATTTGGTTGGAGAAAAATATAATTCATATTGGGGATACCAAGGAGGAGAAAAAAGAAATTCTCGTTTTAAAGATTCTGAAGAGCCTTTGATGATGTTAAGTCATTATTGGAAAATGAATTCAAATACCAACTTGAATACAACACTTTCTTATCAAACTGGAAAAATTGGAAACAGTAGATTGGACTACACAAAATCTGATAATCCAGATCCTACTTATTACAAAAAGCTACCTAGTTATTATATCAGTCTTCACAGTAGTGCAGACGTTTTTACTCCAAATTTAATTGCTGCAGAAGAAACTAAAGCAAAATTTGTAGCAGATCCTCAATTAAATTGGAATGATATCTACAGAATAAATAATGAAAATCTTCCTAATGGTAGTAGAATCATACAATATGAAGATAGAAATGACGAAAATATTGCTACATTTAATACCAATTTAACCTCAAAATTATCAGATAATGTTCTTTTAAACGCTGGTGGAAATTATGAATACTCAAAAACTAAGAATTTTAAAAACCTTTTAGATCTTTTGGGTGGAAATTATTTTGTAGATAAAAGTACTTTTGGTTTTGGAAACCAACAACAGTCAGATTTAAATAATGTTAATCGTGTAGTTGGTGTAAATGATCAATATGGTTACAATTATGACATAACTTCTAAAAGATTGAATGCTTTTACACAGTTTAAATTTACTTACAGTAAATTTGATTTTTATTTGGCTCAAAATTTTTCTCAATCTGCTTATCAAAGAGAAGGATTTTATAAAAACGGATATTATCCTGAAAATTCTTTCGGAAAAAGCAATGAAGTTGTATTCGAAAATTTTGGATTTAAAGGTGGTATTACTTATAAGTTAACTGGTAAGCATTTGTTTGATGTTAACGCAATTTACATGACAAAAGCCCCAAATACAAAAGATGCTTTTCCAAATGCTCGTGTAAATAATGATATTACAACAGGAATTACAAATGAAAAAATTAAAAGTGTAGATGTAAGCTATATCATTAGAGCGCCAAAACTTAAAGCTAGATTTACAGGATATTTTTCTGAAACAAAAAATTCTACAGATATAAATTTCTATTACGCAGATGCAGTCTCAGGAAGTACAGGTGGTTTTGTTTCTGAAGTTGTTACAGGTATTAATAAAAGAAATAGAGGTTTGGAAGCAGGAATAGAATACCAACTTACCTCAACAATAAAAGTAACCGGAGTGGCAGCCTATGGAGAATATACTATCACAAACAATCCAAATGTAAGTGTTAAAGATGATGCAGGACTTATTACTAAAAATGATTATGGTGAAGCAAAATTAACTGGTTACAGACAATCTGGAACACCACAACAAGCTTATTCATTTGGTATAGAATATAGAGATCCTAAATTTTGGTGGATTGGCGCAAATGCAAACTATTTATTAGATAATTATTTGGATGTATCTACCTTGAAAAGAACCAGTAGTTATTATGATGCTGCAGGAAATACAGGAATTGTTATTGACCAAAATTTAGCCGATAGCTATTTGCAACAAGAAAAATTTGACCCAATAAAACTATTGAATTTAGTAGGTGGAAAATCTTGGAGAATTAAAGGACATACATTAGGTCTTTTTGCAAATGTGAATAATGTTCTTGACTTTAAATACAAAACTGGCGGTTTTGAACAATCTAGAAATGGAGCATATAAAGAAGATTATCAAGACCATCAAGGAGGAGGAATTGGTCCTTTTGGTCCAAAATATTTCTACGGATACGGAAGAACATATACAGTAAATATTTATTTAACCTTTTAAATTAAAAAGTTATGAAAAATAAAATTAAAAATATTTTTGCCATTTTATTTACATCAGCTGTATTTTTTGGCTGTGTAAACGATTCATTTGAAACACCAACCAATCCAGAATGTGTTGTTCCAAATTTAGTTAAAACAAAAGAAGTTGCTGATATATATAATTTAGCAAATATTACAGGAAATACATCGGTGAAATACACTGCAGATGATATTATTGAAGCTATAGTAACATCTAGTGATGAAGGTGGGAATTTTTTCAAAACAATGTCATTCATGTCTGTTGATGGAACTAGAGGATTTAGCATGTCAATAGATGATTACAGTCTGTATACTAAAAAACTACAACCAGGCAAAAAGGTATTTATAAAATTAAAAGATTTATACTACTCTTTACCGACAGGATTTGCTAGAGGTTTGGTTTTGGGAGCAAAGCCAACCAGTGTGCAAAATGTTGATAGAATACCAGCGTTAGATTATGGGAAGTCTATTATACCAACTTGTACTGTAGTTGATGAAGAAACTATAGTTAAGAAAATTACTTTAACTCAAGCAAGTAATGATGCCTTATTAAATTCATTAGTAGAAATAGACAATGTGCAGTTTCAGTCAGATTGTGGAACATATAGTAAAAAAGATTTTGATACATCATTAAAACTTGTTAGCGGAAGCAACACATTAGACTTAAGAACAAGCAGATTTGCAAATTTTGCTGGAGAATTTACTCCTTCTGGAAATGGAAAAATTAGAGGTATCTTAACTAAATATGGTAATGGATATCAATTAGTTTTAAGAAACTCAAGAGACGTAAAATTCATAAATCCTAGAGTTGGTGTTATTCCTCCAGTTGCTTTAGGTGGAAGTAGTCTTCAATATCTTGGGCTATTTACAGAAAATTTTGAAACATTTGCCGTAACATCAACAGGTTTTACTACTCCAAAATATATAAATTTAAATGTTGTTGGTAACAGATATTGGGATGTTAAATCATTTTCTAATAACGAATATCTGCAAATGTCTGCATTTAATGCAGGATGTACAAAAGCACACTTTATTATTCCAGTAGATATGACCGCTGCAAATGGAATTTCTTTTAAAAGTAAAGATGGATATTTTGACGGACAACCTTTAAAAATATATTATTCGACGGATTTGATACCCAACGGCAATATAAATCAAGCAACTTTAGTAAATATTACTGATAAGTTTACACTAGCAAATGGTTTGCCAACTACCGCAACGTCATATGCTACTAGTTTCACAAATAGTGGAACCTATGCAATACCAGCATCTGTAACAGGAAACGGCTATTTCATTTTTGAATATGACGGAACCAATGGAGCAACTACAACCATTCAGCTTGATGATATAGTCATAAACTAAATCAAAAATTATATATTAAAGGAAAGGCTCGCAAATTTACGAGCCTTTCCTTTAATATATAATTTAATTCATAATGTTTTTCAATTTAATGTACAGTCAAAAAGTCAATTATTATAGGTGTCATAAATAAACTACAATTTAAAATCATACAATTTATGTATATAAATTGTATTTGCCACGGATTATACAGATTCATACTAAATCATAAATAAATTTTGAAAGTGTGAAAATCTATAAAAATCCTTGTTAATCTGTGGCAAAAATAAAAGATACAGTTGCAGAAATATCTTTGCAACTGTATCTTTTTTTGTTTAAACTAACCTACTTCAACAAATATTCTTCCATAAAACGAATGACCGCCAAACGCTGGTAATCGACATTTGCTTTTTTACGAAAGCCATGACCTTCATCTTTTGCTTCCAGATACCAAACCGTGTTGCCTTGATTTTTTAATTTGTCCCGCATTTGAGTAGCTTCCGTCACGGGAACTCTAGGATCGTTGGTGCCTTGAATAATAAACATGGGTTTTTTAATTTTATCAGTATTATTTAAAGGAGAAATTATTTCTAAAAAAGCATACATTTTGGCTTCTCTTTCATCGCCATATTCCACCCTGCGCAAATCCCGACGGTATTCTTCTGTATTTTTTAAAAAGGTATTAAAATTTGAAATTCCCACAATATCTACCGAACATTTAACTCTATCGGCAAAATGAAAAGCTGTGGCTAATGTCATGTAGCCACCGTAGCTTCCGCCCATAATCATAATTTTGTCTTTGTCTAAATCAGGTTGTTGCGCAATCCAATCCAAAAGCGAACCAATATCTTTAACGGAATCTTCTCTTAAAAAACCATTGTCTTTGGCAATAAATGTTTTTCCAAAACCAGATGATCCGCGAACATTTGGATAAATGATAGCGACTCCCATTTCGTTGGTATAATAATTATTTGATCCTAAAAATGAAGCCATCGATTGCCCTTCTGGTCCGCCATGAATGTTGATTAAAACTGGTCTTTTTCCTATAAATTTTGATGAAGCAGGATAATAAAAACCTGATATTTTTAGTTTGTCAAAACTTGTCCATTCAATCAATTTTGGTTTTGACATATCCGACTTTTGCATTTCACCCAATTCACTTTCTGTCCATTGCTCTATTTTATTGGTTTTCAAATCCAATCTATAAACATCTGACGAAGATTCTGCAGTCGATTGAGTTAAAAACAAATATTTCCCATCTTTTGTAAAACTCATCCCACCAAACAATCCTACTGGCACATTTTTGATTTCTTTGTACTTTTTGGTAGTTGTGTCCATCAAATAAATTTTATTCAAACCGCCTTCATTGGTCAGAAATACCAAATTGGTTTTATCCTCGGATAAAACATAACCTTCCACATTCCAAGGAATTGATGAAGTATAATAGCTGACAATTTTGGTTTGTAAATTGAATGTAGCCAAACGTTGAAACTCATTTTCTCTATCGGTTATAAACCAAATATCATTGTCATTTTTTGAAAATTCTGCATCTGCTTGCACAATGCTTTTATCTTTTCTGTTGGTTATTTCAGAC
>NZ_JANLVD010000038.1:0-5147 GCF_031363805.1 Flavobacterium sp. | reverse complement strand
GGGCTATTGCTAGATTAGGCGGTTGGAAAGGATATCTTTCTGAAAGAAAACCAGGTATCACAACCTTTTGGATTGGTCTTCAAAAATTTACCGCAATTATGCAAGGATGGATACTCTTTAGAGATGTGTCCAGACGGTAGGCATTTAGCTGGATTTTTTAATTCTATTTAAGAATACATTTTCATTCTTAAATCCTTAATTTTATCGTCTTCCAAATAATCATCAAAAGTAGTATATCTATCAATAACTCCTTTTGGAGTAATTTCTAGTACTCTATTGGCCACAGTTTGTGCAAACTCATGATCGTGAGTAGTAAATAATATAGAACCTTTGAAGTTTTTCAAAGAATTATTGAAAGCCGTTATCGATTCTAAATCCAAGTGATTTGTGGGTTCATCTAGCATTAAAACATTCGCACGCATCATCATCATTCTGGATAACATACAGCGCACTTTTTCCCCACCAGATAATACACGACTGGTTTTTAATGCTTCTTCACCAGAAAAAATCATTTTTCCAAGAAAACCACGTACATAAACTTCGTCACGCTCTTCTTCGGTTTTTGCCCATTGACGCAACCAGTCTACTAGTGACAAATCATTTTCAAAAAAACTATGATTATCTGCTGGCAAATAGGATTGATTGGTTGTAATTCCCCAATCGAAAGTTCCAGAATCTGCTACTAAATTTCCATTTAAAATTTCGTAGAAAGCAGTTGTAGCACGAGAATCTTTGGAAAAAATAACTACTTTATCGCCTTTTGCCATGTTCAAATCTACATTTTTAAACAGTATTTCACCATCAATGGAGGCACTCAAATTTTGAACATTCAATATTTGATCTCCAGCTTCACGTTCGGTATCAAAAATAATAGCTGGGTATCGTCTAGAAGACGGTTTTATATCGGCTAAATTTAATTTTTCAATCATTTTTTTACGAGAAGTAGCTTGTTTAGATTTTGCTACATTCGCACTAAAACGCCGAATAAATTCTTCCAATTCAGATTTTTTTTCTTCTGCCTTTTTATTTTGTTGTGCTCTTTGCTTTGCCGCAAGTTGGCTAGATTCGTACCAAAAAGTATAATTTCCAGAATAATGATTTATTTTGCTAAAATCAATATCCGAAACATGTGTACAAACTGCATCCAAAAAGTGTCTGTCGTGAGAAACTACCAACACCGTGTTTTCATAATTTGCCAAGAAATTTTCCAACCAACCTATGGTTTCAAAATCCAAATCGTTGGTAGGCTCATCCATAATTAAAACATCTGGATTTCCAAACAATGCTTGTGCCAAAAGTACACGAAGCTTTAGTTTTCCTTCCATGTCGCCCATCAAATTGTATTGATAATCGGCAGAAATTCCTAAATTTGAAAGCATGGCTCCAGCATCTGATTCTGCATTCCAACCATTCATTTCTTCAAATCGAACTTGCAACTCTCCTATTCTATCTGCGTTTTCATCTGTATAATTTAAATATAAATCATCCATTTCCTTTTTTACAGCGAAGAGTGTTTTATTTCCCATCATAACCGTTTCTAGTACTGTATGATTATCAAACATATTGTGGTTCTGATTTAAAACCGACATACGTTTTCCTGGTTCAAGAATTACACGACCGGAAGTTGGATCAATTTCTCCTGCAATAATTTTTAAAAAAGTAGATTTTCCAGCACCATTTGCACCTATAATTCCGTAGCAATTGCCTTGTGTAAAAGTGGTATTTACTTCATCGAATAAAATTCGTTTGCCAAACTGAACCGATAAATTTGATATTGTTAACATTGATATTTAGTATTTTTAAGAAATGCAAAAGTAACAAAAATTAGTGAATTTATTTTATTTAAACCTTTACATAATAATTGCCTTTAATTTAACTGATTGTTAACAGCATTACAAACATTATAAAAATATATTTGTTGCAACTAAACTATTTCTAATGACCGCCTATATTAAAAAAATTACTTTTTTTACTATTGTTTTATTGCCACTTCTATTTGCTTCTTGCAACAAAATATTCGATACAAACAACTATGTAGCTTATTTTGGCGGAGAAATTATAAATCCAAATTCCAAAGTTGTTTTTTTATGCAAAGACAATATTGTTATAGACACCATAAAATTGGATGATAAGAATAGGTTTTTTAAAAAATACGATTCTTTGGCGCCTGGCATGTACACCTTTAAACATGATCCAGAATACCAACATATTTATTTTGATAAAAATGATAGTTTAATGATTCGTTTAAACACAAACGAATTCGATAATTCCCTTACTTTTTGTGGTCGAGGCGATGAGAAAAATAATTTTCTGATTGAACTTTTCCTTAAAAACGAAGATGACAAAAACAATAGTTTTGGAATTTATGATTATGATTTTGCAAAATTCAATAAAACAATTGATGACAATTATAAATCTATAAAAAGCTATTATTCTAGAAGGAAAGAAGCTATTAATTGGGATGAAAATTTTGATTTATATGCAAAGACTATGGTCGATATGCATTATTTATCTAAAAAAGAAATATATCCAATTGCCCATAAAAACAGAACAGGAAAAGACATTTGCAGCAACATACCATTGTCCTATTATAATTATAGAAAAAATATCAATTTCAATAATGAAAATTTGACTAATTTTTCGCCCTTTGTCAGATATTTAACTACTATGCTAAACAATATTTCATGCACAGGAGCAACAGATGGTGCACATTTAAATGAAAAAGCATTGGTTAATAATATTAAAAAATTAGAAATTGCAGATTCTCTTTTTACCAATATAAAAATAAAAAATGCGATTTTAAATAACATTGCATTTACCTATTTGTTGGAAGATCAAAACATGTCAAATAACAAAACTTTTTTGGATAAATACGCAGAACTTTCAACTGATAATGTAAAACAAAAAGAAATAAAACGTATTGGAGAATCAACTCAGTTTTTGTTGGAAAACAAAAAATTACCTGTAGTAAATTTAATTGACGCTCAAAGCAATGTAGTGAATTTAAATTCTTTTTTTACAAATAAAACTGTAGTTTTCTTTTGGACATCGGATGCCAATTCGCATTTGGAACTTGTTCATAAAAAAGCATCTGAGTTAAAAAGTAAACATCCAGATTGGGATTTTGTATCCATCAATGTTGATGATACTCCAGATCAATGGAAAAAATTATTGCTTAAATATAATTTTAAAAATACAACGGAATTACATGCTACAAATTTCAAAGATTTGAGAGACAAATGGGTGATTACCAAAATTCATCGTAGCATGCTTATCAATTCAAATGGTTCCATTAAAAATGGATTTGTAAGTTTGTTTGATGCCGATTTTGAAGATTACTTAAAATAGATATTTCAGATAGTGACTAGTCCTAAAAAATAAAAGCGATTTCAAATTGAAATCGCTTTTTTATTAAATCATCTGATATATCTGTAAACTTAAATCGGATTGTCTAACAATCGAATCATCGAATAATCAATTTATTTATTTCCTTTTTCGAAATCTGCCACAAACTGCGCCAAACCAATATCAGTTAAAGGATGTTTTAGCAAACCATGTATGGCAGAAAGTGGGCCAGTCATAACATCGGCACCAATTTTTGCACAGTTTACAATATGCATAGTATGTCTTACAGAAGCCGCTAGAATTTGGGTTTCGTATCCATAATTATCGTAAATTAATCTTATTTCTTCAATTAAAGCCAAACCATCTGTGGAAATATCGTCCAAACGACCAATAAATGGAGAACAATAAGTAGCACCAGCTTTGGCAGCCAAAAGTGCTTGACCCGCAGAAAATACTAAAGTAACATTGGTTTTGATTCCTTTATCAGAAAAATATTTACAAGCCATCACACCTTCTTTGGTCATGGGCAATTTTACCACGATTTGTTCATGCAAATCAGCCAGCTCTTCACCTTCTTTAATCATTCCGTCGTAGTCCAAAGCATTCACTTCGGCACTCACATCGCCTTCTACAAAGTTGCAAATGTCAACGTAATGCTTTAAAATATTATTTTTCCCAGTGATTCCTTCCTTAGCCATCAAACTCGGATTTGTAGTTACGCCATCCAAAACGCCGAGTGCTTGGGCTTCTTTGATTTGAGCTAAATTGGCAGTGTCAATAAAAAATTTCATAATTATAAATATATTTGATTGTGTGTTTCTGTTTAATTTTTTTTGGCGTATCCAGCAGATTGCTTCGTCGTTCCTCCTTGCAACTACTGGTCGGGCTTTCGGCTATATCTTTTTTTCGCCGAAAAGGCTCAAAAAAGGATACCGCCTTAATCCCTTACGCGCCGCAGTCGTTAGATTGAGAAATGTTTAAAAATTATACTTAACAGGTTTTTTTAAATAAATCCTTAATTCAATTCCTTGTACGCGTTTGCAAAATTACAATTTATAATGGTTCATCAACATTTTTTCATAAAATTTATCGGGCAAAATACGCTTTAGAACTATGGAGAATTTTTGCATAAAAAGACCTACTTTATAATGTATTTTTGGATTTGGAGTTTGGATTATTTTGT
Source organism: Flavobacterium sp. (assembly GCF_031363805.1). GTDB lineage: Bacteria > Bacteroidota > Bacteroidia > Flavobacteriales > Flavobacteriaceae > Flavobacterium. Next base: position 619 of record NZ_JANLVD010000038.1, on the reverse strand, counting down.
AAATGGCTTCTGCCATTTCGTTTGGATTGCTACCAGCATCTACATGTTCGTTCATGGTTTTTAAAACCTGACCGTAAGCCAGTTCATAATCTGATCCTGAAATTACAGGTGCATGAAAACGACCAGCCGCAATGTTTGTAGCAAAATCGCCTGGAGCTACATTGGTCATTTGAATGCCAAATGATTTGGTTTCCATTCGCAAAGCTTCGGTTATGATTTCTAAAGCTCCTTTTGATGCCGAATAAATACTGCGATAGGGCAAACCCATATAACCCGCAATTGATGTAATATTGATAATTAATCCTGATTTCTGTGCGCGCATTTGTGGCAAAACAGCTTTCATGACTTCGATAGGTCCAAAAAAATTGGTTTCGAAATTATTTTTAATCTCTTCCATAGGAATTTCTTCCATAGGACCCGTTATCCCAACGCCAGCATTATTGATTACGATATCTAATTTTTTTTCGTTTCTAATAATTAATGCTACCGTTTTTTGAATACTACTAACATCTCTGACATCTAAAGCGACTATTGGAAATACAGATTTTTGAACCCTTTCTGGATTTCTACTTGTTCCATAAACAATATAACCTTTTTGGTGCAAAAACTCTCCGATAGA
>NZ_JANLVD010000250.1:0-5980 GCF_031363805.1 Flavobacterium sp. | reverse complement strand
CACAAAAGTACAAAACAATGTGTAAAGTCAAGACCAAAACCCCAATTTTTGCAAACCGCTGTTGTGTGAAGTGCCATTATTTATGATAAATTTCATTTTTAACATAAGTATTATTTAGCCAAAAACAATGCTTTGTGTATTCATTTTGTTTAGTTAACTTATCTTTTTTCGGCAATTCAAAAGTATCAGAAGCATCTTTTGCGTGAGGACGAACGTGAGAAATTGAACTAAATTTCTTGCCGGGAAAATTCGTGAAACGAATTTCCTTGCCTTTTTTATTAGTTTTTATTTCTTTTACGATTTCGCCTTTTGCAATAATTTGTTTTGTTTTCGTCCAAACTTTTTCAACTTCGATTAAGTCCAAATATGGCATATTCCAAAATTTAACTTTTCTTAAAATAAGTTTTTCGTTCTCAAATTGAAAGAATACAAATAGAAATTTATGTTCTAAAATGTCTTTAAAATCAGAATCTTCCCATTCTTGATTAACAATTTCTTCGTACTTAAAATTTGGAAAAGAAATGTCTTCTTTCGGCAAATCATTTTCTTTTAAACGAACAGTTTTTACAATAATTTCTGCTTTTTGAAACTCTTCAATTTCTTTGTCTAAAGAAATACCAAGTATAGCTTTTGTTAAATTTGCGTAAAAGCTTTTGGCTTTTGAATTAATTTTTAAATCTAATATTTTTACTATTTCTTGTTCGGATTTTCCATAAAATGGTTGGAATTTAGAAATTACAATTTCTTCAATTGTTTGTTTTTTAGCAACTTGAATATTAGGAATTATTTTTCCATAGATTTCTTTGCTTTCATTTGCAATTGAAGCAATTATATGATTTACATAACCTTGCTTAAATGAGTATGCTCTTTGTTTTGCTGGAATTTCACTAAATGGTTGTTTTCTTACCGATTGTGCATTTGCACCTTTCGTGCAAGCACCAAGATAAAATGTATCGCCTTCAGAAAGTTCGTGAGCTTTTCCTTCAGCAATTTTTTTATTAATTGTTTGCCAATCTTTTTTGATTATTTCCAAATCTGTTGATGGGAAACTCCATTCATCAACGATTTTTATCAAATAATCTAAAATATCAATACCCGATTGATGTAAATAGAAAACTAAAAGAATACTTGCATTCTTTTTGAAGAAATCACTATTTTCAAAATTCTGATTAACAACATTAACGTAGTTAATGATGTTTAATACTAATCGCTCTTTTGAGCGAAATTCAGCATTTTTAAGTTTTTTAAGAGGTGATGACTTTAATTCTAATTTAGCAATTGGAAAATCAGGTTCAGAGTCGGAGTTTGGTTTATATAAAAAATAAAACTCTTCTAAAATTTGTCCAAAATGCCCTTTTCCTTTTCTGTCATTCTTTATTAAGTCAGCATTACAAACTTGACGTAAAGATTTATCTTTTAACTTTTTTGCATACTCAATTATTGAGTTTTTATCATTTTGATTATATGGTAACTTCATTATTTATTTTTTGAGTTAATGCAACACCAATTTTTTCAATTACTCCAACAACCAAAGCATTTCCCATAAAAAAAGCACGTTTTGTGTCGGTAACTCTGTCAAATTTTGTGTGATTATCTGGAAACATATTTAATCGTTCAAGTTCAACTGGAGATAATCTTCGATAACCTTTTGCTGTTTTGATAACGTGTTTAAATCTCGATGCAGATTTTCCTCCTTCGCCCGTTATAATTGTTCTTGAAGGTTTATCTAATGGATCAGGAAAAATCATTCCGCCTTCGCTATAATTGTACTCAAAGCCTTGAGAATTTTTTCTCATTTCTTTTTTTGCACCTTTAAGATAAAACCATTTATCCAAATCTTCTTCGTTAATGTAGAATTCTTCGGTTACTTCTCCGTTTTGAATTATGTCTTTTAAGATTGTGAATTTATCTTCATAACTTGGCTTTGTTTTGATAGTTGTTACAATTCCATCAATCATAATTCCTGTGTTTTCAAACATTCCTGTTTTTCCATTTTTGTTGAAATTTTCTGAAATTTCAACAATATCTCCATTTAGTTTGAATTCAATTGGAAACAAAGTGTTTTCAGATTGAACAGGAAAAGCGTTCGCTAAAGTTCCATCTTTAAGCAACCAATCTGTTGAATTAGTTTCTTTTATTTCGTTATAAATTGTTGAATTTCGGGAATATGCCAAAATGAAAATTCTTCTTCTTCTTTGTGGCATTCCATATTCAGCAGCGTTTACAACTCGCCATTCAACTGCGTAACCTAAATCATTTAAACTCTTTAGAATAATTGCAAAATCTCTTCCACGTTGTCCTGATGGTGAAATTAAAAGTCTGTCAACATTTTCTAAAAACAAATATTTTGGTTTGTTTTCTTTTTCGCTTAATATTTTATGAATTGACCACCACAAAACACCTTTCTTTCCAATTAATCCTTTTGAATTTTTTAGCGTTGTAGCAACGGAATAATCTTGACAAGGAAAACCTCCAACTAACAAGTCGTGATCTGGGATTTCAGCTATTTCAACAGTTGAAATGTCCTTATTTGAATGATTTTTTTTGTCCCAACGAGATTCATAAACCATTGATGCGTGTTGAACTTTGGTTGATGGTTCCCATTGATTGCTCCAAACTATTTCATAAGGACTTTCAAAATTTTCTTTGTAATTTGATGATGCAGATTTGTTATTCCAACCTTCTAAACCAAGGCGAAATCCACCAACTCCTGCGAATAATTCTACAACTTTTATTTTATCTTCCATCGTGAATAGTTTTTAAGTAAATTGCTTTTTCTTCTGCTACTTTTAGAACTTCTCCGATATTTTCCTCGTAAAAAATTGTATTTGCGATTTTATCGCTCAACCAACTTGTAACTAAATTGTTTTTGTCCAAATTATAATATTCAGCAAATTTTTCAACTTGTTCTTTTGTTGGTTTTCTTTCTCCACGCTCAAATTTACTAACAATGGCTTGATCGATTTCAAGTGCTGATGCGACTTGCCTTAATAAAAGTCCTTTGCCTTCTCTTTCGTTTTTTATAATATCTCCAAATGTTTCCATAAGACAAAATTTGTTTTGACAAAAATAGTCAAATTAATTTTAGAAACAATTTTTTTAAAGATTATTTTATTAGATGTAGTTTTTTCAGCGTCTCGCAAGGCATTTCACACAACTTATATATATGTATGATAAAATTATATATATCCACCTATATTTGGTTAGATATGTATGATAATGTCATACTTTATTTAAAATCAAATATAGGGAAAAAACTTTATAGATCATCAAATGGGCTTTTTATTTGTTGTAAGTTTTTAGTACTTACATGAGTGTATATTTCTGTTGTTTTACTGCTACTGTGTCCCAGAAGTTCTTGAATGTATCTTAAATCGGTTCCGCTTTCTAGCAAATGAGTGGCATAACTGTGCCTTAACCAGTGTAATGTAACAGGTTTCATTATTTTTGATTTTTGCAGGGCTTGTTTGAGTACACTTTGTAAACTTTGTTCTGAATATTGGGTTCCTGCTTCTTGCCCTTCAAACAGCCACTTTTTTGGTTTGTATAATATGTAGTAAGCTCTTAATAATTCAAGAATTTTGGGCGATAATGGTGTAATTCTGTCTTTTTTGCCTTTTGATTGTCTTATAATTACAATATTTCTTTTGGAATCAATATCGGTAGGTTTTAAATGTAATAATTCACTTCTTCTTAAACCGCAGCTATAAATCATTGCTAACATGGTTTTGTGTTTGGCGTTGGTATGTGTTGTAAGTATTAATTTTACTTCTTCCTTACTCAAAACATTTGGTAATATTTTTTCACGTTTTGGTCGATGAATTTTTTCGATAGCTATAACTTGATTTTGAATGGTGTTAAAATACAATTTTATAGCATTCACAATTTGGTTTTGATAAGATGAGGACAGCTTATTCTCTAGAATATAATTATTATTGTACAAAATAACATCTTCATTTGTAATCTCAAACACAGATTTGTTGTTGAAAAAAGTTAAAAAAGACTTCAAAGCTTCAGTGTAGGTTTTGATTGTATTATTGCTATATCTTTTGGATTGCAACCAGTATTTGAACTTTTCTAATTGCTCAATTCCTTCTAATGATGGCAATGGTGTAGGTGCAATTTTAAACCGAATTCTATTGTCTAAAGTATCTGGTACATGCCAAAATTGCTTGCTTTGACTCCATACCGATCTTTCTACTTTTTTTATTCTCTCTATTAACTCATTATTTTTTTCAAAAAACACGGCTATTCGATTTTCATTTTTGTGTTTTATCAGTTTTGCATTCCATTTCATAGGCGTGTACTTATTTTAAGGTTTTATAACTATTTTTTTGGCTTTTATGTGATGTTGTCTAAATAAAGAAACGAGTTTATTTGACAACTAAAGTAGGCAAAAAAAAGTTTGTGTGTACAGAATGCAATTCTGCAGTAACGATTACGACAGCTATTCAAGGGGTTTGATGATATGCCTGATGTTCAGGGAAGCTATTCAAGTACTTAAATAGCGCTATTTGGTATTAAATACTTAATATTTATAGACAATAGTGTAAGATTTATCCTTCCTTCAAATGACGAGCCTCGTGAATAAATATTCCAATGAATTGAGGTATAAAATGCTATAATTAAAGGTTTGATAGAATTTGAAATGTTGAATTGTAGCCCCGATTGTAGTGGAAATCCTTTTATTATACCTGACAGGTATAATAAAAGATTGCAACGAAAAGCGGGAATAATGTTGAAGGGAAGCGGGAATGTGGTGCTCCTGTAAAAAATTATTTTCTTTCTTCTAGCGTTTGGGGTCACAAATCTATACGAACCACATAACCCTCAAAGGTTCTAACATTGAAAACGGTACCGTCTTCAAAAATTAAATATTGCCCTTTTATTCCTGTAAGCTTTCCTGAAAATTGGGGCGTTTTATCCAAATTTAAACTCGAAACTTTTTTCGGATATTCCAACACTGGAAAATACATTTCGGTTAAATCATGTCTATCAATATCAAAAAATTCTTGGGCTTCTTTTGGAATTATGTACCTTAAACTTGCTTTTTCTTTAATCAAATCTGCGTCAATATATTCGTTTTTTAGCATTTTCTGCCAATTGGTCTTATCAGAATATAATTTTTTTAAAGCTACTTCTGTTATACCTGCCAAGTATCGGTTTGGTACTTCAACTATTGGAATGGCTTTTACGGCACCTTGATCTATCCAACGCGTTGGAACTTGTGTATTTCTAGTAACTCCAACTTTTACCTCGCTCGACAAAGCCAAATATACAATGTGTGGTTGTAGTTGTACTCTTTTTTCATACGCTAAATCTCGATCTTCAATATCCAAATGGGCAGTACTTAATTCTGGTTTCATGATCCAATCGCCAGCTGCAGCACTTGACATAAAACAGTCGTAACAAAATCCTTGACGAAAAATTTTCTTTTTTTTATGGCAATTCAAACATTGGTATCCCAAAAAGGAAACACTTAAATTTTTGCCCAATAATTGATTTACATTCAAAAAGCTATCTTCAAAAATTAAATAATATTGAATTGGATTTCCTATTTCAGTTTGCATTTTGGTCAGTACGCCTTCGTATTGCATAAATTTTAGATATTAGATTTTAGATATTAAATATGAATATCTATACAAATTTACTATTTTTGGTTAATTGTAAATTTAAGATTTGTTTTTAAAATACAGCATCATATATCAAAAATCTAATATCAAAAATCAATAATGGCATTACCAATCATAAATTCTATTGCATCGTGGGTTTTAAAACAACGAATTCATCAAATCGAGTTGTTTTTAAAATATCCAAATGAAGTACAAGAAGAGTTGATGATCAATTTATTAAGACTTTCTGAATATACTATTATTGGAAAAAAATACGGTTTCGAATCCATACATTCTTACGCGACTTTTCAAGAGCGAATTCCTATTTCAAGATATGAGGATTTTGAACCATTAATTGAAAGAACCCG
>NZ_JANLVD010000248.1:0-11073 GCF_031363805.1 Flavobacterium sp. | reverse complement strand
ACACCAGCCATAAAAGAAAATTTCCCAGAAGTGTACTGTGCTTTTACACCAGTATTAAAAAATGGTCCTTTCGTAAAAGCATAGGACATACTGTAATTTTTATTATCTACAGCATCTACCAGTTCATATCCAATGTGTGTTTAAAAACTACCAACCGTAACCCTAAATTTATCGCTAAAATCATATGTCATATTCAATTGTTTGATCATAAACGTATTTGCAGCATCATTGTAAGTAAATTCTGAAGCGCGACTTCCGAATCCTAAATCTACAAATACAGATGCTTTTCCTAATTTATGACTAGCTTCAATTGATGCCATACCAATTTGAAAAGAATCATGCGAATTTGTAAAACTCGTTAAACTATTTCCATCAATGTTTGCGAAATCATATCTGTAGTAAAAATCTGCTGACCCCCCAAAAGTAGTTGGAGATGTTGTAGCCGGCTCATCTTGTGCATAAACAGATGAAATTGACATTAAAAATAATGCTGATACTGTTAATGTTGATTCTAATAAATTCATTTTTTTTATATTAATTTGTTAACGTTAATTATTTAAATTTCTCCACCAATTTGTTCACTGTCTAATCCAAAAGTTTCTACCTCTTCACTTACTCTTAAAGGTGTAATTAGGTTTACAACGAAGAATAGTAGATACGATCCAGCAAAGGCAAATACAGAAATTGCTCCAACAGCTATTAATTGATTGGTGAATAATGTTGAACCGTTGTAAAGTAGCCCTTCTTGATTTACTAAAGCTGGATTTACCGCTCTAGTAGCAAAAACGCCAGTCAATATCATTCCGACCATACCAGCAACTCCATGACAAGCAAATACATCAAGAGCATCATCAATAACACCTTTTGGAAATTCACTAACTACAATATAACTAATCAAACTTGCAATGGCTCCAATAGAAACTGCATGATAAATACTTACATATCCTGCTGCTGGTGTAGCAGCAATAAGACCTACTAGAATTCCAAGACAGGTTTCTACTGCCGTGATTTCATAGCCTCTAATTTTATCTAAAAACATCCAACATAAACCTCCAGCTGCCGCAGAAGCTGTTGTAACTCCAAGTGCTTGAGCAGCTATTGCGTTTGCTCCAAATGCAGAGCCTGCATTGAAACCAAACCAACCTACCCATAACAATCCTGTTCCAAGTAAAACATAAGGAACTTGTGCTGGATTTATATTTTGAATTTTCCTTCTGCCTAAAAATATTGCGCCTGCCAAAGAAGCCCAACCAGCACTCATATGTACTACCGTGCCTCCAGCAAAATCAAGAACTCCCATTTTATAGAAAATTCCATCTGGATGCCATACAGAATGGGCTAAGGGTGCGTAAATACATGTTACAAATAATATTATAAATAAAATATAAGGCCACAAACGGATTCGCTCAGCAAATGATCCAGTAATCAAAGCTGGAGTTATGATGGCAAATTTTGCTTGAAACATAGCAAATAAAACCAAAGGAATAGTGGGGGAAAGTTTCCATGAAGTATTCGCGCCAACGCCATTAAAGAAAAGATTAGACATTGGATTTCCTATAAAACCTCCAATGCTAGGACCATAACACAAGCCATAACCAACTACAACCCATAAAACCATTATAACTACCATGGCTAAGAAACTTTGAAACATGGTGCTAATTACATTTTTTTTACCAACCAATCCACCATAGAAAAAAGCCAATCCAGGTGTCATTAATAAGACTAATGCCGTTGCTACCAACATCCACGCGGTGTCTCCAGAATCGAATTTTACTTTTTCTGTAGAAATTACACTATCAGGAAATAATAAATTTGAAAATATTGGTAACACCATGATCGTTAACAATATTATGGTTAAAATAATTTTTTTCATAAATTTGTTTTTTAAATTTAAACAAACATATAAATTAATTGATTAAAATTCAAATTTTAAGATATATTTTGTAAGTATTTAACATTTTTACTGAAATCAAATCATTCTGTATCAATTTATATTTCAAATTCAATATTGTATAAAGTCGTCCTCTATAAATATATAGTGAATTCTAAATACTGATTTAAATTATAATTTTATTAAATGGGATATAAAGATTTTGTGTAAATAAAAATGCTGTAAAATAATTTCAAATAAATTTGATTATTTTACAACATTTTTATTTTTGTGACCACGGCGGGATTTGAACCCGCACGCCCTTGCGAGCACCAGCCCCTCAAGCTGGCAAGTCTACCGTTTCTCCACGTGGCCTTAAACTATAAAGACGCTGCACTGCAACGTCTTTATTTGTGACCCGACTGGGGCTCGAACCCAGGACCCCATCATTAAAAGTGATGTGCTCTACCAACTGAGCTATCGAGTCTTTGCTTTCAAGAAATATAAAATAATTGGTCATTTTTGTGACCCGACTGGGGCTCGAACCCAGGACCCCATCATTAAAAGTGATGTGCTCTACCAACTGAGCTATCGAGTCATTTTAATTTCTTGAATGCGGGTGCAAATATAAGGCGTTATTATTTATTTTTCAAAGCAATTTTCTTATAAATTTGTCTTTTTTTTACAAAACCTTTCAAAGGCTTAATTTATAAGGATTTAACAGCATGAAAAAAATTGTTTTAGTAGGTTATATGGGTAGTGGAAAATCCGTTATAGGCAGATTCTTAGCAAAAGATCTTGATTTGCCTTTTTATGATTTAGATAATTTGATAGTTTCACAAACTTCAAAATCTATAAATGAAATTTTTGCGGAACACGGCGAAATTTATTTTAGGAAATTAGAACATGAAATTTTTAAACAAACTTTGTTAAAAGAAAAATCTTTTGTATTGAGTTTGGGAGGCGGTACAGTTTGTTATGCAAACAATCATGAGTTTCTAAAAGCTCCAAACGTTACTTCTATTTATTTAAAAGCTAGTATTGCTACATTAGTGGTAAGATTGGAAAATCAACTCGAGGAAAGACCTCTTTTAAAAACATTATCAGGTGAAGAATTGTATCAATATGTAGCATCGCATTTATTTGAGAGAAGTTATTATTACAATCAATGTAAATTTGTAATTTCTGTCGATGATAAAACACCAGAGCAGATTATATCGGAAATAGAAGATTTATTTTAAATAGACATAATCTTCTTCTTCCTTAAAAACTACCTGAACGTGTTCCAATAGTGAAGTTGATAATGAAATGCCTTTAAAATCTGCTTTTATTGGGTATTTTTTATGATTTCTATCTACCAAAACGGCAGTTTTAAATTTTTTGAGTGGTACATCCAAAAAATGCCTGACTCCATATATTAAAGTAGTTCCAGAATTCAATACATCATCAACAAGAATTAATCCTTTGTTTTGATACTCATTTTTGGGAATGGAAGTTGTTATGGTTGCACTTGGATTTTTCTTATCAATAATAACGTTGCACAAAATTACTTTTATAGGCGAAATGGTTTTTAAAACATTTGCAATTTTATTTGCAAAAATATTTCCGTTGCCTTGAATTCCTGCAATCACAATTTCTTCCTCATTAATAAAAGTTTCATAAATCTGAAAAGCGATGCGTTTTATTTTGAAGGCTATTTCTTGATTGTTTAATATTATATTTTGACTCATATATTGTTATTTTAGAAATAATTTATTCTTTAATCTGTTTTTACATCAGTCCCAAAATCTTCAATATCGCGACGGTCTTTTTTGGTAGGTCTTCCTGTTCCTGTTTTTCTGTAATGCTCTTTGGATAACTTTAAAAGTTCCAAATGCTCAAATGATTCCTGTGGGGTTTCATCTTTTCTATAAATGTCGACCAATTTTGCTCCCACACGGCTTTCTGGAATGTCTAAAACCGAAATAATGTAGGTAATTTGATCTCTTCTAAAAGTAACTTTATCGCTCGGAAAAACTTCTTTGGATGCTTTTGCCACTTGACCATTCACCGTTATTTGGTTTTTTTTGCAGGCTTCTGTAACCATATTTCTGGTTTTATAATACCTCACGCACCACAAGAATTTATCTACTCTCATAAAAATTAAAAAAACAAAGTTAAATTTTAAACAAAAATAAATCAAAATTGTATCTTGCAGCCCTAAATTAATCAAAATAATGACACAATTTTTTAAAATAGCATTTGCATTGAGCTTAAGTATATTATTTATAGCTTGTAACAAAACAGATGATCCAATACCAGAAGTACCACCAGTTCCTTTTGCTACTCAATATCCTGTAGATTTAGCTGCTATTGATAAATATTTGGATGATTACGCCATGACAGTAAATGCAAACTTTGATGTTACATTTACTAAAATTCCAGCGGGAGATATTACAACACAAGATATTAAGCAGCAGTATGCACCGCTATACAAAACGGTAAATAGCAATGGTGTAGATTATAAAGTATATTATATTTCATTAAGAGAAGGTACGCAAAAAAATCCATCAAAAGTTGATTCTGTATTTGTAGATTACAAAGGAAGTTTGCTTAATGAAACAGTTTTTGATAGGAATTATACCAGTCCAATTTGGTTTCCTTTAAATGGAGTTGTTAGAGGTTGGCAAGAAATATTTCCTTTCTTTAAATCTGGCACAGTGACTGCTGGTGCAACTGCTGGTGATCCAAATGTATATAGCGATTTTGGGGCTGGAGTTATGTTTTTACCTTCTGGATTAGCATATTACAATCGTGCATCAACCAATATTCCAAGTTATTCTCCTTTAATATTTAGTTTTAAACTAAAAAGTGTGAATTATGTAGACAATGATTTTGATGGTATCGATTCGAGAGACGAAGGCATAGATACCAGCCTGGATACAGATGGCGATACTTTCCCTAACTATTTTGACCAAGATGATGATGGCGATGGTTACTTAACAAAGTCTGAAATTAGAATAAATGGTGTGCTTCCAACAAGTTATAGTTTAATTAAAGATTGCAGCGGAAACGCCACAGGAACCAAAAAACATTTGGACGCTAGTTGTCATTAAAATAAAATTATTCATGAAAAAAACCAGTATTATTTTTAAAATGATACTGGTTTTTTTTATCCAAATTTATTTTTTCACAACAAAGACTATTTATTGCAATTCAATGAAAACGCTGTAGTAGTACCATTTAGACCTATATAATAGTCTTATTTAAGTAAAAAAATAGTAAAAACTAAATAGGTTTTTTATAAATTCATCAGTGATTAATTCTTTAATAATATCATCTAATTTAAATTTAAGTTCTTCCATTGTTTTATAAATTTTGTTAGTAGTTATTCTTTTCATATTGAGCCAAACAAGTTCAGATGGTTTAAGTTCAGGGGAATATGGAGGAAGAAAAACAAGTGTTATGTTTTTGGGAATGATTAACGATTTTCCTTTATGAAAAGCACCATTATCTAAAATGACCACTTTATACTCTTTTTGATTTTTTTTGAGAGTTCGTTCAAGAATATTTGAAAATTATCTCCATTACAATATGGCAATTCCATCACTAAACTATCGCCATTATATGGTGAGAATGCACCAAAAATGTAAGTTGATTTGAATATGTTCTGATAAGTATAAATTGGCTTTACACCTTTTGCCGTTAAGGCTCTATCGTTTCTTGTAAATAATCCAAAACGGCTCTCATCCTGCACATAAAAATTGAAATGTTAGAATTCATCTGCTGCATTTTTTAATATATTTTCAAGAATTATACGGAAGTTTTTTTAAAAGTATCCACAACATTTAGGTCTTTTTTTAAGTGACTTTTTCGAGAAACTTTTAATTTAGCACCAAAATGTCTTTTAACATACTTATTTACGGTATGGTAATTTATTCCATTTGGGATATAATTCTCTACAATCCAATTAATTAAATCAATATAAGAAGTAAATGCTTTTTTTGGAGAGGTTAGTTTTTTCTCAATAGCTTGGTGTATTTCACTATTGATTATTGAGTGTTTAAAGCCTACTCTTGCGTCGAAAAGTAGTCCATCTATTCCACATTCAAAATATGATTTTCGCCACTTTTGAGCCGTATTATGATTAACTTTCAAGATAGAAGCAAGTTCCATTTTACTTAATGAAACTTGACTCTTTTTAATAATTAACAACATTTGAATACGGATTTTTTTTCTGTATTGGTTGTAGCCTTAATAATTTCTTAAGTTCAAGTTCGCTTTCTTTTACTATAATGTTTTTTGAATTTGCCATATACAAATATAAATAATTAGATTTATATTAGTCTAAAATAAAAAATAACTTGAAAATATTTCAGTCTATTTTATAAATATAAATGGTTTAATTACTAGTATAATTGTACAAAATTTGTCTTTTAAACTTATTTTAGCAAGAATTATTAAATCATTTAAAGTTTTTATCTATAAAAAAAACCTTCGTTTTACAACGAAGGTTTTCAGTATAAAATTTATAAAACATTATTTATTAGCATGTCTTCTTTCGATTTCTTCTTTGTCTTTTTTAGGCATTGTATCAACCAACACTGGAGTTGCTATAAACAACGACGAATATGTTCCAATTCCAATACCTATAAGCATTGCAAAGATAAATCCTCTAATTGATTCTCCACCAAAAATAAACATGATTAGCAATACTAATAACATGGTCAATGAAGTATTAATTGTTCTAGATAAAGTAGTATTAATGGAATCATTTACAATTTGATTGAAATTTCCTTTTCTGTTTCCAGCAAGGAATTCTCTAATTCTATCAAATACAATAACGGTATCATTCATGGAATATCCAATAACCGTTAAAATTGCCGCAATGAAATGCTGATCCATTTCCATATGGAAAGGCATAAATTTATAACACAATGAGTAAATACCCAAAACAAATATAACATCATGAACCACAGCCGCGATTGCTCCTAGTGAGTAACCTAATTTTCTAAATGAAACTACTAAGTATAAACCTACAACAAGCATAGCACCAATAACCGCCCAAAAAGAGTTGGTTTTAATATCTGCTGAAATGGCTGGGCTTATTTTTGAAGCTTGTAGAACACCTAATTGTTTGCCTTCATATAGATTGATAAACTTTTCATAAGTCATACCTGGTGAATAATGACTTTTAAGCGCATTATACAATTTTTGATTAACTTCGGTATCTATATTAACACCTTCGTCTTTAATTTTGTATTTTGTTGTAATCTTAAGTTGGTCATCTGTACCAAAAACTTTTGCTTCTGCACTTTTGAAAACATTGCTTTTAGACAATTCTGCTGCAATAGCAGATGGTTCGACTGTTTTTTCAAATTTTACTTGAAATGTTCTACCTCCAACAAAATCGACACCCTCATCCAATCCATTTACAAAAAATATGGATATAAAACTGATAATGATAACACAAGAAGAGAATATATAAGTACCCCTTTTAATTTTTAAGAAATCAAAGTTGAAACCTGTAAACCAATTTTTAGACCAGCTGTTTGCAAATTCCAATTTACTTCCGTTAGCTACTGCTCTATCTAAAAATATTCTAGTAATAAAAATAGAAGTAAACAATGAAGTAATAATACCTATTAATAAAGTCAATGCAAAACCTTTTATAGGTCCTGTTCCAAAAATATAAAGTATTCCACCAGTTAATATGTGGGTTACGTTCGCATCAATAATGGAACGCATAGCACCAGTCCAACTAAAAGATTTTTTGACTGCTTCGTCAAGACTTAAACCCGCACGAAGTTCTTCCTTTGCTCTTTCAAAAATAATAATATTGGCATCGACAGCAGTTCCCATTGTTAAAACTATACCTGCAATACCTGGCAAGGTTAGTACAAAACCAAAACTTGCCATGACTCCAAAAAGGAATAATAAATTGACAGCTAAAGCAATATTTGCATACCAACCAGCCTTACCATAATAAACTAACATCCAAACAGATACCAATAACAATCCAATAATAGAAGACATTAATCCATCATCAATTGCTTTTTGTCCTAAGGATGGTCCAACCACTTCAGATTGTACAATTTCTGCAGCAGCAGGCAATTTACCAGCTCGTAAAACATTGGATAAATCTTTTGTTTCTTCCAAAGTAAATGTACCTGATATTTCTGAACGTCCACCAGCAATTGGTCCTGTTGAAACACCCGGAGCTGAATATACAATATTATCTAAAACAATAGCAATATTACTTTTTTGAGTGTATGCTCTACCTGTTAATTCTTCCCATATTTTGGCTCCTTTTCCATTCATTTGCATGGTTACAGATGGTTTTCCCATTTGATCATACGAATTGGATGCATCTACAAGAACAGCACCAGTCATAGGCGCTACATTATTTCTATTTCCTTTTAAAGCATATAATTCAACTACATCTACATCTTTTGAAGAAGGTTTTCCCCACACAAATTTGGCATCAGAAAAATTACTAGGCAATAATGCTTTGATATCTGCACGTTTAAAATAAGTATTTATTGCAGCGGTATCTTTAGATTTAACATAAGCTAAAACTGGACTTCCTTGTGGACCACCACTTACTATTTTATCAAATAATGGATTGAATTCTTTTTTAGCTCCTTTTGTGGAATCTTTATCAACTAATAATTTATTGATTGCTGAATCTTCCTTTTTAATAGTATCAATTGATTTTGGAGCTACTTCTGTTTTTTTAAGTGCTTCATTGACAACTCCTAAATAATTTCCAATTTCGTCAACTTTTAAAGTTTCCCAAAATTGCAATTCAGCAGTTTTAGAAACTAAATCGATGGCTCTTTTAATATCCTTAACACCTGGAAGTTCAATAAGAATACGCCCGGTATTTCCCAACTTAACAATGTTGGGTTGGGTAACACCAAATTTGTCAATACGTTCGCGTAAAACTAGGAAAGCACTTTCGATAGCTTCATCAACTTTTTTATTAATTACTTTTTTTACGTCCGAATCAGATGTATTAAAATTAATTTTTTCCGAATCTGCTAAATTTCTATTTCCAAATATATTAGGATCAGATAATTTTATAGTTCCGTTTGAATTTGCATCAAAAGCTTCATAGAAAGCATTTAGGTAGGATTGATTTCCTTTTTGGTTGGTTTTTGCATCAGCCAATGACTTGCCAAATACCGGATTAGTCGAATTATTGGCCAATTGTTTCAAAATATCTTTGACAGAAATTTGAAGCGTTACATTGATACCTCCTTCTAAGTCAAGCCCTTTATTGATTTGTCTTGTCTTAATCTCATCGTAAGTAAAATAGCTTAAAAAAACTTTTTCTTTTCCGATGGAATCAAGATATTTTACTTCTTTGTCTGAATTTCCGTTTGCAAAAGTTTTTGCATCACTTTTCACTTTATTAGCAACAAAAGTGAAAGAAAGTTGGTAAATACTTACCAGTGCAAATATTATTGCAATAAATTTAATAAGTCCTCTATTCTGCATTCTGTATAAAAATTAATTAATTCTAGTTTGGTTTTTTATTTTCGATTATAAAAAGTAAGTTAAAAATATTACTCAATTTTTATAAAACGTGCAAATATATAAATTTAACCACAAAGAACACAAAGAATTTCACAAAGTTCGCTAGGATTTTGATTCTTTGTAAACTTTGTAAAGTTATATGTGTTTTTATGTGATTATTAATATTAAGCTAATACTGATTTCAAATCAGCATTCATAGCACGAACTGCCTCAGCACTTTTGGCAAACAATGCTTTTTCTGAATCGTTTAGATTTATAGTCACTATTTCTTCGATACCATTTTTACCTATAATACAAGGTACTCCAATACAAATATCAGATTGACCATATTCACCATCCAGCATTACAGAACAAGCAATCATTTTCTTTTGATTGTTTAAAATACTGTCAACCAAATAAGCCACGGAAGCTCCCGGAGCATACCAAGCTGAAGTTCCTAATAATCCAGTCAATGTTGCGCCGCCTACCATAGTATCTGCGGCTACTTTGTCTAATTGTTCTTGAGAAAGAAATTCGGAAACTGGAATTCCATTATAAGAAGCCAATCGTGTTAAAGGAATCATGGTAGTATCTCCGTGACCACCAATTACCATTGCCGAAACATCATTTGCAGGTTTGTTTAATGCTTTGGATAAGTAAAATCTAAAACGTGAGCTGTCTAAAGCACCGCCCATTCCAATAATTCTGTTTTTTGGTAAACCAGTAGATTTTAAAGCCAAATAAGTCATCGTATCCATTGGGTTTGAAACCACTACTACAATAGTATTTGGAGAATGAACCAATACGTTTTCTACAACCGATTTTACAATTCCAGCATTTATCCCAATTAATTCCTCACGAGTCATTCCAGGTTTCCTAGGAATTCCTGAAGTAATAACAACTACATCACTGTTGGCTGTTTTAGAATAATCATTAGTTACACCCGACAATTGTGTATTAAAACCTGTATTTGTAGCACATTGCATGATATCCATAGCTTTACCTTCAGCAAAACCTTCTTTAATATCCAATAATACTACTTCGCTTGCAATTCCTCTGTATGAAATTACATCGGCACACGATGCGCCTACATTCCCTGCTCCTACTATGGTAACTTTCATTTATGTTATTTTAAATTATAAATTTTGAATTTTAAATTAAATCATGAATTCTTAAAATTAAAATTTAGAATTCAAAACTTAAAATAATTTTAAGCATCAATATTTGCGTACACTGCATTTTTCTCGATAAATTCTCTACGAGGCGGAACTTCATCACCCATTAACATGGAGAAAACCCTGTCAGCTTCCGCTAGACTGTCAATATTTATTTGTCGTAAAGTTCTGAATTGAGGATTTAAAGTTGTATCCCATAATTGTTCTGCATTCATTTCTCCAAGACCTTTATATCGTTGAATTGCTGCGCTTCCGCCCATTCTTTCATTGGCTTGATCTCGCTGTGTTTCATTCCAAGCATATTCTTTTTTATTTCCTTTTTTAACCAAATATAAAGGAGGTGTTGCGATATATACATGACCTTCTTCGATTAGTTCTTTCATAAAACGGAAAAAGAAGGTTAATATTAAGGTAGAAATGTGACTACCATCAATATCGGCATCACACATAATTACTACTTTATGGTAACGCAATTTTTCTAGGTTTAATGCTTTACTATCTTCGGCAGTACCAATAGTTACTCCTAAT
>NZ_JANLVD010000185.1:0-5977 GCF_031363805.1 Flavobacterium sp. | reverse complement strand
ATTTCTGTTGGTGCCATTAAGCAAGCTTGGAACCCATTGTCTATAGCCAAAAGCATACTCATAAACGCTACAATAGTTTTTCCTGAACCCACATCGCCTTGCAATAATCGGTTCATTTGCGCTGGATTACCCATATCGTTTCGAATTTCTTTTAGCACTTTTTTTTGTGCATTTGTTAAATTGAAAGGTAAATGATTGTTAAAAAAATCAGTAAATTTTTCTCCCACTTTATCAAAAGCAAAACCTTTAATTTTATGTTTTCTGATTAGGTTTTTGGTAATCAATTGCAATTGAATAAAGAATAATTCTTCAAATTTTAATCGAAACTGTGCTTTTGCTAAAGCTTCTGTACTTTTCGGGAAATGAATATTTACTAAAGCTTCTTTTTTAGAAATCAGCTTCAATTCTTCTAGTAAATATGATGGCAAAGTTTCTGAAAATAAAGTATGTGTTTCAGAGAATAATTGTTGCATCATTTTATTTACAACCTTATTCGAAATGCCACGATTGATCAATTTTTCTGTACTTGGATATACGGGTTGCATCGCCGAACGTATGCTTTGATGATGTTCCGACAGCAATTCCATTTCTGGATGCGCCATGTTATAAGTACTATTGAAGGAAGTAGTCTTCCCAAAAATAACATATACAACATTGATTTGTAGGCTTTCGCGAACCCATTTTTGTCCTTGAAACCAAACCAATTCCATTTGTCCAGTATCATCTATAAAAGTGGCAACTAATCGGCTTTTCCCTTTGGCAAATTCGACAGTTTTAATATTAATTACTTTCCCAATGATTTGAACTTCTGCGGTGGAATTTTGAAGTTCGTTTATTTTATAATATTTGGTTCGGTCTAAATATCTGTTGGGAAAGAAATTTACTAAATCACCATATTTATGAATACCCAATTCTTTTCGCAACAAATCACCACGTTGCGGACCAACGCCTTTAAGGTATTCTATAGGAGTTTCGAGCAAATTGTTCATTTACGAATTACGAATTTGGATTTAAGATTTCCAATTGCGAAGATAGTTTTAAAATCATAAAATTAAAAATCTCTGTGTATATTTGTGATTTTCTGTCAAACTTTGTGAAATAACTATGCGCTATTTTTTATTATTATTAATCAACACCTTTTCTTTTGCCCAAGAAATACAAAAAGTTGATTTTATCAAAATGAATGCAATTGTAACTCCAAATGCAATTGAAAAATCAATTTCTGGAGAAGTTACCTATGATTTTAAAGTATTGTCAATCATAGATACCATTAAAATTGATGCACAAAAGATGGAATTCACTTCAGTAAAATTGAACGACAAAGAAGTTAAATTTAAAAATACTGGGAAACAGTTACATCTTTTTGAAGGTTTTAAAAAAGGAAAAAATATTTTAAAATTTAGTTATAAAGTCACTCCAAAACAAACTTTGTATTTTATAGGAGAAAATAACTCTTCGACAAGCTCAGAGCAAATTTGGACACAAGGTCAAGGAAAATATACTTCACATTGGTTGCCTAGTTTTGATGATGTGAATGAGAAAGTTATTTTTAATTTATCAATCAATTTTAAAAAGGATTTTAAAGTAATTTCAAACGGAAAATTAACCAATGTGAATCAAAATTTGGATTTTAAAACATGGCAATATCAAATGAAAAAGCCAATGTCATCCTATCTTGTCATGCTTGCTATTGGAAAATTTGATAAAAAAAATTTCAAATCAAAATCTAACATACCCATAGAATTGTATTTAAAGCCAGATGATGCAACTAAATTTGAATCGACCTATAAATATTCTGCAGAAATGTTTGATTTTTTGGAAAAAGAAATAGGAGTGAAGTATCCTTGGAAAATTTATAAACAAGTGCCAGTAAACGATTTTTTATATGCTGGCATGGAAAATACATCAGCCACTATTTTCTCTCAGGATTATGTGGTTGATGACATTGGATTTAATGATAGAAATTATATCAATGTAAATGCGCATGAATTGGCGCATCAATGGTTTGGAAATCTGGTTACTGCAACGTCTGGAAAAGACCATTGGTTGCAAGAAGGATTTGCAACCTATTATTCGCTTTTGGCTGAAAAAGAATTGTTTGGCGAAGACCATTTTAATTTTGAAATGCTCAAAATGGCCAATGAACTAGCCGAAGCATCAAAAACAGATTTAATTCCTGTAATGAATGAAAAAGCAAGTTCCCTTTCGTTTTATAAAAAAGGAGCTTGGGCTTTGTATGTTTTATCCGAAAGTATTGGACATGAAAAATTTCAAAAAGCAGTTAAAATATATTTAAAAAAATATCAATTCAAAAATGTAACAACCAATGATTTTTTAGCAGAAATAAAAAAATTTTCTAATTATGATGTTGAGAATTTTAAGAAAGTTTGGCTTGAAAAATCGGGTTTTGAAACGCAAGTGGCTATTGAATTATTAAGTAAAAACAAATCAATTAAAGAATTTTTTGATTTACAAAAAATGTTGGAAATACCTTTTTTAGAAAAAAAATTAATATTTGAAAATATTTTAAAATCCAATGCGTTTTATCCAATAAAACAAGAAGTCATTTATCAATTAACTGATGTTTCCATTGAAGATAAAAAAGATTTACTTCAAATGGCAATGCAATCTGATAATGTTCAAATTCGTCAAGCAGTTGCTGAAACATTGCAAATCGTTCCGCTTGATTTTAAAACCGAATATGAATCATTGCTAGGTGACAAATCTTATAGAACTCGAGAAATTGTATTGACTAATTTGTGTCAACAATTTCCAACTGATGTTTCTGTTTATTTAAATCAATCTCAAAATTGGATAGGTTTTAACAATAGAAATTTACGAATAGATTGGCTTTCAATTGCTCTGAAAAATCCAAATTATGAATCTGGAAAACAACTAGATTTTCTGTCTGAATTGATAAATTACACTTCAGTGAATTTTGACAGTTCTATTCGTCAAAATGCTCTGGAAGCGTTGTTGATTTTAAATCCTGAAAATGAAAAAGTATTGCAATCATTAGTCAATGCAACCACGCACCACAAATGGCAGTTTGTGAAGTTTGGGAAAGACAACATTCGTTTGTTGATAAAAGATGAAAAATTTAGAAAATTGTTTCAAGATTTAATTCCGAAATTGGCCGAAAAAGAAAAAATGAATCTAGAGAAACTATCAAAAGAATAATCGAATAATCGAATTTTCTAAATTATCTGACTTACTTCTTTTTTTAAATAATTCAAAGCTACATTGCAAGGCGATTCACTGTCCAATAAATCTCTCAAAATAGTTTCACGCAATTTATCAGCTGAAACCACTTTTTCGCTCATATTGGTTTTGCGAATGTTTTGAATGATAGTATTTTTGGCCGTTAAAATGATGGTCCAACATTCATCAGTTACATAAATTTGTTGGGTCAAATTGTGTTCAAATTCTTGTTCGATACTAAATATTAATAAATTTTCGTAATCGTTTTTATTTTGTGAATTTGGTGCGACTCTAATCAACAATTTTGACGGATTTATTCTTTCTAAAAACAACGCCATACGTTCATAGGCTTGCAACCGCAATGGTAGTGAATCTTTCTGATTTTCTTTTTGCAACAACCATCGGCGTGTGTGTTGTTGGTCTTTAAAATAAGAATTGAATAAATAATAAGCCACACCGCCCGTAATTATTGATGGTAATGTGTAAGCCAGTATTTCGAAAATTTTTGAATAATCCATTATTAAGTATTAATTTATTGACCCTTCGACTTGGCTCAGGATGACATTTTTGTTATTGATTTTTGTAATTGAAATTTGTTCTGCAAATAAACTTAAAAAATTAATTGTAATACAACTTTTGTAAGCGTATTTTTGTAGAATAAGGTAAAGAACTTTTTAACTCCGTTACTCTGAACCTTTGCTACTCTATAAATTATGCAAAAATACATTTCCCAACTTAACGAAGCCCAACAAGCTCCAGTTTTACAAAAAGACGGACCAATGATTGTTATTGCTGGTGCCGGCTCAGGAAAAACTCGTGTTTTAACTGTCCGTATTGCCAATTTGATGAGTCAAGGAGTTGATGCTTTTAATATTTTGGCTTTGACTTTTACCAATAAAGCAGCACGCGAAATGAAAAAGCGTATTGCCGATATTGTAGGGAATTCGGAAGCCAAAAATCTCTGGATGGGAACTTTTCACTCCGTTTTTGCCAGAATTCTTCGTTCGGAAGCTGATAAATTGGGCTATCCTTCCAATTTTACCATCTACGATTCGCAAGATTCTGTTCGATTATTGGGCGCGATTATTAAGGAAATGCAATTGGACAAAGATATTTATAAACCCAAACAAGTTTTTAGTAGAATTTCTTCATACAAAAATAGTCTCATTACCGTAAAAGCTTATTTCAATAATCCTGAATTGCAAGAATCTGATGCCATGGCAAAGAAGCCACGTTTGGGCGAAATTTATCAGAATTATGTGGAGCGTTGCTTCAA
Source organism: Flavobacterium sp. (assembly GCF_031363805.1). Lineage (GTDB taxonomy): Bacteria > Bacteroidota > Bacteroidia > Flavobacteriales > Flavobacteriaceae > Flavobacterium. The sequence goes on along the minus strand of NZ_JANLVD010000185.1, from coordinate 1,500 downwards.
AGCTGGCGCCATGGATTTTGATGATTTATTGTTGAAAACCAATGAATTACTGACTCGTTTTCCTGAAGTTTTAATGAAATATCAGGACAGATTTCGATACATTTTGGTCGATGAGTACCAAGATACCAATCATTCTCAATATTTAATTGTTCGTGCCTTGTCAGATCGTTTTCAGAATATTTGTGTGGTGGGCGATGATGCACAAAGTATTTATGGTTTTCGTGGAGCCAATATCAATAATATTTTAAATTTTCAGAAAGATTACGAAAATGTAAAAACCTATCGTTTGGAGCAAAATTATCGGTCTTCCAAAAATATTGTTGAAGCTGCTAATTCAATCATCGATAAAAATAAAACCAAATTAGATAAGGTTGTTTGGACAGCCAATGACTTTGGTCAAAAAATAAAAGTAAATCGAAGTGTAACGGATAATGACGAAGGTCGTTTTGTAGCCAGTGAAATCTGGACACAAAAGATGACAAACCAAATGATGAATGGTCAGTTTGCCATTTTATATCGCACCAATGCGCAGTCACGTGCAATGGAAGATGCGTTGCGAAAACGAGATATTCCGTACAGAATTTATGGAGGATTGTCATTTTATCAAAGGAAAGAAATTAAAGATATATTGTGTTATTTACGCTTGGTCATCAATCCAAAAGATGAAGAAGCATTAATTCGTGTCATCAATTATCCAGCCCGTGGAATAGGCGATACTACTGTTGAAAAATTGACTGTAGCTGCAAATCATTACAAACGTTCCATATTTGAAGTCATGGAAGTTATTGATAAAATTGATTTAAAATTAAACTCTGGAACCAAAAATAAGTTGCAAGATTTTGTAACGATGATTAAAAGTTTTCAAGTGATAAATGAAAATCAAGATGCTTTTTATCTTGCCGATCATGTGGCAAAAAAAACCGGATATATTCAAGAATTAAAGAAAGACGGAACGCCAGAAGGCATCGCCAGAATTGAAAATATTGAAGAATTATTAAACGGAATCAAAGATTTTACCGAAGGTCAGATTGAAGTTGATGGTGCGCGTGGCGCTTTATCGGAATTTTTAGAAGATGTTGCGCTGGCTACCGATTTGGACAAAGACACTTCCGATGATGATCGTGTGGCACTTATGACCATACATTTAGCAAAAGGGCTAGAATTTCCAACGGTTTTCGTGGTTGGAATGGAGGAAGATTTGTTTCCAAGCGCCATGAGTATGAGTACTCGAAGCGAACTAGAAGAAGAACGCCGCTTGTTTTACGTAGCCATTACTCGTGCTGAGCATCAGGCGTATTTGACGTATGCGCAATCTCGTTACCGTTGGGGAAAATTAACAGATAGCGAACCATCTCGTTTTATAGAAGAAATTGATGGTCAATATCTAGAATATTTAACTCCAGAAGAAACAAACTATCGTTACAAACCCATGATTGACCATGATATTTTTGGCGATGTGGACAAATCTAAACTCCGTTTGGCAAAACCTATTGCTGGAAC
>NZ_JANLVD010000184.1:0-9574 GCF_031363805.1 Flavobacterium sp. | reverse complement strand
AATTTGATCAACTGCTCCAGTTGCATCTTTCTTTTTTACAGTTCCATAACCAATTACTACAACTTCCGATAGTTTGCTCGCTTCGTCTACCAATACTACATTGATGGTCGACTTCCCCGAAACATTTACTTCTTGAGTTTTGAAACCCATGTAGCTAAATACCAATACTGCGTTGGCTCCCACATTTTTCAAAGAATATGAACCATCAAAATTTGTTTGCGCTCCATTTGTTGTTCCTTTGACTAAGACAGAAGCTCCTGGAAGTGGATCGTTATTATCAGATACAGTTCCAGAAATACTTTGTGAGTGTATCAATGAAGAACAGAGCATCGTGAGAAAAACAATCAAGCATTTAAATATACTATTTTTCATACTTTGTAATTAAATTTTGTTAATAATTTAGTTGTTTGGTTATCAATGTAAATATAATTTTTATTTATTAAAACTTTAACAAAAAGCATAACTATTACCTTGTAGTATTAACGAAAACGTTTTCGATATAATAACTAATACTTCAAAAATTTGGTATTAAAATTATTCAATGAATAAAAAAAGTGTGAAAAAAAATGATTATGATATTTAAAAAAACTTTCTAGTGTATTTCGTCGGATTAATTTACAAAAAACACTATTCTAAATATATTGATACTTATTTGAAAAAATTAACTATTTAGAGCCGTAACTTCAATTAGTAAAATTCAGAATTTTAAAATAAAACAATTAGATAAGATTATGGAAAAAGTGATGGATACAAGTTTTTATTTATAAAACAGTGCTACAATAAATTAAAATCGTCATGAATTAAAATACTTGTAATTAAATAAAAAAGAGTTTAAATTATAATAAAGAATTATTCTTTTATAATAATAGTTTTATTCTCCAATCCCAAACCAATAATTTTTAAAGATTTCCAATTTTTAGGTAAAAGACCTTTGTTGTATTTAAGTCCTGAATCAGTTTGTTCTACACCACCAAAACCATAAATAATAGCTTGTAGCATAGCGCCAGCGCCAGTTGCAAAATAAGGATTGTTACTATTTGCCGATTCAGAAAAGACACCAAATGGAGGCCGACTATTAGGCAAATACGATTTTACATAATAGTTATATGCTTTTTCTCGATCACCTAATCGCGCATACAACACAGACAGCACGCCCGAAGCCATAGCTGGCCCGTCTTTTTTATCAATTTTATCAGTGTAATAAATAAGATCTTTTTCGATTTGGAATTTATCTGTAATAATGTGCAAAGGATAAGCGAGCAAATTGACATCGGCTTGTTTGATCATCTGTCCTTTATATCCTTTGTAGTTTTGTGTGATTCCATTTTCTTTATGAATAACTAATTTATCCGAAACTTTTACCCATTTTGGATTTATAGGTTCATTTAATATTTTGGCTGCTTTAATAGTATTGCGCAAAGCTTCAATAGCAGAAGCATTTGTAAAAGCATTGTCATCTACGTGTTGCGCATATTCATCGGCACCCACAACGTTTAAAATAGAATAACTACCATCTTGATTTTTAACAACTCGACTCACCCAAAAATCTGCCGTTTCTTTAAATACTTGCCACTCTTTTTTTAACCAAGATTTATCTTGAGTGTAAGAGTAATAATTCCAAAATGCAATGGCGACATCAGAAGTAATGTGTTGCTCAAAAATACCAGTTAGCGCCCAAGTGGGAGTTGCTTCTTCGCCAGTATCATCGGATTCCCAAGGATACATGGCGCCTTTGTAACCATAAATATAGGCTTTTTGTTTGGCTTTTTGCAATCTGTCTGATCGATAATCCAAACAAGATTTTGCCATTTCGGGTTGCAATGCTAAGAGTGTAGGATACATCCAAAGTTCGGTATCCCAAAAAATATGGCCGTTGTAACCTTGAGAAGACAGTCCCATTGGTGCAATACTCATTCTAGTATCAGCACGGATGAAAGAATATAAATTATACAACGCAAATCGTACCCGTTGTTGAGCCTCTAGATCGCCTTCTATTTGGATATCGCCTGTATTCCATAATTCAGCCCAAGCTTGTTTGTGTTGGTTTAATAACTTGTCGATTCCTTGTTGCAAAGCATAAATAGGCTGTCTTTCAGATTCGTTCAATGGGTCTTTAATGTCTTTTGAAGTACAAATACCACCTGCAATGGCAAATCGGTATTTTTGCCCTTTGACTAATTTTTTTATAAATCCAACTTCATTTCCTACTTGTTTTAAAACTTCACTTTGACCATCAAAAAGGAAAGTTGTGGCAGCAGAAACTACATATTTTCCTTTTAGTGTTTTTGCAATTGTACCAAAAACAGGCATAAGATATTGATTGTCTTTTAAAACACGATATTGACTTTTTGCTTCAATAAGTTCCTCTGGAACCGTCATGTAATTATTGGCGCTAATTTCAATGTCTTTATTTGGTGTTATTTCAACAATGGACATAGCAGAATATGGAATAGCTCTATTGGCTAATATGGAATAATTTATAGTTGCATAATCTTTGAATGAAAAAGAAGTGGTGCTGATACCATCTTTCATAGAAATTTGTTGACTCCAATTCTCAATATTCGTTGATTTTATTTCTTCTTTATTAATTAGGAGGCGAAGATTGAGAAACTCAATACCTCTTACCACTCGGCTTATGCCGTTTTCTGGACTGGAATCATAAACGCCATTGAGGATAATTTCTTTTGTTTTAAGTGGCGTATCATCAGTTACAATGCCTATTTGACCATTGGCCATAGCAACACCAAAATAATTTTCTCTAGAATTGGCATATAAATTCCATTCATCGGATTTCGTTTGACCAAAAACTATAGTAGTAAACCAAAAAAGTATCAAGGTTGTTTTTATATTCAAAGCTATCATTTTTAGATGTTTTTAAGAATGTCAAACTTATCTATTTTATTTGTCAAAAAATTGATTTTTAACAATATAATTATTTTTAAGTCAATCGAAAAGCTTTTCGGGATTTTTAAAATATCTATTTATTTCCAGAGTTGCATTTATTTGATTTTAGTTTAATAAAATTTGTAGCCTGTTTATAATCAATAAGAAATCATCAAAATGCTTTTATATTATACTACAAATGAATTTTCAGAATTTTCTAGGTAAAAAATTCGGTATCAGAATAAAAATCAATACATTGTAAATTAATTATATCAATAACTTCTATTTTATAGAAAATTAGTACTTAAACATTTATTTTTAAATCAATCATAAATTCAATTAATGAAAGATATTACTTTAAAAGAAATAGCAAAAAAACTAGGAATTTCTATAACAACAGTTTCAAAAGCCTTAAAAAATTATACCGATGTAAGCCCAAAAACCAAAAAAGCAGTAATTGAATTGGCAGAAAAATTAAATTTTACTCCGAATAATTATGCCATATATTTACGAACCAACGAATCCAAAACTATTGGATTAATTATTCCAGAAGTTGTGCATCATTTTTTTTCCAATGTAATCAATGGAATCATCCATCGAGCTGAAGAAAATGGTTATCTGGTTATTATTCTTCAATCGAATGAATCTTTAGAATTAGAAAAAAAGCAAGTAAACTTATTGATTAATAAAAGAGTAGATGGAATTATTATTTCGCTTTCCAACGAATCAAATAACGATGCCCATTTGAAAGAAATTTTGCGAAGAGAAATTCCTCTGGTTCAATTTGACAAAATTTCCAAACTTATAAAAAGTTCCAAAGTCATTATCAACGACCAAAAAGCGGCTATGGAAGCTGTTCAACATTTAATTGACAAAGGTTGCAAAAAAATTGCCCATATTCGTGGTCCATTAAATCCACAAAACGCTATTGATAGGTTTCTAGGTTACAAAAAAGCACTGGAAATTAATAATTTAAAATTTGATCAAAAATTAGTTTACACATGCAAAGAGGTGACTTTTGAAGAAGGGAAACTTTTTGCTGAACAAATATTAAAAGATCATCCTGATGTTGATGGTATTTTTGTAATTACAGATTTAGTTGCCATAGGCGTTTTGTCTTATTTTAATGAAAATAAAATTATTGTTCCCAATCAAATTAAGGTTATTGGATTTAGCAACTGGTTTATGGCGCAAGTTATTTCGCCAAAACTGAGCACTGTTGACCAACCAAGCTATGAAATGGGGTCTAAATCTTTTGATTTATTATTAGAAGAAATGATTTGCAAAAAAGAATCAAAACCATTCCTGTCAAAAATTGTAGAACTAGAAACTGCAGTTATCGAAAGAGAATCTACAAACAACAATTAAAACTACTATATTTTTGTTTTATCTGTTTTAAATTCATTCCTAAAAAAAATTATTTGTTTGGCTTAATTAAAAAAGCATTGGGATATTTTTTCTTAAAATCTTGTAGTTTTTTTTCAGCTTCAATTCTTGTTTTAAAATTTCCAACCCAAACTTTATATATAGGTGTATTAAAAACTATGGTAGCATCAATATCTTTATTTTTTTTTCTAAAATCTTGCAAAGCCACTTTACTAGTTTCACTATCGCCTGTAAATATTTGAATTTTAAATCGATCACTTAATGTTATAGAGGAGTTTATCTTTCTTTTTTCGTTCAAAAGCTGCTCGAATCTCTGATCTTGTGTTATGGATGTCTTTCCAGATTGTGCATAACAATTCGCAGATAGAATAACCAATACAATTAATTTAAAATCGATTCTCAAAAAACCTAAAATTCTCATAATGAATATATATTTACACAAAAGTACATTTTAAGTTATAATAGAAATCAAAAATTATTATTTAGAATAAATATAAATTAATAATTAAGATATAATTTGGTTTTTGAGAACAACACATAAGTCGTATTTTTGTGCAAGTTTTTTAATTGGTATATTGTGTTTAGTGCAATAAAAGCACTAATTGCAAAGCTAAATTTAGATGATAATCATTTAAGATATGAAAAAAGTGGGAAACCATAAATCGAATTTTAGGACAATAGCGTTAAGTTTAGCGTTGGTATTGTCCTTTTCATTAAGTTCTTCTGCCCAAACAGCAGTTGCTCCTCCAGTTGCAGTTGTTGCAGCCGCTGGAAATGCTGAAGCTGGTAAAGCGCTTTTTAATGCAAATTGTGCAGCTTGTCATAAGCTTGATGCAAAAATGACTGGACCTGCATTGCGTGGTGTTTCTCAACGACACAGTCGTGAGTGGCTTCAAAAGTGGATTCCAAATAGCAAAGGTCTTATTGCTGCTGGTGATCCAGAAGCATTAAAAATTTATAATGAATATAATAAAGTAGCTATGAATCAATTTCCGCAACTATCAGTAGCGGATATTGATAATATTATTGCTTATACCGATACACCAAAAGAAACGGTTGCAGCACCACCAACTCCGACAGATGGCGGTTCTGGTCAATCTTCAGAAGGTGGAATGTCAAACAATCTTGTCCTAGGTTTATTGGGTGTTGTATTGCTAGTTTTAATTGTCATGTTGTTTATGGTAAACAATGTTTTAAGCAAAATTGCCAAAAACAATGGTATTGAAGTAGTTCAAAAAGAAAAATCGTTACCCATTTGGAAAGCATTTGCCAAAAACCAATTTTTAATTCTAGTAACTGTCATATTGTTATTATTATCTAGTGCTTATGTGGTTTACGGATATCTTTCTCAAATAGGTGTAGATATTGGTTATGCGCCAATTCAACCTATACATTATTCACACAAAATTCACGCTGGCGAAAATCAAATTCAATGTAAATATTGCCACTCATCTGCCAGGGTCAGCAAACATTCTGGAATTCCTTCTTTGAATGTATGTATGAATTGCCATAAAAATATTGCAGAATTTGTAGGAAGCAAAGATTCGACTTACGTAGAATACACCAAAGAATTCTACACTGGAGAAATACAAAAATTATACGATGCTGTAGGTTGGGACAAAACCAATCAAAAATATACAGGAAAAACCAAACCTGTCAAATGGGTTAGAATTCATAATTTACCTGATTTTGTATATTTCAATCACGCACAACACGTTGCTGTAGGTGGTATTGAATGTCAAACTTGTCACGGGCCTGTTGAAACTATGGAAATTATGCGTCAGCATTCACCATTAACCATGGGTTGGTGTATCAATTGTCACCGCGAAACCAATGTAAAAATTGAAGGCAATGGATATTATACAAAAATTCACGAAGAACTTTCTAAAAAATATGGTGTAGACAAACTGACTGCAGCGCAAATGGGAGGTTTAGAATGTGGAAAATGTCATTGTTAAAAAGTTTATTCGGTTATTCGTTTATTTATTTAACCGAATAACGAATTACCAAATAATCAAATAAAACGAATAACCAATAAAAGAATATGTCATCAAACAAAAAATACTGGAAAAGTGTTGAAGAACTAGACGAAAATAGTTCTATTGTTGAGACGCTTAGAAATAACGAATTTGTGGAAGCCATTCCAACAAACGAATTTTTAGCGGATGCCGCTACTTTAGCCACATCTTCTACTACACGTCGTGATTTTCTTAAGTACGTTGGATTTAGTACTGCTGCAGCAACACTCGCTGCCTGCGAAGGTCCAGTGAATAAGTCTATACCATACGTGGTTCAACCTGAAGAAATTATCCCAGGCGTTGCAGATTATTATGCAACAACTGTAGCGGATGGTTTCGATTTTGCTAATATATTAGTAAAAACCCGCGAAGGTCGTCCAATTAAAATTGATAATAATAAAATTGAAGGCGCAAACTTTCATGCCAATGCTCGTGTTCACGCATCTGTATTGTCATTATATGATAGTATGCGTTTGAAAAACCCTAAAATTGATCATAAAAATGCCACTTGGGATCAAGCCAATTCAAGAATAAAAGCTAGTGTTGCCGATGCTAAAGCTAAAGGTGGAAAAATTGTCATATTAACGAATACTTCTGCAAGTCCATCAACAGATAGATTAATTTCCCAATTTGTTTCGGCTAATGCCAATGCAAAACATGTGACTTATGATGCCATTTCTTCATCAGAAGCTTTAGATGCTTTTGAAGCTATTTATGGCGAAAGAGCTTTGGCTGATTACGATTTTTCTAAAGCTTCAGTAATTGTTTCTGTCGGTGCAGATTTCTTAGGAGATTGGCAAGGTGGTGGTTTCGATTCAGGATATGCAAAAGGCAGAATTCCTCAAAACGGAAAAATGTCACGTCACTTTCAGTTTGAAGCCAACATGACATTGTCTGGTGCTGCTGCAGATAAGCGTGTGCCAATGACTATTTCCAACCAAAAACAAGCTTTAGTAAAAATATACAATACTATTACTGGAAGTTCAGTAACTACTTCAAAAACCGATAATGATGATGCGGTTGTCAAAGCGGCACAACAATTAAAAGTGGCTGGAAGCAAAGGTGTTTTGGTTTGTGGTATTGATGATAAAAATGCACAATTGTTAGTTCTAGCCATCAACCGTGCTTTGGGAAGTGAAGCTTTCAATCCATCAAATTCACGTCAAATCCGCAAAGGAAACAATGCTGATGTAAAACAACTAATAGCTGATATGAAATCGGGTGCTGTTCATACTTTAATTATGAATGGTGTAAACCCAATTTATACTTTACCAAACGGTGCGGCATTTGAAGAAGCTCTGAAAAAAGTAAAATTGTCTGTTGCTTTCTCTATGAAAGAAGACGAAACGGCTTCAAAAACCAATATTGCTGTGGCAACACCACATTATTTAGAATCTTGGAACGATGTAATAATTGTGAAAGGAAGCTATGCTTTGACACAACCTACTATTCGTCCTTTATTTAATACAATCCAATTTCAAGATGCCTTATTGTCTTGGACAGGAAATACTCAAAAATATTACGATTATCTTCGCGCTTCTTGGTCAGGATCTAAATCTTGGAATCAATTGGTTCACGATGGAGTAGCCGTTACAGAAGGTGTTACTTCAGGTTCTGGAGCTGGTGCCGATTTTAACGGAGCAGCTGCAACATTAGCCAAAGCTACGCCAACAAAATTAGAATTGGTTTTATATACCAAAACTGGATTGGGCGATGGACAACAAGCGAATAATCCTTGGTTGCAAGAATTTCCAGATCCAATAACAAGAGCATCTTGGGATAATTATGTTACTGTTTCTCAATCAGATGCCAAAGCATTGGAATTAGAAAACTGGAATGTAGCCAATGGCGGACTTAACGGAAGTTATGTGACTTTGACTGTAAATGGTAAGAAATTGGAGAAAGTGCCAGTTATTATCCAACCAGGTCAAGCTAAAGGAACAGTTGGTCTTGCATTAGGTTACGGTCGTCAAGCTGCTATGAAAGAAGAAATGATGGTTGGTGTAAATGCTTACTCATTATATAACAACTTCAATAATGTTCAATCGGTAAGTATAACTAAAGAAGATGGTGAACACGAATTTGCCTGTGTTCAATTGCAAAAAACATTAATGGGACGTGGTGATATCATCAAAGAAACGTCTCTTGAAATATTCAATACTAAAGATGAAGCAGAATGGAATCTTGTTCCTATGGTATCTTTAGATCACAAAGAAGTTGCAGCAACAACTGTCGATTTATGGGAATCTTTTGACCGTTCTGTCGGTCATCATTTCAATCTTTCTATCGATTTGAATGCGTGTACAGGTTGTGGCGCTTGCGTAATTGCTTGCCACGCCGAAAATAATGTACCAGTAGTTGGAAAATCTGAAGTAAGACGTAGTCGTGATATGCACTGGTTGCGTATCGATAGATATTATTCTTCTGAAACTACTTTCGATGGTGACAATAAAACCAAAGAAGGAAGTGAAGGATTGTTAGATACAGTTTCTACTTTACGTGGTATGGAAGAAGCTTCGGACAATCCGCAAGTGGCTTTTCAACCAGTAATGTGTCAGCACTGTAATCATGCACCTTGTGAAACAGTTTGTCCAGTAGCAGCAACGTCTCACAGTCGTCAAGGACAAAACCATATGGCTTATAACCGTTGTGTTGGAACTAGATATTGTGCCAACAACTGTCCTTATAAAGTGCGTCGTTTCAACTGGTTCTTGTACAATAAAAATGAAGAATTTGATTACCATATGAATGACGATTTAGGTCGTATGGTGTTAAATCCAGATGTAAATGTTCGTTCTCGTGGTGTTATGGAAAAGTGTTCTATGTGTATTCAAATGACACAAGCTACTATTCTGAATGCAAAAAAAGAAGGAAGACCTGTTGTAGATGGAGAATTCCAAACCGCTTGTTCAAACGCTTGTACTTCTGGTGCGATGAAATTTGGTGATGTAAATGACAAGGAAAGTGAAATAGTTACTTTGTCTGAAGACAAAAGAATGTATCACTTATTGGAACATATCGGTACAAAACCAAATGTTTTCTACCACGTTAAAGTTAGAAATTAGTAACAATAGGTATAAAGAAGAATTGTAAAATATAGATAAGAAAGAAGTTTTTTTAAAAATCTGAAATCTAAAATCTAGAATCTAAAATTAAATTATGTCGTCTCATTACGAAGCACCCATTAGAAAACCTTTGGTTATTGGTAGCAAAAGCTATCATGATGTTACTGTAGATGTAGCAAGACCAGTTGAAGGCAAAGCCAACAAACAATGGTGGACAGTATT
>NZ_JANLVD010000150.1:0-16067 GCF_031363805.1 Flavobacterium sp. | reverse complement strand
GCTATTAATGGAGAAACTACGATAGCAAAACCATCTTGAATTAATGCGGGCAACTGGTAGCATAATGACTTTCCGCCACCAGTAGGCATAATTACAAAACTATTATGTCCTGTAATAATGCTTTTTACAACCTGTTCTTGTAAACCTTTAAATTGGTTGAACCCAAAATATTTTTTTAACTCCTTGTGTATATCTATTTCGTGTGAATTCATTCTTTATTAATAGTATTTTATCTAAATTTGCACACATAAAGATACAAATTACTTTTACATATACAAATTTAAAAATATTCTGTTTTGATATCAAAAGAAAATATTTTGGCATCTGCCAAAAAAACCATTCTTTCAGAAAGTAAATCAATTGCAAAATTATCAGAATTAATTACTGATGATTTTGCAAAATCTGCTGAAATTATTTTTAATTGCAAAGGAAGATTGGTCGTGACAGGAATTGGAAAAAGTGCAATCATTGCTCAAAAAATGGTCGCTACGTTTAATTCTACAGGAACACCATCTATGTTTTTACATGCCGCAGAAGCAATTCATGGTGATTTAGGAATGTTGCAACCAAACGATGCTACTATTTGTATTTCAAAAAGTGGGAATAGTCCAGAAATAAAAGCATTGGTTCCTTTATTAAAAAGATTTGGCAATCCATTAATTGGAATTACAGGAAATTTGACTTCTTATTTAGGTAAAGAATCGGATGTGATTTTAAATGCCCATGTTGATGAAGAATCTTGTCCAAATAACTTGGCTCCTACCAATAGTACAACTGCACAATTGGTTCTTGGGGATGCACTTGCCGTTTGTTTGATGGAAATGCGAGATTTTAAAAGCGAAGATTTTGCGAAGTTTCATCCAGGAGGTGCTTTGGGTAAAAAACTATTGTTGCGTGTGCGAGATATGCTCGACATAAGTCATAAACCAATGGTCGATCCAGAATCATCCATTAAAAATGTTATTTTTGAAATTTCAGAAAAAAGATTAGGTGTGACTGCCGTAGTTGAAAATGATAAAGTAATCGGAATTATTACCGATGGTGATATTCGAAGAATGTTGAATACAAATGATACTTTTACGCATTTGACGGCTAAAGATATTATGACTAAAAATCCAAAAATGATTCAATATAATGATATGGTTATGGATGCCTTTAATGTTCTAGAAGATTTTGCCATTACACAACTGGTTGTTTTGGATAACGAAAAATATGTTGGTGTTTTGCATTTGCACGATATCTTAAAAGAAGGAATAGTATAATGGCAAAAAAACTTAAAAACGAAATGTCATTTCTAGACCATCTAGAAGAGTTGAGATGGTTGCTAGTTCGAAGCACATTGGCTATTATAGTCATGTCAACTTTGGTTTATTTTGTGAGCGATTATATTTTTGATACTATTATTTTTGGACCCACACATCCAGATTTTATTACGTATCGGTTTTTTTGTAACGTATCCAATTATTTGAATTTTGCAGAAAATATTTGCATTACAGAACTGCCTTTCACTATTCAAAATACCAGTATGGAAGGTCAGGTAAATGTTTTTGTTTGGACTTGTATCACTGCGGGATTTATACTTTCGTTCCCATTTATTTTATGGGAATTATGGAAATTTATTAGCCCAGCATTGTATCAAAATGAGAAAAAAAATGCCAAATTATTTATTTCGGTAGCTTCAATATTATTTTTTCTGGGTGTTTTGTTTGGCTATTTTGTGATTGTGCCCATGTCGATAAATTTTGTAGCCACATTTAGAGTTAGCGATATCGTGAAAAATGAATTCAATCTAGAATCTTATATTGGTATGATCAAAACAGCCGTGATTGCTTCTGGATTATTTTTTGAATTGCCAATTATTATTTATTTCTTAACAAAGTTGGGTTTAGTTACACCCGCTTTTTTGAGAAGTTCAAGGAAATATGCCATCGTAATATTGCTAATACTTGCCGCAATAGTAACGCCTCCGGATGTGATAAGTCAAATTTCGGTAGCCATTCCGATGTTATTAATATATGAAGCCAGTATTTTTATATCTGCATTTGTAATAAAAAAAGAAAAGAAAAATGAGCAACTTAGTCAATGAATTCAATGATTATCGTTCGAAAATGAACGAAAAATTGTTAAACGACAACAATAAAGTCATCAAGAGAATTTTTAATCTGGATACCAACACTTACGCGGAAGGCGCACTCGATGTTCGTACCAAAGAGTTGTTGGGATTGGTAGCTTCGGCGGTTTTGCGATGTGACGATTGTGTAAAATACCATTTGGAAACCTGCTTTAAGTTGGGTGTAACCAAAGATGAAATGATGGAGACCATGTCGGTTGCTACATTGGTTGGCGGTACCATTGTGATTCCACATTTAAGAAGAGCTTACGAATTTTGGGAAGCGCTTGAAAGCCCCCTAATCCCCGAAGGGGGAATGTAGTATTGCAAAAAATTGTTAATATGTTGATTTGGTTATTTGATTATTCATTAATTTACCGAATAATTAAATAACCAAATCAACAAATAACCACAATCAATGATATTAAGAGCAGAAAATTTAGTAAAAACCTATAAGGGAAGAAGTGTCGTAAAAGGTATTTCGGTTGAAGTAAACCAAGGTGAAATAGTTGGACTTTTGGGACCAAATGGTGCTGGAAAAACCACTTCATTTTATATGATTGTGGGTTTGGTTAAACCAAATGCTGGCAATATTTATTTGGACGATATGAATATTACCGATTTCCCGATGTACAAACGGGCACAAAATGGTATTGGTTATTTGGCTCAGGAAGCGTCGGTTTTTAGAAAATTGAGTATTGAAGACAATATTTTGAGCGTTTTGCAATTGACCAATTTGTCTAAAGAAGCACAAGTAGCGAAAATGGAATCGCTCATAGACGAGTTTAGTTTGCAACATATTCGAACCAATCGTGGCGATTTGCTTTCCGGTGGCGAACGCAGGCGAACAGAAATTGCCCGCTGTCTGGCAACCGACCCAAAGTTTATTTTGCTGGACGAACCTTTTGCAGGTGTTGATCCTGTTGCGGTGGAAGATATTCAGCGCATTGTAGCACAACTGAAAAATAAAAATATTGGTATCTTAATTACCGATCATAATGTACAGGAAACTTTGGCTATTACAGATAAAACTTATCTTATGTTTGAAGGTGGCATTTTAAAAGCTGGAATTCCCGAAGATTTGGTTCAGGATGAAATGGTTCGGCGGGTTTACTTGGGTCAGAACTTTGAGTTAAGAAAAAAGAAATTGGAGTTTTAGGAAGGGTCAATGCATCATAAAAATTTGCGGATTCGTTAAAAGGATTTTCCCATGCGTTAAAAGGATTTCCCCATGCGTTAAAAGTATTTCGCCATGCGTTAAAAGTATTTCCCCATGCATTAAAAGTATTTCCCCATGCATTAAAAGGATTTCCCCAGGCATTAAAAGGATTTCCCCATGCGTTAAAAGTATTTCCCCACGCATTAAAAGGATTTCCCTATGCGTTAAAAGGATTTTCCCATGCGTTAAAAGGATTTAAAAAAACCAACAAAGTGAAAATTTACCTTGTTGGTTTTTGTATTTTTTATCTTTCTATATCTCTAAATTTTAATTTTACCAATGCTTTATAATATGGCAAACCTGCTGCGCCGAGAGACTTTAAATAAGATTTTATTTCTCTAATAAGCTGTATGACATTGGAATTGCCATTGTATAGAATAATATCGCGATTTTTTCTTCCTGTAATTAATGCAAAACCTGATTGATTTACTATTTCACTTAATTTGGATAAACGTTCATGATAGGTCTGTAACGTAGCGATTTTTAAATCATCTTCATTTGGAATATATTCAGGGTGTGATGCTTGCTGGCTGATAAACGTATCCAAATTTGCAATACGACTGTCATAGCTCATTTGAGAGGTTGATATGGCATCAGATTCTGAAGTTTCAGGATTTATAATTTTTGTTTTTACATCGCCACGTATTTTTTTAACTTGACTTAGCAAATTTTCCTTGTCTTTTGCAGAAATATTTGTAGAGTTTGAGAAATTGAATGATCTTGTGGCCAATTTGCCCAAAGGTGCTATTTCTACTTCTCTGTCTGCTACTGCATTTTTATAAATAGGTGCTTGTTTGTTGAGCACTTTCATGGTAGCAGCTAAATCTATTTCCTTGGGCGCAAGATTTGGGAGTAAAATATTTGGATTGGATGGGTTGTAGAGTGTTCCCATTTCCTCAAGTATTTGGTACGCTTTACCGAAATTTGCAACGTTTTTGTTGTGACCTACTTCTGAAGTTGAAGACATAATTTTGAGTTTTGATTGTTAATAATATTTCAAAAATAGATAAAAATTGTTAAGGTTTGTATTTATGTTGTTGTTTTTATTTAAAAGTTAGGAGTTGGAAGATGGAAGATGGGGGTTGGAAATTGGAAGTTGGGAGTTAGAAAATCTTACAATTTAAAAATAATCTTACAAAAAATTATTTGTCATCTAACTGAATATGGTTAGGGACTCGAAAAGTTTAACAAAATACGCGGGAAAACCGTAAAATTTATTTCTACAACCTTAATATATTTGCAAAATAAACATAGGGCAAGGTAATACTTATTAAATCAAATTGGTAATATTTTTACAACATAAATTTAATATGTATAGTCATTGTAATATTTGTTATAAAACTAATTTTGAAAAAAATAAAACTTCTATAAATATGAAAAAACTATTATTATTAACATTGCTATTTGGTACTATTTCAAGCTATTCTCAAATTAAGATTTTATTTGAATATGACACTGCTGGTAATCAAGTTAAAAGATCATTGTGTATTAATTGTATTGAATACGATGAAAATGGCAACCCAACATCAAAAGAAATTGCTAAAATAAAAGATGAAAATCTTATAAAAGCGTTTCCTGAAGATGCAATATCTTATTATCCAAATCCTGTAAAAGAAGAATTGTACTTGAAATGGGAATTGGTTGATAATAATAAAGTATCGCTGATACAAATATATTCTCTGACTGGACAACTTGTGGGCTCATATAATAAATTGGAAAATACAAATGAAAAAATATTGTATTTTCAAAAATATCCGCAAGGAGTATATGATCTATTGATATTATACACAAACGGTGAACAAAAATCTATAAAAATTATAAAAAACTAACGATGAAGAAAATAGTACTACTTTCGTTTTTACTTTTACAGACACTTTCTTACAGCCAAGAAAATCCATATGGCAACAATCCTGTTCAAGGAATTAAACCAATAAAAAGAATTGATATTGGCGAAAAAAACATTGCCAGTGACCCACAGCCAGAAAATAATACCCTTGCTAAAGCCGCAGGTTCACCAACAGGAAATTCTAGTGAAGTAGGCATAACAGAAGGGCAACTTGACGTCTCACTAACAGGTGGAGCGACATACAATATTCCCATCGCACTGCCACCAGGTATAAATGGTGTTGTACCACAAGTAAGCTTGGCCTACAATAGTCAGGGTGGAAATGGTATAGCAGGTTATGGTTGGAATATTTCTGGGGTATCTACTATATCTAGAATTCCTTCGACCATGTTTCACGATGGTGTGATCGATGCCGTTGATTTTGATAATTTAGATCGTTTTGCTTTTGATGGACAACGGTTAATTTTAAAAACTGGCACTTATGGTGGTGATGGTGCGGTATATGAAACAGAAAACTTCAGTAACGTAAAAATCACCTCTTATGGAGTTTCTTCCTTTGGAACAAATTATGGACCCGCTTATTTTTTAGTACAATATCCTGATGGCTCAAAAGCAGAATATGGCAATTCAAGTAACTCGCTTTCAATAACAGATTGGGCAATTACTTATTGGGAAAACCCACAAGGGGTAAGAATAAAATATATTTATGACAACGCTGATAATACTCTTATAGTAAAAAATATCCAATATGGTGCACTTGGTAATGCTTCATTTATTAACGAAATACAATTTGTATACAAGGCAAGAATAAGATCTGAGGTTACCTATATTTATGGTCAAGCTTCAACACTAAATAAAATATTAAGCGAAATTAAAGTAATAGGGAATGGTGTAGGATATAGAAATTATTTTTTAGAGCACACACTTACTTCACTACATTATCAGAGGATGTATACGATATCCGAAAAAAGTGGGGATAATACAAAATCATATAATCCAATCTATTTTCAGTATGAAGATGGATATCAAAGTATGTCATATCTGCCACCAGTTTCTGCAAACTTAACAGTAGGAAACATATCTTTAGCGAACGCCGCTACTGTTTCTGGAGATTTTAATGGAGATGGTAGTATGGATTTTTTACTATATCCAACAGTAGGATCGGATGCTAAGAAAAAATATTGGCTTTTTGACGAATTAAATAATCAGTATGCAAACATAGGCTGGGAGCATAATGTGGGGGGTTTTGAAGAAATTTTCCCTATATCCTGGTTAACCTGGAATAATAAATTATTACCCCAACAAGGTTGGTGTGTAGTCAAACAAAATAATTCTACAAATGTTACATCATTTCAAGGTTATTCTGCGGGTATTACAAATCCTATTTATTCTCAAGAATTAAAAGAATATACTTTTCCTAAATTTTTTATGGAATATTATTATTATGATTATTGTCCAAATTGTCCAGGTTGTGAAATTAATTTATCTCCAAATCAAGATCTAATCGGCATTGGGAAAGTAAATAACAATTTCAATCGAAATGAACCGATTTTGCAGACTATTGAAAGAGATGTACCTAAAATGTATATCAGTGGCGATTTTAATGGAGATGGTTTGACCGATGCCGTTACTATAGAAAAAAGTATTAGTTTGTATGTTCCTTACGATCCTTGCACTGGCTATACTTATACTCAACAAGGCGGAAAATCTTATTTTGTAAACCTTGACCGCCGTTTGACTGCCAATTTTGTCAACGAAGCAGGCAACTTACAAACATATAACGACAGTAAAATTCTGGTAGCAGATTTTAATGGTGATGGCAAAGACGATATTTATGTTTTTAATTCCGGCAATGTAAAAATATATACGCTAAACGATGCCAAACAGTTTGTTAATTTATATAATTCTCCCTACGATAGTGATATTGTAACTTCTAGAATTATTCTTCTGGGCGATTATAATGGTGATGGAAAAATAGATTTTATGATTCCTAAGGGATATGGGAGTAATTACACAAAATATACCGGTACTGGGATCAGTTTTATAAAAAATGATATAGTTGGCCCTCCCTATTTAGCAAATACAGTCAACGATACCTATCACTTAATTAATAATGACTTGAATAATGATGGTAAGACAGATATTGCTCTTGCATATACCTATAAAAATATTCAAAATGGTGATGGACTTATAGCCGTGAGACCGTATGAAAATATGGGTACTGGATTTTATGAACAATCTATTAGTTCATCTAACATACAAACAACAATAAATGCTTATCCTATTCCTATTTTTTTAAATTCAAGACAGCTAAATCAAAGTTTGGAATTGGCTTTTATATCAAATCAAAAAATACATAGATTTCAATCTAAAAAAGATTTTGATAAAGAGAAGCTTGTGAGAATTATAGCTACTGGAAATGGTGTAGTAAAAAAAATAAGCTATTCGCCTTTAATCTCGAGTCTTGATTATTATAGCGGAATTTATGTTGATAGAAGTTATAATGAGTTTTATCCCAATATGGATATTGCTACTGTGCCTGGGTTTAAAGTTGTATCCAAATTTGAAACTCAAAGTACAGAAAATTATACTAAACAATTGTTTAAATATTATGGAGCGGTTAGCGATGTATCTGGATTGGGGTTTTTAGGTTTTCAAGGTTTTATGCGTACCAATTGGTTTAATGATAATTTACCTGTTATATCCTCAATATCTAAATATGATATTACTAAAAAAGGTGCTATTACAGAAAATTTCACAATAACTGGACTAGGATATGCCTCTATGAGTTGTCCAAGTTCTTTTATATCAAAATCGCAGTTAACCTATATTGACGAAATGTCACCTAGCAAAGTTTTTAAAATAAAAAATACTGCTTCCACTAGTTTTGACGGTATTAACAATACTTCAAGCGAAATTACCACACAGTATGATGCATATAACAACCCTACAACAAGCAATGTTATAACAAAAAATGCGGGTACAGTAGAACAAACACAGACTACAACCGTAGATTATTTGAATCAACCCACAGGAGGAACTTATTATATTGGTAGACCACAAAAGAAAAACACCAGTGTGACAAGTCATGGCGACACTAAAACAACCGAAGAAATTTATACATTTAATGCCAACCATTTATTGTCGGAAATAAAAAAGAAAGGTCATCTTACCAACTTTATAACTGAAAACAATGATTATGATACTTTTGGTAATATTACTAAAAAAACCATTTCTGCTACCGGACTTACCCCAAGGATAACCAGTTATGAATATGACCCATCTGGACGATTTTTAACAAAAAGTACTGATGTTGAAGGTTTGCAAACGCAGTTTGGATATAATACCAGTAAGGGATGGCTACTTTCTGAAACCAATCCGTACAATTTAACCACCCAATACGAATATGATGTGTGGGGCAAAAAAATAAAAACTACTGATTATTTGGGTAAAACTGCTACTAACACATACACCAAAGTTGAATTTATAAATACAATTATAACCTCTCAAAGTGATGAGGGAAACTCCAGTATTATGAAACTTGACGATTTGGGTAGAGAAATAATTGCCGGAAGCAAAAATATAGACAATACTTGGTCGTATGTAATGAGCCAATATGACGATTATAGTAGGAAAGTAAGTGTAGGAGAGCCTGTAAGTACTATGAGTGCAGCTCCAACACAGTTTACCACCTCAAAATTTGATGGCTATGGTAGACTTATAGAGTCTGCGTTGCCAACTGGAAAAATTACCACCATATCTTATCCTGCTGGCTTGACCACTACTGTAAGCGACGGTACAAAAACAGTGACCACTATTAAAAATTCGATAGGAAATGTAAAATCTGTGACAGATCAAGGTGGTACTATCAACTACCAGTATTATGCCAATGGAAACTTAAAACAATCTAATTTTGATGGCACTATTATCAATATGGAATATGATGGTTGGGGCAGAAAAACAAAATTAACAGACCCTTCTGCAGGAATCTATGATTATGAATACAACGAACTAGGTGAACTCACCAAAGAAACTACTCCAAAAGGGGCTACCACATATACACTCGATGCCGTTGGAAACCTAACCGAAAAAACAATAGTAGGCGATTTGACCAATTCGAAAACGACGTATACTTACGATGCTTCTTCAAAGCTATTAAAATTGAGTAGTTTTCAAGATCTATTGGAAAATACAACCACTACTTATACCAATGGGTATGATAACAAACAAAGACTCATTTCTACTGTAGAAAATAACCCAAACGCTATTTTCACGCACGAAATGGGTTATGATGATTTTGGAAGAGTCGATTTTGAAAATTACAATACTGTGCACAATGCCACAGGAAAATCATCTACCAGACTGGTTAAAAACACCTATAAAAATGGCTCTCACTGGCAAATACTAGACGGTGGTGTCAATGTTTTATGGCAAGCCAATACTGTAAATGCTCGAGGACAATTGATTAGTGCCACCTTGGGGAACGGTATCGCAATAGCAAACAGTTATGACCAATATGGTTTTAGTACACAAACCAAACATGAAATTCCAGGCACTACACCTGTAAATATCATGACATTAAATACGGTTTTTGAACCGAAAAGAGGCAATTTGACCAGTCGCAGTAACAGTATGTTTAACTGGAATGAAACATTCAAGTTTGATGCTTTAGACAGACTTACGGAATATACAAATGCCAAAAGCATACAAGAAACTCAAACCTACGACATTAAAGGGCGTATCATTGCAAATACAGTAGGTACCTATAATTATACCAATCCTGCTAAAGCTTATCAAAATACTTCAGTTGAAGTAGCACCTGAAGCATTGGCACATTATGCAAATAGAGAAGGTGTTTTTTCAGACAGTTTTGATGGAGAACAAAAATGGGGCAAAGATAAATATCCTGCCAACCAAAATTTTGTTAGCTATGATAATTATATATTCCGATCTGGAAGAACCTCTTTAAAATTGAATAATGCTGGGAGTGCAGACCAAAATGTATATGCAGATAGCTGGATCAATATAGACAACGCTGTTGCTACCCAATATACATTTTCTGCTTGGGTGTACAGCGATAATCCGCAATCTGGTTTGCTAATGCTCATGAAAACAGCAACTGAAACCGCCTTTTTTACCAGTTTTGACAATGTTGTCACGACAACAAAAAACAACTGGTATTTGCTTACCAAAACTATCATGGTACCTGCAAATATTAAAAAACTGAGACTGAGGGTAGATCAAAATGGTACAGGAAATACATGGTTTGAAGATGTGAAAATTGTAAAAACCGCAGATGCCACTGCTCAAAGAGAATTGAACATAACTTATAATGCTTTTAAAAGCCCAGTACAAATTGAAGAAACAGGGGTTGATAAAATCTCGTTTACTTATAATGATGATAATAGTAGAAGTGCTATGTATTATGGTAGTATGAGTAATGATAAATTGTTGCGCCCCTACCGCAAGCATTATAGTGCTGATGGTATTATGGAGGTAAAACACAATATTGTAACTGGCGAAGTTGAGTTTTTAACTTATATAGGTGGCGACGGATATTCTGCCCCTATTGTACTAAAAAGTGATGGTTTACAACAAAAGGAATTCTTATATTTGCATCGTGATTATCAGGGAACCATACTGGCTATAACCAACCAAGCGGCACAAGTACTTGAAAAACGGTTGTTTGATGCTTGGGGAAATATTATAAAAGTAACTGATGGCGCAGGCAATATATTAAACGGTCTTACTCTTATTGATAGAGGTTATACAGGACATGAACACTTGCAAACTGTAGGGCTTATACATATGAACGGGCGTTTGTATGACCCAAAATTGCACCGATTCCTGCAACCAGATAATTTTGTGCAAGATCCTTACAATACACAAAACTATAATAGATATGGGTATGTGTTGAACAATCCGCTTATGTATACTGACCCGAGTGGGGAAACAGCTAACTGTCCTACTTGCCCAGATGTAGCTGGTGGTAATTCTGGTTTTTCAAACACTGAACAAGCAGCTGCAGGAAACATTTTTGCCTCTGTAGGAAACTTTTTCAAAGACCCGCAAAACGCAGCGTGGTTTAGAAACAACGTAATAAATTCTGGATGGAGCGACATTAAAAAAGGTGTTAATAGTACAACTGGTTTTGTACGTAGAAATATAGAGTCTGTAAAGAATGATGTAAAAGGATTTTTTAATCGTTTGTTTGGTGGTGGCAAAAGCAGTAGCGGGGGTAGTGTCGAACCGGCACCATTTCCGCAAGATGGTAGTAGTAGTTGGACTGGGGGAAATTCAGTAGTAAATTTTGGCAATTTCATGAATGGAATTGAACAAAATTATAATCAAGGTTTAAATGATAGAATAACCGACGTTGTTGATTTTTTCTCATCAAATATAAATAGTGCTCAATACTGGGGTAATAGTTTACAAAGTTTTGGCAATGATGTTATGGCAGGCAGGAGTTTTATGGTGAATGCAAGTGATGAGTATAAGTATGAAACTTTTAATAATGCCATGAATTTGTCTGCTAATGAATGGGCATATACAGCAGGATATAGTTCGCCAGATATTGCTGCTTCTTTTGTTTCTCCTTATGCAATGGAAGGTGCACTATCTAGGATGGGAAGTTTAGGTAGCGAATTAAGTTCTATTGGGAG
This sequence comes from Flavobacterium sp., assembly GCF_031363805.1. Classification (GTDB taxonomy): domain Bacteria; phylum Bacteroidota; class Bacteroidia; order Flavobacteriales; family Flavobacteriaceae; genus Flavobacterium. Next base: position 4,230 of record NZ_JANLVD010000150.1, on the reverse strand, counting down.
TGCAGGTAGAAGCTTATCAAATAATTTCAATGCAGCCACAGGGGGAATTAAACAATGGATTAGAATTGATAAATCTTATAGTTTTGCTATGGGTCAAAAAACATCTCTTTCAATTAAATGGGGTGCTGGAGCAAATCACTGGAAGAAAATAGGCAACCCAACACTTCGGAGCTTAAATAAATCATTTCGAAAGTTAAAATTACCAGGAAACAACTGGAGAGTGAATGATGCAGGACATTTCCATATTAAAAAATAATAAATTATGATTTACTTTAAATTTCAATATAATAGTCAAAAAGAAGTTTCTAATAAAAGAAAAAGTATATTTTCAAAGTTTGCAGAAAAGATACTGACTTCATTTATCCCAATTTCTAATCCTGATTTTAGTGATAAAATTGATGATGTTTTAGAATGGAATATTGAATACAATATGGAAGAAAATTGTATTGAAAGAGAAATAGGTTTAGATAACAAAAATATTGTAATTGTAAAAATGCCTTTTAATAATAATTATGGGTTTTGGTTAGATACTAATGCTAAAATAGATGATTTTAAAGAAAAGTTTAATGTTGAAATAATTACTGAATTTGAATTTATAAAAAAATGGAATGAATTGAATTAGTCAGCTTAGATAAATCTGACGGAAAATGAAAATGGTAAGTATGATGGAATTAATTGAATTTTACAAAACGTACATTCCAGCACTGGAAAAAGCATTGAATTATGTAAATAAAGTAGATTTCGAATTTCGTGGTCCAGATAGCTTTATTGATGATGAAACCATTAGAAATAATTTAGATAAATTTGAAAGTGAGAATTATCATAAACATGAAAAGCTATTTAATATGGTATCAAATTATTTAGATGCTAAATCACATAATTTCAAGGTCATACAAGGTAAAGATATTGAGGATTACAAAAAAGAACTTATTGATGAAATAAATAATATCAAAAAGAAATATTTTTGATATTAAAATATGAATGAAACAAATGGAATTAACTAAATTTTACAAAACGTACATTCCAGCACTTGAAAAAGCATATGAAGATGATGATATAAACAATGGATTTCATGTTAAAGACCCAATGTTTTTTATTGAACTTCCAGAAAATGAGTTAAATGAGTATGATGTTTTTTTAGATAAAATTTTAGGTGGTGATGTGTTTTTGGACAATGTTGCCTACTATTTTGATGCAAAATCTCATTATTTTAAAGAAATCTAGGATAAAAACATTGATGAATGTAAAGAGGAAATTATAAAAGAGATTAATGTTATAAAAAAAAATGATTTCCTTTAAATTTAAATAAATCATGAAAGTAAAATGCTTAATAGAAAATATTGATCCAGTCATACATAATAAAAAACTTGTTGAATGGTCAAATAACTCAGAGTTAGAAATTACTCAAGGTAAGATTTATACGGTTATTGCAATTTCTAAATACTCAGATATTTTATTTTATAATATTATTGGAGATGAAAGTGGTAATTATCCATTAGCATTTCCAGTTGATTTATTTGAAATTATTGATAATAGAGTTTCCAAGTATTGGAATGTTCTTATAGAAAAGATTGGCGATATCACTGAACTTGAACTTCAAAATAACGATGTAATTAGCTTTAATGAATGGACTTTGAAGAAGGATTGTTTTTATGAAAATTTACTTGAACAAGAAAAACATGAAATATCGGTATTCAAAAACTATAAAGACAAAATGTTTTTTGAATTTCAAACTTAATTCTATAGCCATATCAGCAAGAAGGTTTAATTAATGAAGAAGAAGTGATTTTATTAAATACATATATAGGCGACTTTGAAAATCGTAGTAGAGCAAAAGAAAATAAACTAACAAAATGAGAAAATTCATAATTTTAAGTTTTATGCTAATCGCTTTTTTTGCAAATGGGCAGGAGGTTTTGCGTGATACTCTAAATGAAGCATCTGTTGAGAAAAATTTGTATGGTGTTCAGCTAGGAATTGTGAATGCAAGTTTTCAATATGAAACCAAATTGAATAGAAAAATAGTACTTCGTATGGAACTTGGTGCTGAACAATTTTATTACACCATAGATTATAATAACCCTAATCTGGAAGACAAAAAATTTTCACTTATAGTTCCCTATTTCTGTTTGGAACCACGATGGTATTATAGTATAGACAGGCGAAATAAACTTGGAAGAAATATAAAAGGAAATAGTTCTAATTATGTTTCGCTGAGAACTGCTTATTTATTCGGTAATAGTCCGATTACAAATAGTGGTAATTATGATGTGAATCCTTCTATATATATTGTGCCAAAATATGGAATAAGAAGGGTTTTTGCAAAGCGATTCAATTATGAATTTTCGGGTGGTGTTGGATATCAGCAAACTTTCAATAATTATGTAAACGACAATAATGTTTTTATTGATTTACAAGCAAGAATTGGATATAATTTTTAATTGGGGAAGAGTGTAGATTATAAAACTACCACCATGCCCCAGATTGAAGCGGCAGCCCCGAAATTTAAAAAGCTATTTTTTCTAGGCATGGCAAAGCGACCAAAGGAAGCTCTTGCAATGGCATAGAAAAAAAGCTTTTGAAATGAGGGCTAGAGTGGAAAGCTGGAATAGGCACAAAATAAAATCATAAAATTACTTCATCAACAACGCCTTTAAATCTTTGCTGTTTCCATTGAAAACATTAATATCTACCCGACCGCGGATGCCTTCAATTTTTGCATTTTCGGAGATTTGCCAGATTGACCAGTCGGAATTTATTTCGCGATAAAAAGCCGTGTAGTTTGCAATCCAAAACGGATAATCTGAAAAATCATCTTTCAGGAAATCGTTATAATAACTTTCGCTACTATAAATAATGGGTTTGACGCCGTAATGATTTTCAATTTTCTCTAGCCAGCGTTTTAGTCCAATTTTTAAGCTATCGATCGATTGGTCCCGAGGTAGTTTTTCGATGTCTAAAACTGGTGGGAAATCACCACGCTTCAATTTTACGGTTTTGATATAATTATTGGCTTGTTCGATTGAATTTTCGTTTGGTCGGTAATAATGATAAGCGCCTTGAAACATATTGGTTTCTCTGGCTTTTTGCCAATATTTGCTGAACTTTCTATCGGTTTTATTGCAACCTGCCGTGGCGCGAATGAAAACAAATTCTATTGGATGCCCAGTTTCCAAATCGCTCAGAATGTCCCAATTGATACGGTTTTGATATTCTGAAATGTCTATTCCAAATGATTTTTCGGTATGTGCGTTGATTACATCCGATAGTTTTGCTTGACGCGTTTCAAAAGGAGCTCTGTAAGTTTTAAAACTTAAATAATAGGCCAATGCGTCTCGTTTCAAATATAAAAAAACTCCTAAAAAAATCAGAATTGTATACGATAGAAATTTTTTGCTCGTATAAAAAGGAGTCTTTTTTTGAGTTTTAGAATTTCTGCGAATGGGTTTTGGCGGCATAGGTCAAAAATGACAAAATGATTAATTTTTTTTGGTAAAAGTATTATTCAAAACAGAAAGTATCACATAAAACACAATGATTAATGCAACTCCCAAATATTTAAAAAGCAAGGCTAAAAGCACAGAAGTTGCCAAAAAGAAAACTTGCAACGCATTTTTTTTGATTGAGAAATTTTTAATTTTTAATGAAAATAAAGGAATTTCAGCATTCATTACAAAGGCAGATAATAAGCCAATAGCAATTAAAACCCATTTGTTAAAAACTATATCGACCCATGGTGTGTATTGATTATCCATCAAAATTAAAGGCAAACTTAACACAAACAAAGCATTGGCTGGCGTTGGCAAACCTATAAACGAATCTGATTGTCTAGTATCGATATTGAAATTTGCCAAACGATAACATGCCCCTAAAGTAATTATAAATCCTAAATAAGGCAATAAACTGTTTTCTCCAAAAGCAAAATTATTGGTCAGCAATTTGTACATTACATAACCAGGAACAACGCCACTAGTCACCATATCTGCCAATGAATCTAATTGTAAACCAAAAGGGCTAGAAACTTTGAATAATCTGGCAAAAAAACCATCAAAAAAATCTAGAAAAATTCCCAAACTTACAAATAAAAAGGCCATTTGAAAATTATGTTTAGATACAAAAACCACTGCAATACATCCGCAAAAAAGATTGAGTAAGGTTATAATATTTGGAATATGCTTTTTTATGTTCATTTTTAAAAATTAAGATAGGCAAATTAAGCAAATTTAACAC
>NZ_JANLVD010000149.1:0-15399 GCF_031363805.1 Flavobacterium sp. | reverse complement strand
ATATTGGATTGATGAAATGTTGGACGATGATCAGCAGGAAGAAATTCATGATTACTTTATGGAATCTGAATCGGACAAAATCGAAGACGCACTCAAAGAATTTGATGGGGATTATGATACAGAAGAATTGCGTTTAATGCGCATTAAATTTATAAGTGAAGTGGCCAATTAATAATTATTTAAATTTTTTTAAAATGGAAAGAAGAAGAAAAATACTATTGGCAGTCTTGCTTTTAATTAGCATAGGAAATTATTTTAGAATTGTTGGCAATGAAAATGTTAGGACAATTCAATTCCTTTGTATTTTTGCCATAGGAGCTATATCATCACTTTTAATCAGGGAAATTATTACCGTTTTTAAAAACAAAACTTAATCATTATAAACCTCACCTCGATGTGGTTTTAAAGTGTCACGTACTGAAATCATATTTTCATTGGTAACAACCATAAATGCAATAGCGTGCATTTCACTTATTACTTCAAAACCAGTAATATTTAACGATAATTTTTCAGAAATTATAAATTCTTTTAAATGAACTTCATGGTGCTCTGCTGTTTTTGCGGAAGCTAATCCTCGAAAATCCCAAATTAGTTTTATTTGTCTCATAATTTGAATTTTATTTCAAAGTTACAATGTTTGGAATCAAAATACTATTTTTGTAAAAATGTAAATTTAAAAATTCAACTTTAAGAATATTAAAATTAAGTTATTATGAAAAAAGTAATCGTCATTTTTGTTTGTATTTTAAATTTTAGCCCACTTTTTGCATTAAATTACTATGTAGATAAAGCCAACGGATTAGATACAAATTCTGGATTGTCACTAGCCGCATCTTACAAAACTATTCAAAAGGCAGCATCAACGGCTCAAGCTGGAAGTACAATTTTTATAAAGGCAGGAACTTACAATGAAAATTTAATAATCAATATTTCTGGAACAGCAACTAATCCTATAATTTTTAGAAACTATAATTCTGACTTGGTTTATATAGACGGAACGGGAACCTCTACTGCAAACGGCACTGCCATGTTGCAAATTAATGGAGCCAGTCATTTAGAATTTAGAAATTTAACTATTCAAAACTTGCTATGCCAAGATGCAAATGGAATCTTGGTGTTTACAAATCCTAGTATTGGTTGCACAAATTTAAAATTTATAAATATAGCAATTCACGATATAAAATGGACACCATTGTCCACTACAGTACCAACTACTAATGACAATGCACATCCTTTTTTGGTTTATGGCTCAGGAAACACTCAGGCTTCGGCAATTACAAATATTCTAGTAGAAGGTTGTAATATTTATAATAATGTAACAGGCTTTAGTGAAAATTTGACACACTCAGGAAATGTTGATGGGTTTGTAGTACAAAACAATTTGGTTCATGATAATAATAATATAGGTATAGAATGCGAAGGGAATTATGGAGCATCAGCAACTCCAAGTTTGGATCATGCACGAAATGGATTTGTAAGAAACAACAAATGTTACAATAATACTTGCCCATATTCTACTGCTGCAGGAATTTATGTAGATGGCGGTTGGGATATCGTAGTAGAACAAAATGAATCTTATAACAACTCATATGGTGTCGAAATTGGTTGCGAAGAAAATGGAACAACCAGAAACATAATGGTTAAAAATAATATTTTTTACAATAATAGAGATTCTGGTGTTTATCTTGGCGGATATGATATTGGCACAACAGGACAAGTTTTAAATACTATTATTCGGAACAATTCGTTTTTTCAAAATAATTCTCTAAATACCGCGGTTGGGGAAATCGAAATAAGTAAAGCAAGCAATTGTAGAATAGAAAATAATATTTTTTATGTAAACAATACAAAAGTCTTGTATAATTTGAACAATATTTCGCCTCAAACCAATATTACGTTTGATTACAACACTTATTTCACGCCAAATAACAATCCGAACGATATTATAATTTATTATTCTGCTGCTGGATATTCGAATTTTAATTCATACAGAACTGCAACTGGACAAGATGTACATTCTATTTATAGTAATCCTAATTTTGTAAATGCATCTTTAGCCACAATAAATATGGTTTTACAAACTTCAAGTCCTTGTATTAATTTAGGAAATCCAGCAGTTTTAACCCAACCAGAATTAGATTTTTTAAATAATCCTAGAGTCGTAAATACTATCGACATTGGTGCTTACGAAAACCAAACGCCATTATCCAGTCCTGAATTTCAAATGTTAAATGAAGTAAAAGTATTTCCAAATCCAACTTTGGGGATTTTAAACATAGAAAGTAATTTTAAATTTGACAAAGCAATAGCAATAAATATGTTGGGTCAGAAATATACTTTACAATTGGTAAATAATAAATTGGAATTAAAAAATTTATCAAACGGGATTTATAAATTATTTCTTTTTAAAGATAATGAAATTCTGGAAAGTGTTTCAATAATCAAAAATTAATATTGTTTATCAAAAAACCAAATAAACAAAAATTCGAATATACATAATAAAAAATGCCAAAAGAACTTTTACTTCAAGTCTCGCCCGAAATAGCTGCTAACCAGAATTTGTTAAAAGATTTTTTGTCCAAACAAATCAAAGTTTCTACGAATGATATTCAGCATATTTCGATAGTAAAGCGTTCGATTGATGCAAGACAAAAATCAATTAAAATAAATCTGAAAGTAAGTATTTTTTTGAAAGGTGAAAGTTTTGTATCTCAAAATATTTCATTGCCAGAATACAAAGATGTTTCTAAATCACAAGAAGTAATAATAATAGGAGCAGGGCCAGCAGGACTTTTTGCCGCATTGCAACTCATAGAATTAGGATTGAAACCTATAGTTATAGAACGCGGCAAAGACATTCGCGGTCGCCGGCGTGACTTAAAAGCCATCAATGTGGATCATATTGTCGACGAAGATTCCAATTATTGTTTTGGCGAAGGTGGCGCAGGAACCTATTCCGATGGGAAATTGTATACTCGATCCAAAAAACGGGGTGATATTGATAGAATTCTACAATTACTAGTGGCTTTCGGAGCTACACCAGATATTATGGTAGAAGCACATCCGCATATTGGAACCAATAAATTGCCTCAAATTATTCAAGATATTCGGGAAAAAATTATTGAATTTGGTGGTCAAGTTTTGTTCGAAACTAGAGTTGTTGATATTTTGATAATAAATAATGAAGTACAAGGAATTGAAACTCAAAATGGTGATAGAATTCTAGCCAGTAAAATAATTTTGGCGACTGGACATTCTGCCCGAGATATTTTCGAATTGTTAGACAGAAAAAATATTTTTATAGAAGCTAAACCTTTTGCTTTGGGTGTTCGTGCCGAGCATCCACAAAGTTTGATAGACCAAATTCAATATTCATGTGATTATCGTGGTGAGCATTTGCCACCAGCCCCATATTCTATAGTAAAACAAGTAAATGGTCGTGGTATGTATTCGTTTTGTATGTGTCCAGGCGGCGTTATTGCACCTTGTGCCACAAGTCCGGGCGAAGTTGTAACCAATGGTTGGTCGCCATCCAAACGAGATCAAGCCACTGCCAATTCTGGGATTGTCATCGAATTAAAATTGGAAGATTTCAAGCCTTTTGAAAAATTTGGTGCCTTAGCTGGATTGGAATTTCAGAAACAAATTGAGCAAAAAGCATGGCGTTTGGCTGGAAAATCTCAAAAAGTTCCAGCGCAACGCATGGTCGATTTTACACAAAATAAAGTTTCGTCGAATATTCCAAAAACTTCCTATGTTCCAGGAACTACATCAGTAGAAATGGGTCAAGTTTTCCCTGGATTTTTAAGCCAAATTTTACGGGAAGGTTTTTCAGAATTCGGAAAATCAATGAAAGGCTATTTAACAAATGAAGCCATTTTGCATGCGCCAGAATCTAGAACTTCATCGCCAGTTCGAATTCCTAGAGATAATGAAACTTTGGAGCATCTTCAAATTAAAGGATTGTATCCTTGCGGAGAAGGTGCTGGATATGCTGGCGGTATAATTTCTGCAGCTATAGATGGTGAGAAATGCGCCATAAAATGCTTTGAATCAATACAAAAATAATTTTTTAATAGTGAAGTTGTAACAAATATGTCACTAACAAATGTAACAGCTATGGTTGAAATATATTTATCATAAATTATTTTGTTTAATATATTTTTAAAATAAGTAAACAAAAATAGTTCAATTCATTTTTTAGTTATAAATTTACACAAATTAAATGGTAGCCGTTGTCAGATATAATTTCCGTTTGAACAAAAATTTTAAAACCCTAAAATAATGTTTACAAAATTTAAAAAATCAGAATTGTTCATATTGGTAGTAGTAATTGTTCTTATTTTTATTTCAGAATATATTTACCTTGTTGAAAAGAATTTTGAAAAAGCTGTTTTTATTGGTTTGTGGCCACCAACAATTGTTGGATTGTTGATATTTTTTAATCTTAAACTAAAAAAATAGATGAAAAATTTAGATATAATAATATTTACCGTTATCGTGGTTTTTTGTTTTATTACTTTTATGGTTTCTACTTTTAGAGCTTTTGAGAAAATAGAAAAAGAAGGCTTTGATAAATTAGGAAAGAGAGGCATTATCAGCAGATTACTAGCTTATTTTGAAAGTTTAACATAATCTGCAACTTACCCAAAATACTAAATTTTGCCTTTTAATAATTATCTATACATTTATTTTTAGTAATATATAAACGATCACAATTTAGATTGATTCATATAACGCTTGAATAAGATTAATGGATAAATTTTTAATATTTATTTCACTCCGTCACTGCATTTTCATAATTTTATATTTATAAAAACAAAAGTTAAACCTTTTAATCCCAAAACCTTTTTTTGTATTTTTACCATGCAAATATAATTTATGACTGAAGAACAAGTAATTTTAGTAAATCGAAACGACCAGCAAATTGGTACAATGCCAAAATTGGAAGCGCACGAAAAAGCAATTTTGCATAGAGCGTTTTCTGTTTTTGTATTAAATGACAATAATGAAATTATGTTGCAACAACGCGCGCATCATAAATACCATTCTCCATTATTGTGGACCAATACTTGTTGCAGTCATCAACGTGTTGGCGAAAGTAATATTGAAGCTGGAGCCAGAAGATTGGAAGAAGAAATGGGTTTCAAAACTGAACTCAAAGAGTTATTCCATTTTATATACAAAGCACCTTTTGACAACGGTTTAACCGAACATGAATTGGATCATGTCATGATTGGTCATTATAATGAAGAACCAGAAATTAATACTGATGAGGTGGAATCCTGGAAATGGATGGCCATTGATGCTGTTAAATTGGATATTCAATCAAATCCTGATATTTATACCATCTGGTTCAAAATAATTTTTGATGAATTTTATCATTTTCTAGAAGAGCATAAAATATAAAAGCAATTACAAATTCAAAAAATCAATTGCAATCTCAAGAATCAAATTCAATAAAAAATAGTAAATCAAAAATCGTTAATCGTTAATCTGCAATCTAAAATCATATGAGAGTAACCATTTCTAGAAAAGCCCATTTCAATGCTGCACACAGATTATATCGGAAAGACTGGACTTTTGAACAGAATAATGCCATTTTTGGGAAATGCAACAATCCAAATTTTCATGGACACAATTATGATTTAACTGTCAGTGTTACTGGTCAAATTGATCCAGAAACTGGTTATGTCATGGATGTAAAATTTTTATCAGATATTATCAAAGAAGAAGTAGAAGATAAATTTGATCATAAAAACTTAAATCTTGATGTTCCAGAATTTCAAGATTTGAATCCAACTGCCGAAAATATTGTGGTTGTGATTTGGAATAAAATAAGAAAAAAAATAAAACCAGAGTTTGATTTAGAAGTAATTTTATATGAAACACCTCGAAACTTTGTAACCTATAAAGGAGAATAAAATGGCGTTAAAAGTAGGAGATAAAATTACAAATTTTACAGCAAAAGATACTCACGGCAACGATTTTGACAGTCAAAATTTTGTGGGTCAAAAAGCGTTGGTTATTTATTTTTATCCAAAGGATAATACACCAGGTTGTACCGCTCAGGCTTGTAGTTTCCGTGACCAATATGAAGATTTTAAAGATTTGGGAGCTGAAGTGATTGGAATCAGTAGCGATTCTGAAAATTCTCACGAAAAATTTGCTTCAAAATATAAATTGCCTTTTATATTGTTATCAGACCAAGATAAAAAAATTAGAAATTTATTTGGTGTTCCCTCGGGAATGTTCGGATTATTGCCTGGAAGAGTTACTTATGTAGCAGATAAAAGTGGAAAAATTGTCATGATTTTTGATAGCATGATGGCCACAAAACACATTCCCAAAGCACTGGAAGCCATTAAAAAATTAGTTTAAATTATGAATTTCAAAGCCTATCCTTTACAATTTTATCCCATTCTGAAAGAAAGAATTTGGGGTGGCGAGAAACTCAAAACTTTTCTTCATAAGCCAATTGTTTCAAACATAACGGGAGAAAGTTGGGAAATTTCTACTGTAAATAATGATGTAAGTGTCATTTCTAACGGTGAATATCTAGGAAAAAATTTAAATCAATTATTAGATTTATATCCAAAAGAAATTTTGGGAACACAAATTTATACAAAATTCGGGAAACAGTTTCCGTTACTTTTTAAATTTCTGGATGCAAAATTGGACTTATCAATTCAAGTGCATCCAAATGATGAATTGGCCAAAAGAAGACACAATTCTTTTGGAAAAACCGAAATGTGGTATGTCATGCAAGCTGATCAAGATGCAAAAATAATTGTTGGTTTCAAAGAAAATTCAAACCAACAAGATTATATCCAAAATCTGGAAAATAAAACTTTATTAAATATTTTAGACACCAAAACTGTAAAACAAGGAGATGTTTTTTTTCTTGAAACAGGAACCATTCACGCTATTGGAGCAGGAACGGTTATTGCAGAAATTCAGCAAACATCAGACATTACCTATCGAGTTTATGATTTTGAAAGAAAAGATGCCGAAGGAAAAGAACGTGAATTGCATACAGATTTGGCTCTTGAAGCCATCAACTACAATAAAGTTGAAACACAAAAAATATATTCTACAATAGAAAATGAATCCAACAAAGTTGTAGATTGTCCATTCTTTACCACTAATTTTATTCCACTTAATGGAAAAATGATATTTCAAAAAAACGAAAATTATTTTCGAGTTTATATGTGTGTTGATGGTGATTTTGAAATAATTTGTAATGATGTCAAATCAAAATATCAAAAAGGAGATAGTATTCTAATTCCAGCAGCAATGGGAACTTTTTTTATGACTGGAAAAGCTTCTGTTTTAGAAATTTATATTTCATAGTCGATATTCTAAAGATATTGTGTACTTTTGCACCGAAATTAAAAAGAATTTCTTTTATAAATAAAAAAATAAAATGGCAAACGTTAAGAATTTAAAAAAAGACATCAACTACGTATTAGGAGATATTATTGAAGCAGTTTATCTTTACGAAATGACTACAACTGGGAAACCAACAGTAGCTACAAACGGTTTGATTGACGAAGCAATTGCAACTTTTGATGCTTTGATTGTTAAAGTAAATGCAAAAAAAGTTGAAAATAAAAAAGTGCATTTCAAGCAAATTAATGTAGAATTAGAAGCGGCTGCAAATCAATTGGTTGGTAAAATCAATGCATTGTAGTTCAAAATAAATTTAAAAAAGTGTAAAAATATTTTGGATATTCAATTATCAAATATATATTTGCACCATAATTAAGCCGCCAGCGTAGCTCAGTTGGCTATAGCAGCTGATTTGTAATCAGCAGGTCGTGGGTTCGAGTCCCTCCGCCGGCTCTTTATTAAAAAACCATCATGAAAATGATGGTTTTTTTGCTTTAATCAAAAAATATTTTATTTTTTTCTTTCCAATAAATACGCCGTTAGCTTCTTGCCATATTTTGATTTTGCTACTTTGGGTGACATAGCATTTTGAATCGTATCCAAATATTTCACATTCATGTCGCTAATGTCTGTTAAAGCGATGTAAGGCGCCACTTCGTACTTTGCATTTGTCAATGCAAAATTGGCGGCATAAAAATACCTGCGCTTTAAAAGTAAATCTTGTTTTTTTGCATTTTCTACTTTTGTGGCTTCTTTTGTGGCTTTAGGCGCTAATATTTCTGATTTGATTAATTCCAATTGTTGGTCATTAAATTTAGATACAATTGCTTTGTATTGTTCATAAAGTTCTTGGTTTTTTGAACCCGTTATTTTTGCTTTTGCTAAGAAAAATTCCAATTCGGTATCAATATTTATTTTGCCAGGTTCTGCAAAAAACAATAAATTGTTGTCAATTGAATTTGAAACACCTCTATCTACAAACAAATACAGCATTTCTGGGGATTCAAGTTTTAAAGTACTATTAAAATTTGATTTACCGTTTAATATTATAGAATCAAGCACTACAAGTGTAGTATCTTGTACTTTTTGAATGTATAATTTGCCTTTGGTTAGACCTTTTATATTCCCAGTAATTTCTAGTGTATTTGCTGATCTTTCTTCGCTACACGCCGTGAGAAATGCAATTGATACTATTGCAATAAATATTTTGTTCATGGATTTTTTATTTGGCGCAAAATATAAAAAAATACCCAATTAAACTTAAAAGTGTGTATTTAATATTAGATTTAATTTTAAAATTATCCTTTTAACCATGCGTCTTTCAACCCTTTTTTAGTAATATCTGTAGCTTCTAAAGTTTTGCTGGTTTCCAAAGGCAAAATAATGCTTCCTTTTAGTTCTAAAACCTTTAATTTTCGTTTAATTTTGAAAACTACTTTATCATTATTTTTCCAATTTTGACTTTCGTTAATCAAATCGTACATATTATCCAAATTATACGTTTTATTGTTTATTGAAGTTATAATATCATTATTTTGAATACCCAAATTAGTATAAAACTCAGAAAGCTCAACACTTGGAGCTATCGAAATTTCTTTTGTTTTTTCATTTACAATAATGTATGGAATATCGTCTTTCAAGAAAATATTGCCAGTTGTTTTTGAAATGGATGGTGTAATTCCAACCTTTTTCAAATAAATGTGGTAAGGAATTGGTGTACTTCCAGAAACATAAGTTTCAAGAAAACTGCCAATTTTTGAGTTGGTGATTTTGGTTATTATCGAAAATAAATCTTCATCATTAAAGGCTTTTTTAACGCCGTATGTATTGGATAATTTATGCATTAAATCCAATATGCCTTTTTTCCCTTTGCTCGATTCTCTGAGTTGGATATCTAAACACATGGCAATCAACGCCCCTTTTTCATACACATTTTGGTATTCATTTTTATATGGATTTTCTAATACTTTGGCGCTCATTATTGTAAAAGGAATAGTATCATTCATTTTACTGGCATTTTCAATTTTTGTTTCAATTCTTTTATAAAAATCGTTTTCAGAAATTAAACCTTGATTTATTTGAAATAAATTGGCAAAATATTCTGTTACACCTTCATACATCCATAAATGTTGGGACATTTTTGGAACATTGTAATCAAAATCTTGAATTTCGTTCGAATGGATGGTAAGCGGCGTAACTATATGAAAAAACTCATGTGAAACCACATCTTTTAATTGCTCCGAAAGTTCTTCAATTCCCATTGCTTCAGGCAAAACCACGGTCGTAATTGTTGGATGTTCGAGTGCTCCAAAACCTTTTGGATCCGTTTTTTTTATTTAAGATAAATATATTAAAACAGAATATTTCTTTGTCGTATTGAATTTTTTTAAAAATTTTTTCTGAGCCAAAATCATTTCTTTCATTTTTGGCGTGATGCTTGCGGCAGTTATTTTATTATTTGGAGAAAAAACACTTATCAAAATTTCGATCCCATTTGCAGAAAATGTAGTGAAATTTGGCTTGGAATACATAATTGGATTTTCTACTAAATCTGCATATCGAAACGTTCTGAAAACATCATTACTTTCAGATTTATCAAGATCAATCATAGAAGTTGCGCCAAATAAATTTTCTGGATGTGCAATATTTAGTTGATAAGGCGTTTCTTTAAATTCTGTAAAATAACCTACAAATCCGTGAGTGTTTAATAAATAATTATCGGGAGAAATGTTGGTTCCAGCTGGTGAAAAGATTTTGTGAGTAGACTCTACATCGAAAGTATCGTTTACAAGATAGGTTATTTTGCTTAGTGTTTTGGCATTGCAAATTTTCCAAGAGTTGGCATCAATTTTCAGAACAGAAAGTGAAACTCCTTTGACATCAAAACCTTGTAAATTATCAATAAATTTGCCATAATTGTCTTCAGAATAGGTGCCAGGAATTATTTTTGGAAAATAATAGACTATTTCTTCAGATTGAATTTTTGGAACATATAACTCAACTGAAACTTTATCATTTTTGACGTTTATCAAATCAATATTGACTTGAATTTTAGTTTTTGAATTATATAATGTTTGTGCTGACTTGCAACTGCAGAATAAAATTGAAAAAATAAATAAAGAATAAAGTTTTCTCATAACAATGCAGTCATTAAACAGCGCTCCAAAATTTAGGCTTTTTTATTGTCGTAAATAAAAAACTCCTGTTTGTACAGGAGTTAATATTAGTCAAATTTATTTTTTATGTAATATTTTCCATCCAAGTCATCATCAAAATCATCAATTTTAATTTGTTTGGGTTTGGGTTTTTCTGAGTTGGCTTTCTTTTTCCAAATTTCGAATTTATCGGCAGATAATTTCTTTTTCATAATTTCAAGAACTTGTTTTTCTTCAATACCAAGTTCTTTTTTAATAATCTCAAACGGATTTCTTTCTTCTTGAGCCAATGTTATCAATTTCTGGGTGTCGTCCCAATTCAATTCTATAATTTTACTCTTTTTCATTTTAGAAAATAATACTTTTACTTTTTTTAATTATTACAATTTCTATACCAATATTAATAAAAATATTTTACACTTCTTAATTCAAACCCAACAAATTTTTAAATTGCTTTAATTTTATTTTTTTGAAATGGAATTTTTAATAAATTTTTTAAATTGTTATGTTCTTTAGAATCCATGTGCGTGTCTATTCCATACACAATATCTTCACGATTTAATGTCATAAATGTACCAAAAATTCTATCCCAAACAGAAAAAATATTTCCATAATTACTATCTGTATATGGCAAAACATTATGATGATGAACTTTGTGCATGTCTGGCGAAACTATAAAATAGCTTAAAATTGTATCTAACTTTTTTGGTAATGAAATGTTTGCGTGATTAAATTGAGTTGCCACTAGCGATAATGATTGGTATAAAAAAACCAACCAAATGGGCACTCCAACAATTAAAACTCCAAGTGTGGTAAATATAAATCGCAAAATACTTTCTCCTGGATGGTGTCTGTTTGCGGTTGTCGTATCAATCCAAGTATCGGTATGATGAATAATATGAAATCTCCACAGAAACTTAGTTTTATGTTCAATTAAATGAACCAAATACGCGCCAATTAAATCCAAAAGAAGCAATCCTAAAATTGTGTAAATCCAAATATCGAGTTCAGGAAGCCAATTTAAAACACCAAAATGATGGACAATTGTCCAGTTTGAAGCTTTCAGTAAAATAAACGCCAACAGAAAGTTGACAACAACTGTAGTAATTGTAAAAAATATATTCAAACCTGCATGGTTCCATTTTTTATAACCAAATCTAAAAAGTGGAAAAGCGTTTTCAATTAACCAAAAAATGGTTATTCCGCCAACTAGAATTAAACTTCTATGTGATGATGGAATGGTTTCAAAATAGGTTATTATTTCGTTCATCAGTATTTATTTTATGATTCTAAAGGTAAGATTTATTCTTGAACCAATGGGTTTTGCAGTTTTTGGAATTTGATGTTTCCAGAAATGCTGCGTTGTTCCTTTCATTATTAATAAACTTCCGTGTTCTAGAATTATATTTTGTTTTAAATTGACAATTGTATTGTGTTTGAGTTGAAAAACGCGTTCTGCTCCAAAACTTACAGAAGCAATTATTGGATTTCTGCCCAATTCTTTTTCATTGTCTGCATGCCAACCATTGCTGTCTTTTCCATCGCGATAATTGTTTAATAAAACGGTAGTGAAATTTTCTTCGCAAATTTTTTCAACTTCATTTTTTATATACATTATTAGTGGCGACCAATGATGCGGTTGCATAACAATATTGGAATATCCATATGGTTTTCCTTCATTTCCATACAATGCAGTTAATCTTGGTTGCGGATGTGTTTTTCCAAATACAGTAATATTATCAAGTTGCCAGGGTATTTCATTGATCAATTTATGGAAAATTTCATCCGCATTTTCAATATCAAAAATAGATGGATAATATTTTACATCGGCATCAGCCAAATCAAAAATTATGTTTTCTTTTGGAAATAAGGAATTCATTTTTTTTGTAAAAATGTTTAAATACAATTTATGTATACTGATAAGCCCACAAAATCAAACCAATTTGCAATGGCAATCTCAAATATAAAACCCATTTTGGCAAACCAAAGCTGGCTTTTTCATTTTGAATCATATAAAAATGAGTCATATAAAACAACGCAAGCATCACGATAATTCCTACTGCTGCAAATTTGGATACATTTGGAAAGCAAAGCAAAATTCCTAAAATAATTTCTGCCAATCCGCTCAATATATTGATCAGTTTAGGATTTGGTAAATAGTCGGGAATAATTTTTATGTACATCCGAGGATTTCGAAAATGATTGGTTCCGGCCAAAAGATACAATAATGCCATCAAATATAAATGCCAAGAAAAATGCATAGATTATTTTTTTTACTAATTTAAAGAAAAAATTACACTTTTCGTGGAAATTTTATATTCATAATAATAATGGCTAGGATAATAAGCAAAATACCAATCCATTGTATTAAAATTACATCTTCATGTAATATAAAAAATGCCATCATGACTGAAACTGGCAATTCAAGCGATGATACAATGCTTCCGAGTCCAATTCCAGTAATAGGAAATCCAGCATTCATCAACATAGGCGGAATTATGGTTCCAAAAAGCGATAGAACAATTCCCCATTTTAGAAAAATATCAAAATTAAAAGGTGTATTTTGAGTTGCTATCGAGAATCCAAAAACTATAATTGCGCCACCCAAAAGCATATACAAGCTCCGTTGTGCGGACGATATATTGGTAGCAATTCTGCTAGCTGTAAACATAGTTGTGGTGAAAGAAGCTGCGGCCAACATGCCCCACATGATGCCTCGCCAATCAATTTGGGTTTGATTGTTCATTAAATTGGTCGCCAAAACGGTTCCAAATAATACTATAACCACTGAGATTATTTTTTGGGATGAAGGCCACTTTTTATCCAAAATCATTTCTGCCAAAACACCCATCCAAACGGTTTGCATTAAAAGTACTATGGCAATGGAAACATCAATATATTTAACACACAAATAATAAAAAACACTGGTCATTCCAAGAGATGTTCCTGCCAACATGAGGTGGAAAATATTTTTGTTGGATGCTTTTAAAACGTCTTCTTTCTTGTTGAATTTCTGAAAAGCATTAATAATAAGAATTCCAATAATTCCTAGTATAAATTGTGAAGAAGTTACTTCGGCTGTGGTGAAATTTTCTTGATACGCTAGTTTTACAAACGTAGCCAACATTCCGTAGCTGGTTGCACCAAGACCCACCAGAAAAAAACCTTTTAACACACTATTTTTTGTCATTGTTTCAAATTTGAAAAGCGTGCAAAGATAGAATTTTAGTTTGTAGTTGCACGTTTTTAAAACAATCCTTCCAATTTTTTATTTGTAATTCCAATTTTGGAATAATCAAAATTTAATTTACTTTGTAAAAGCGATGCATAAACGCTTCTAAAATCAATTTGATACTTCAAATCACCATTTTCAAGATTCGATAAATTTGGATTGTCGCCAATAATTCTCCCTTTGTTGTTTCCACCAATAATAAACATAGGCGCAGCGGTTCCATGATCTGTACCGCGACCATTGTCTTTGGCACGACGACCAAATTCTGAAAATACTACAATAGTTACATTTTGTAACATTTTGGCATTTTTTAAATCGGTATAAAAACTAAACAGTGCATCGTTTAATTCCGATAATTTATTTCTATGTGTAACGAGTTGATTGTCGTGTGTATCGAAACTGCCGTGCGTGGTGTAATATACTTTCGAATTTAAATTTCCCTTAATTAATCTGGCAATCCATTCTAAATTTTTTGACAAGGCAGTTTTAGGATAGCTTATTTCAGAAATAGATTTTGCTAATGCTTTTTGTATTTCTTCCGATCCTTCAGGAATTGAATTGGCTATTTTCCGAACGAAATCCAATTGTGGATTGTCAGACAATTTTATGTTGTCATCAGCTTGGAGTTTTGTTTTAAAATGGGTTGGATTTTTAACTGTAATCGAATTTGGTTCTTGCCCTTTTAATGCCAAATTATCTATAGAATCAATATTTATTCCTGCCGTAGTTTGATTATTGGAAGCATATTGCAAATCCAAATAACGTCCTAACCAACCATTGTCTAAATATTGATTGGAAGCCGAACCAGTTTGCCAAATTTCTTGACTTCTAAAATGAGAGCGAATAGGTTGTGGATAGCCCACATTTTGTATTACAGATAAATCGCCATTTTGTTGCATTTCGGCAAAACCTTTTAGAGCGGGATGGAAAGCCATACCTTTATTTTTGCCAATAACTTCGGTATTTGAAATGGCAATATTGGGACGCAGATTATAATAAAGTGGATCTTCAAACGGAATAAAAGTATTCAAACCATCGTTTCCACCATTCAATTGTACAAAAACCAAACATTGTTCTCCAACTACTAAATTTTGTTGTGAACCCAAAGCGAACAAAAAATCAGGAAGTAATAAAGATCCTCCAGTAAATGTTCCTGTAAGCGAAAGAAAGTTTCTTCTATTCATTTGTTTAATTTTAAATATTGGAATTTTATCGATAATTTATATCAACTGATATTCTGGTGTTTTTAGCATCGCGTTAAATAATCTCAGCACTGCTTGATCTGAATTTTCTGCCTTTGGATCAAAATCATATTTCAATATCGTTTCAAAATCGACTTGAGTTTGTGATTCAACTCTAAATAACAATCTGTTTTTAAGTTCTGAAATAATCGTTTTATTGTTGCCGTTTTTGTCCCAAACTAGATTTATTTTGAGAGAGTCTTCTTTATTTGGATTCATTTCTTTGTTTTCGGAATCATTTTTTCTTCTGTTATTTAAATTTTTTCCATTGCAAAGTAAATCGGCTACATTATTTCGTTGCGAATAAATTTGAGAAGTAATCCAAGCATTTCCTCCAGTCCAACCTTTTACATTGGCTTGGTTAAACAAATCCATTCCT
>NZ_JANLVD010000142.1:0-23051 GCF_031363805.1 Flavobacterium sp. | reverse complement strand
TTTTGGTTTTTATAATTTTGCATTATTTTTTTTGAATTGAAAGTATTATAACCCACAAAATTTGCGTTTTTTAAATGACTAACTTCAAACTCTTTAATTTCTCTCGCATCCAAAATAATAAATTTTTTTTTTGATTTTAATTCCACAACAGATATGTAAGGAACACTATTTTTATTGAATTTTTTTAAAACTTCAGGAATAGTTTTTTGGGCAAAAACATTCAGCCCTAGAAAAATATATAATATTACTAAAAATGCTTTCATTTGTTTTGTTCTATAATAAAATTATTTAGCTTATAATAGCAGACAAAAAAATAATTATCGGTGTTAGTTAAAAATAGTCATAATAAACTATTCAAAATCATCAATTTGAAAACTTTGAAGAAATTCAATGGCCTTTTCGATATCATAATGCAAAATTCTGTCTTCTGAAACCAAAGGTACTTCTTCTCTAAATGATTTTAAAAACATTTCAATAAAATTACTAGATTGTAGAGGTCTTCTAAATTCAATAGCTTGAGAAGCATTCATCAATTCAATTGCTAAAATGCGTTCTAAATTTTCGACTATTTTTAAGCATTTTGTAGCTGCATTGGCTCCCATACTTACATGATCTTCTTGACCGTTGGAAGATACAATACTATCAATACTTGCTGGAGTTGCCAACTGCTTGTTTTGACTCACGATACTTGCGGCAGTATATTGCGGAATCATAAAACCAGAATTCAATCCAGGATTGCTCACTAAAAATGGCGGTAAATCTCGGAGTCCAGATATTAATTGATAGGTTCTTCTTTCGGAAATGCTTCCCAATTCAGCCACAGCGATACCCAAAAAATCTAAGGTCAAAGCCAATGGTTGCCCGTGAAAATTTCCGCCCGAAATAATGAGATCACTTTCAACAAAAATATTCGGATTGTCGGTAACAGAATTAATTTCGGTTTTAAAAACTTTTGTGGCATAATCAAATACATCTTTGGATGCACCATGAACTTGTGGAATACACCTGAAAGAATACGGGTCTTGAACATGCTTCTTAGGATGAGCCATAATTTGACTATCTTCCAAAAATTCTTTCACACGTTTTGCCGTATTTATCTGACCTTTGTGTGGTCGAACCATGTGAATTAATTCATTGAAAGGTTCCAATCTCCCATCAAAACCTTCAAGTGAAATAGCAGCAATTAAATCGGCAAAATAGGATAGTTTTGATATTTTTATCAATGAAAAAACACCGTAAGCACTCATAAATTGAGTGCCGTTTAATAATGCCAAACCTTCCTTAGATTTTAAAACAATGGGGTTCCAATTGAAATGTTTTAAAACTTCTGAAGAATCTACTTTATTACCATTAAAATAAACTTCTCCTTCACCTAACAATGGCAACGATAAATGTGCTAAAGGAGCCAAATCGCCCGATGCACCTAGCGATCCCATTTCATAAATTATGGGCAGTATATTATGATTGTAAAAATCAATTAAACGTTCTACAGTTTGCAATTGAATTCCTGAATAGCCATAACTTAATGATTGAATTTTAAGGAAAAGCATCAGTTTTACTATTTCCTGAGGCACTTCATTTCCAATACCACAAGCGTGCGATTTCACAAGATTTTCTTGAAGTTTAGATAAATTTTCGTTGGATATCTTGACATTATACAATGATCCAAAACCAGTATTAATGCCGTAAATTGGCGTTTCATTATCCAGCATTTTATGATCCAGATAGTCACGACATTTTTGAATATTTAATTTTACTTCGTCCGAAAGTGCAATTAATTTTCCTTGATTTATGATTTGATTAACATCATCAATTGAAATAACATCGGAAGTAATATAATGCGTATTGTCCATTTTATAATTTTAAAGACTCCAAAAGTGAGCAAACAAATCTTAATAACAAAATATTGAGGTATTATTTATACAATTTAGCTAAAAATATTTGATAAAATTTAGATACTTTTGCAATCATTACAAAGAAAATCATTACTATGAAAAATACTGCGCTAACAAACATTCATGAAAGTTTAGGAGCCAAAATGCTTCCATTTGCTGGATATAATATGCCCATTCTATATGAGGGCGTCAATGCTGAACACGAAACCGTGCGAAATGCAGTTGGTGTTTTTGATGTTTCGCACATGGGAGAATTTTTATTGACTGGCGAAAATGCATTGGCATTAATACAAAAAACCTGCTCGAACGATGCTGCAACTTTAACTATTGGAAAAGCACAATATTCTTGTTTACCTAATGATGACGGCGGAATTGTAGATGATTTAATTATTTACAGAATGAAAGATGATCAATATTTATTGGTTGTCAATGCGTCCAATATTGAAAAAGACTGGAATTGGATTTCTAGCAAAAATGATTTGGGTGTTGAAATGAAAAATCTCTCAGACGATTATTCGTTGCTCGCCATTCAGGGTCCAAAAGCTGTTGAAGCTATGCAATCATTGACTTCTGTACATTTATCAGCCATTCCATATTATCATTTTGTAGTGGCAGATTTTTGCGGATTTCCTTATGTTATTATTTCTGCAACTGGTTATACAGGTTCAGGCGGATTTGAAATTTATTGCAAAAACAGTGAAGTGGAAACCATTTGGAATAAGGTTTTTGAAGCTGGAAAATCATTTGGAATCAAACCAATTGGATTGGCCGCTAGAGACACATTGCGTCTAGAAATGGGCTTTTGTTTGTATGGAAATGATATTAATGATACTACATCGCCACTAGAAGCTGGTTTAGGCTGGATTACAAAATTCAATAAAGATTTTACCAATTCAGAAAATTTAAAAGCCCAAAAAGAAAGCGGCGTTACTAAAAAGTTAGTCGCTTTTGAAATGCAAGAACGTTCGGTTCCGCGTCATGATTACGAAATTGTCGATAAAATAGGAAACGTTATTGGAATTGTAACTTCGGGAACCATGTCGCCAAGTATAAATATAGGAATTGGTTTGGGTTATGTGACTGTTGAAAATAGCAATATCGATAGTGAAATTTTTATTAGAATTAGAAAAAACGATGTATTGGCAAAAGTGGTTAAACTGCCTTTTTATAAGAAATAATTTATTTTTATTTTTATTTTTTTATTTTAATAATTATAAATATATTTGCCGACAAAATAAAACTTTTTATATGAAAAAATTAATTTTAGCCCTTACAGCATCAATGCTTTTAGCTTCTTGTTCAGTAACAGTTCCTGTGAACGCAACTTCAAATTCTGTTGGGAAAAAAATCGGATCATCTAGCACGACGTCTATTTTTGGATTATTTTTTGATGGAGGTGATGCTTCTATTTTAACAGCTGCAAAACAAGGTGGAATTTCAAAAATTTCAACAGTTGATTTCAAATCAACAAACTACTTATTTATTATTGGAAAATTTGAAACTATCGTTTCAGGAGAATAATTTTTAAATTTGTACTAATAAAAAGAGGAATATATTTCCTCTTTTTTTTTCTAAAATATTATGAGAAAACTTTTTTTTATAACCTTGATTTGTATTTTTGTGTCAAATTGTAAATCAAATAATGAAAATACATTAAGATTTGCATATCAAGAAAAATACTTGCTCGATTTAGATGAAAAAAATGTTACATTGAATAAGAACATTACTGATGAATATGAAAAATTTAACGGTTTACCAAACCTAAATATCCCATTGAATAGATACATATTTAGTCCAGATTATAAAATTTTCATTAGCATAGCTATTCAAAATACGCCTTTAGAAATCATTAATGCTTACAAATCAGATCTTACATTAAAAATAATAGAGGTAAAAAATTATAAAAATAATTTAAATATGTTTTGTAAAAAAAATGATGATTTTGCTATCAAATATATATTTACAGAAAGTAAGGAGAAGTTGCCAGTTATTTTAAATGTGGTTAGTAAGGACTCATTATTAATAAAAAAAATGTATGACGAAAATAAAATCATTAAAAAATTGCAGTAAAATAATTATTTTATTTTCCGCTCTAGCTTTTTTGTTGTTGCTAAGTTGCAAGCCATCTATGCGTAACAAAAGTAGTAGCGGCGGTGAAAAATCTTCAAATATTGGTAATTATTATACATCCTATTTTGTAAATGATTCCACAATGTTGTATTTTATCAAACCAATGAAGTTTACAGCTACAAATTCTTCCATTAGTTCGGATTTTACATTTAATAAAATTCATAACAAAACCCAAAATGTAACTATGAATTTTTCGGTCATTACACCAAACAAAATTTCGATAAATTCCATTAAAAAAATTAAATTTAATAATAAAGAAATTGAGGGTTATAAAATTTTATTTAATGAGTCAAATAATAAGAAAAGTGAGATTAGATTCAGCAGTTCTTTAAGTACCGAAGATTTCACAAAATTAGATGAAAATGCTTATTTTGAAATTACAACTATTGATTTACAATCGGTAAATAAACCTACAAAAAAAACATCCAAAGTTTTAAAAAATATTAAAAATCTTATTTCGGATTAATCCAAATGCGATACATATTTTTTAAATACCTATATAAATAAATATATTATGGGAAGAGCATTCGAATTTAGAAAAGGAAGAAAAATGAAACGTTGGTCAGCCATGGCCAAAGCATTTACCCGAATTGGTAAAGATATAGTCATGGCCGTAAAAGAAGGCGGACCAAATCCAGAAGCCAACTCACGATTAAGAGCCGTAATACAAAACTCCAAGGCGGTAAATATGCCAAAAGAAAATGTAGAACGCGCCATTAAAAAAGCAACAGATAAAGATACTGCAAACTACAAAGAAATTCTTTTCGAAGGCTATGCACCACACGGGATTGCGATTTTAATAGAAACCGCTTCCGACAATAATAACAGAACAGTCGCCAACATTCGCAGCTATTTCAATAAATGCAACGGCACGATGGGAACACAAGGTTCTGTCGAATTTATGTTTGATCATACCTGCAATTTCAGAATTCCCGCCAACGGAATGGATCCTGAAGAACTGGAACTGGAATTAATCGATTTTGGTGCCGAAGAAGTTTTCGAAGATGAAGACGGAATATTAATTTATGGTTCTTTCGGCAGTTTTGGTACTATCCAAAAAGAACTGGAAGGCCGCGGAATAGAAATATTATCCTCAGGTTTCGAACGAATTCCACAAATTACCAAAGAGTTAACCGAAGCACAAGTTGCCGATGTCGAAAAACTAATCGAAAAAATCGAAGAAGACGATGACGTGATGAACGTATATCACACGATGCAGGAATAGGTTTAAATTATTTTTGTTTTTTGGGCGTGCCCCTTCAGATTGCTTCGTCGTTCCTCCTCGCAACTTCGGGTCGTGCTGTACGTTCCCGCTTTTTTTATTTTGTCATCCCGAGCGCAGTCGAGGGACAAAATAAAAAAAGAGCTCCACTTCCATCACTCACGCGGTCAGCAATACCAACATCTTTTACTGCAAAATGAATGCTATCGTAGCGAAACTTTTTATAAACATTTCCTCACAAAGCAAAAATTTAACAAAATACGCGGTTTAACCATACCATATACATATTATAAAAATGTATTTTTGTAGGTTAATTACAATTAAACAAAAACTAAACAACTATTACTATGGCTATAAGCACGTCAACCTCTATTCAAATTGAAGGCGAAACACTTCATCGATTTTCAAAGCTAAGCATCATGCAAAGCGTAAATGCACACCATTCGTTTTCTGTATTTCAACCCTTGCCAAAAGAATTTGTAAACCAAGCCATTGAGAAATCTCAAAATTATATCGGGCAAAGTATCAAAATAGAAATAAAACCCAATAACCTGTCGACTGAATCACCTCTTATTTTCTACGGAATTATAACCAATGCCAAATTGGTTCGTGAAAATGGTTCAGCTGGAATGATTCAAATATCTGGTTTTTCGCCGACCATTGCGATGCAGAATCAGCCTAAAAATAAATCCTATTCAAACAAATCATTGTCAGATATTATTCAGGAAATAACAAACCAATTTCCACAAAGAGAGCTTAAACCTACAATAAATCTTAAAGACAATCCTACTTTGTCATATACCGTTCAGTATGGCGAAAGCGACTTTGCTTTTCTGAGCAGAATGGCAAAGAAAAAAGCAGAATGGTTCTACTATAATGGCGAAAACTTAATATTTGGAAAACCACAGTCCAAAACATTCACGCTGGAATATGGCCGTTCGCTTTAGCGATTCGATATCGAAATGAATGCCAAACCACTCAATTTTGAATACACTGGATACGACCCCAGTACTGGCGAGACCCAAAAAGCGAACGCTTCCGAGATAAATTTCCAAACAGATGGCTACACCAAACAAGTTTTTGATTCATCAAAAAAATTGTTTCCTGACCAGTCTAGTACATTATATTCTAATGCAATGCAAGAGGGAAACTCTCGTACCCATTTGGTCGACAGAGTAACCACACAATTGCAAAGTCAAAGTGCCAATTTAATAACTGCCACAGGCATAAGCGATGAAACAGGACTTCGCATTGGCGATGTAGTTTCTATACATGAATCTGCTTTTACCATGACAGGCGACCCACGAGACGGTGTGCAAGAACAGAATTATGGCAGTTATATCATAACCAACATTACACACACTTGTGAAGAAGGCGGACAATATTCCAATACTTTCAATGCCATTCCCGAAAGCGGACAAAGCCCGCCTTATGGCAATGTGCTTTCTATTCCTATTGCCAGCACTCAACCCGCTGTTGTGGTTGACAATAACGACCCAAAGGGATTAGGCAGAATTCAAGTACAAATGGCTTGGCAAAAAAATAATTCAGAAAAAACGCCATGGATTCGCATGACAAACCCGCACGCAGGCGGCGGAAAAGGAATGTATTTTATACCCGAAATTGGTGAAGAAGTTTTGGTGGCTTTCGAAGCTGACAATGCCGAAAAACCTTACGTATTGGGTGCGATGTACAACGGAAATGAAAGTGCTGGGTATAATACCGAAGGCAACGATCAGAAGGTAATACAAACTCGCTCGGGAACCAAAATAATTATGAACGATGCTATTGGTAGCGTATTCATTGAAGACCCAAGTGGAAACACTTGGACAATGGATGGTAAGGGAAATATCCGAGTGAAAGCACCAAAAGACATTATTATTGATGCAGGCGGAAATGTAAGTATCACAGCTGGAATGAATATTTCAACTTCGGCTGGTGTCAATTTAATTGAAAGTGCAGGAGTTGACAAAACCGCCACAATTGGAATGATGAATAATACATTTGTGGGTGGAAATAGTATGGTCAATGTTACAGGAAATGTAATAGAACACATAATTGGTAGTAAAGATTCGAATGTAGAAAAAGACAAGCAAACTATTGTTAACGGAAAAAGCACAATGCAAGTAAGTGACAATCACGAGGTACATTCTCAAAAAGAAATTAAAGCAAATGCAGCTGAAAAATCTAAACTGTTTTAAGCAATGAGTAAAATAACTTACATAGGTGGCGATTATAACGAAAAAATAGGTGGTAGCAACAAAATTTATGCAAAAGAGGGTTATGAAATACACTCTAACAAACAAATTATTCACAACAGTAAAGAGGGATTCAGTTTTGGAAAACCTGAAAGTCCACCAAAAAAAATCGAAAACCAAGATAAAAATTTCCCACTTGGTTGGTGGAGTTCAGATCCTGAAGGAAATGTACCCGTTGAATATGACAGATTATACAACACTGGATATAGAGCGCAACTAGAAGACATTGTATATTTTCAACTTAAAGTAGATAAAAAAGTACCAGTTGGAATACCAATAAAGTTTAAACTTTGGGATTACGATAGCATATTGCTTGATGACAATTTAGACCCTGATGATGACGATTTTGGAAGAGACGGAAAAGAATTATACAAAACGGGTATTGTAAAAGATATAGGAAATGCAGAATTCAACAGAATTACTATAAAACTATACTTGACACCAAATTGGAATACACAATTACAAGATGACAAAGCACCATTTTTAGATTCCTGCTTGGATTTTTACTGGAAATGGGAGTATCAAAATACAATTTGGGATTCAGAAAAGATTATTTTGAGAGTGTATTATAAAAGAAACCTATTTATTAAAGAAGCCTATCCGTCAAAATATACTTTCCCCGAAGTCATAGACAGCAAAACAGGCGACTATATTGTGTTCTTAAAAAATGAAGCAGGCGATGTTGTAGGAAATATAAACAGCAAAGTAGACCATTTTTATGCAGTACGAGTTACCGTTACTGGCAAATACGAATTTAAAGGTCGTAGCAACGAAGTAACCAAAAAATTGTACGAAGAAAAAATAAACCTACACACAGGAAAAAGTAGCAATAAAAAAATATTTGAGGTTAAAGAACTCGTAGCATTTAAAGCAAAAAATAGCGCTACAATAACCAAACTAAAAAACACCACGGTAACCCAAATAAAAAAGAAATTTTCTGATTATTATAATGCTCACGATATAGGGAAATATGGCATTAAAGGTTTGCAAGAAGCTATGGATGTTTTTGGCTATATCGACCTTTTTAATGATGCAAGTGATGCCGTTGCAGGCAAAGGTTTGGCAGCATATGATGCAATAGGTCTTGGTACTGCCACAGCAGAACAAGCCACCAAAGTGGCAATGGCACAAGAAACCAAACTGGGATTAATGACTGCCGAAGAGATTGCAATGATGTCGCTGCCTGAATGGGTTTCACCAGTAACCTTTGGTTTAGCCGTTTTTGAGGAAACAATCACAAAACCTTTTGTGGCTCAAGTAATGCAAGATATCGAGCAAACTATGTTTGAAAAAATGGAAATGGCAAAAAGAGGAGGTGTAGAGTCTGTAGATTTGCTACTCGATTTAGACAATAACGTAGCAGAGTATTACGAGTTAATTTATAATATCCCACAGCAAAAACACGATGAAGTATTTGCAGGAAAAATAAAAACATATTCGGATTTAAAAAAAGATAATGACTTGTATCGTTATAAATATCCAAATGGCAGATCATATACTTATCTTCTTGCTTTGATTGAAACAGATGAAAAAGGAGTGAATGATTATAATATTGATACCATATTTATATAAAAAATGAAAAAGATAAAAAATATTTTGAGTTATATATTTATTTTTATACTGATAATATCTTGTAAAGGTAAAATCACAAGTATAAAACTAAACAATTTAGAAAATAATGGAAACAACAAATGCTATATGCAAAAAATTGGAGAGCATCCCGATTCCATTATTCTTGCAAAAAATTACCCTTGGATTAAAGACCGTATGAATACAATTTTTATTTATATGCCAATTTCGTTCAAATTAGAAAACAAAACAGGTCGAGATTTAAGAATATCAAAAATATGGGATAATTACAGTATTGGACAATACCGGCCTGTTTTTATTAATAATAAATATTATGAAGATATAGAAGGAAAGGCTAGTATTTCTTCTGGAAATAATGCTGATATTACACTATTTGTACATTTACCTGTCTCTATAAATTTGATAGATAAAATATATTATGATAGACTTTATCCAAAGCTTGAAAATTACAAACGAGATTCTATAGTTATAAACAATATTAATTCTCAACTACAAAAAGAGATTAATGTTTTACTAAAAAGGAAACAAATATATATTTCTTATCACGAAAGTAAAAATATAAAAGAAAAAGCTCTAGCATATTATTGCGTTGAAAAACAAAAATTAGGCGTTTTTAGGTCAGATTCTTTAGCAAAACTAAAAACTACTTTTAGATATAATTGCGATTAACTACTCTTATGAATTGTAAAAAAACTCAACCCATAATCTTAATTTCTTCTACTTAAATTGTAAAAAACACTTATGAAACATCTCCTAACAATATTATTATTTTTTCAAATATCTTGTTTCTCTCAAGATAAAGACAGTATCGTATATCAAAAACTTGACACTAAAGATTATTATATTGAGGAAACGCACGATTATTTATCTAAATTTATAATAAGTAAAAAAGTATATGAATCAGGGCACAGAATTGGTACGGAAGATGCTAATCTAAAAAAAGGCAATTATATCTTACATGTCAAAACCTCATATATGAAATTTTCAATTAATGAAAAAGGTAATATAGATGGAAAATTAGATGTTAAAGAAACTCGTAAAAGAAAAACTTTAATATTCAATGCAATAATAAAAAATGGATTATTGCAAAGCAAAAAACTTCTTGACACAATTGGCAATCTAATAAATGAAACCAATCGTTATTACTACAAAGATTCAATTCAAGAAATAAATATTTCTAATACTGGTATAAAAATATCAAAAGTTAAATACCCATCTGGAAAAAGCATAATTAAAAAATATGATAAAGATGGTAAATTTTTAGACAAAACAATTGAAATGTCCGTTCAACCACTGCCCAGATAGAAGTTGTGAAAAATTTATAAAATGTGGATATCAAAATAAAAATTGTTAAATACAGTTAAAGAAATTTAATTTACATCAAAAATATAATTTTAAAAAAATGAATGGAATTTTTTACTTACTTATAAGAATAATTAAAATATTATTTCAAATTATTTCAAGCATCATAATTTTCTTTTTTAATATTCTATTTAAAAATGCAATAAATTCTAAGGAGTTACGAGTTAAAAACCCCGATAGCGCGGATTTGCAATCCGTGCCCACAAAGATTGGTATTTAAAATCTTGAAAAACCCAATATAGTTAGTATATATACACGCACATTGCCTCATGTTTCATTCCATGCCAACAAATATAAAATCTTTACCGCAACCAATTATTATTTTATCACATCAAAATAATTTTAAAACTTCAAAAACAATTTCACAATAATATCATAAAAAGTATTTATTATAGTTAATATTTTATTTATATTTAAACCTTAATCTTAAAATATTTACTATATGGCATCGTCATCAGAAGTAGGACACGCAAAAAACATTGCAAACCTCAATTTATTAAACACCAATATTGTAGCAGTTGGTGCAATTTACAATCCAAGTAATCCAAAATTATTTTTAACCAATCTTCAAAGCATTTACACAAATTCATTTGCAAATCAAAAAAGTGTAAACGAATCGCTTGCCCCATATTCGGTTGCAGTCAATGACAGAGAAATAATTTTTAAACCGCTGAACCGTGAGTTAACAAAACTTCGCAAAGCATACAAAGCAACAGAAGGAGTTACGCAAGTGCAACTAGAAGATTTCATGACAATTGTTCGTAAACTAAAAGGAATTAGAAAAACACCTATCAAAGAATCAACAAATCCAGAAGAAGCACAAGTAAATTACTCAACATCACAAATGAGTTTTGACCAACGCACCAATAATATGGATTTATTAATCTCATTGTTGCAAAATACACCAAATTATAACCCAAACGAAACTGAATACAAAACAGCAACCTATCAGGATAAAAAAGCACAAATGCTTTTAAAAACCCAAGCAGTTGCAGACACATACGTACCACTAAACAATGCAAGAAGTGCAAGAAACAATAGTCTATATTCATCAGATGATAACCTCGTAGATATAGCAAACAAAGCAAAAGATTACTTGTTTACAATCTTAGATGCAAATTCAGCACAATACAAAGCAATCTCAAAAATAAAATTCAAAAAAAGATAACCAAAACAACCTTTGTCCAAATCGAACTAAGCCTTGGCTCAATCGAACAAGGCTTTGGCTCGACAAGAATAGCGCTTGTCTCAATCGAAGTAACCTTTGGCGCAATCGAAACAAGCATAGTCCAAATCGAACTAACCTTTGGCTCAATCGAAGTAACCTTTGGCTCAACAAAACTAGACAACGGTAAGAATAAACCTAACATAACCCGATAGCGAGGATTTTCAATCCGTGCCCACATACATTAATATTTAAAATCTAGATAAATACCAACATTAAACTATTCAAATTTTACCGTACTTTTGTTTCAAAATATTTCCATAAACATTCCCAAATGGCAAGGCTCAAAGAAAACGATTTACCAAAAGCAAAACTTAGCGCAAGTTCTTTAAATAAAGCAATACTTATTTTTAAATATGCCGAACACCATAAATGGAAATTTTATGTCGGATTGGTTTTTCTGTTACTCACAGGCGGAACCGCACTTGCGTTTCCAAAATTAATGGGTATGTTGGTCGATTGTGTCAAAGAAAAAAACCTATCACAAGCCAATAACATCGCTTTAGGATTGGTTGGAATTTTATTTTTACAATCTTTCTTTTCTTTTTTCAGAATTTCACTGTTTGTAAATTATACCGAAAATACATTGGCCAACTTGCGTCTGGCACTTTACACCAATTTGATAAAATTGCCCATGCAATTTTTTACACAAAAAAGTGCAGGCGAGTTAAATAGTCGCATAAGTACCGATATCAATCAAATATCAGACACATTAGCCACCACAATTGCAGAATTTTTACGTCAGTTTATCTTAATTATTGGTAGTTTTATTTTACTTGCCAGTATCAATATGAAATTGACATTAATGATGGTTTCCGTTGTACCACTTGTAGCAGTTGCAGCCGTTTTCTTTGGACGGTTCATCAGAAAATATTCAAAAAATCTGCAAGATCAGGTCGCCGATAGTCAAAGTATTGTGGTAGAATCTCTGCAAGCCATCACAGTAGTAAAAGCATTTGCAAATGAATGGTATGAAATTGCCCGATATAAAAATAAAATTAGTGAAGTAGTTAAAATAGCCATTAAAGGTGGAAATTATCGTGGTTATTTTGCATCATTTATTATCTTTTGTTTGTTCGGAACCATTGTAGCGGTAGTTTGGTACGGCGTAACGTTAAGTATCAATGGAGAAATGACCGTGGGCGATTTAATATCCTTTGTACTGTATTCAACCTACGTTGGCGCATCATCTGGCGGAATTGCCGAATTATATACCCAAATTCAAAAAGCAGTCGGTGCCACCGAAAGAGTGTTTGAATTACTAGGCGAAGAACCAGAAAATATAAATATCAATGATAATGTTATTGATAAAATAAAAGGAGAAGTCATCTTTAAAAATGTGGCTTTCACTTATCCTTCAAGAAAAGAAATACAAGTGCTGAAAAATGTAAATTTTAAAGCTACATTCGGACAAAAAATTGCCATTGTAGGTTCGAGTGGCGCAGGAAAATCAACTATTTCATCACTTATGCTTCGGTTTTATGATATAGAAAGTGGTTCGATTTTAATTGATAATAAGAATATCTATGATTACGATTTAGAAAATCTTCGTGGCAACATGAGTATTGTTCCACAAGATGTGATTTTATTTGGTGGAAGTATCAAAGAAAATATAGCCTACGGAAAACCAAATGCTACCAATGATGAAATTATACTGGCTGCAAAACAAGCAAATGCATTCAATTTTATTGGAGATTTCCCAGAAAAATTTGAAACTTTGGTTGGCGAACGTGGTATAAAATTATCTGGCGGTCAACGACAACGAATTGCGATTGCACGTGCATTGCTAAAAAATCCAAGTATTTTGATTCTTGACGAAGCAACCTCATCGCTGGACAGCGAAAGTGAAAAATTGGTTCAGGAAGCACTTGAAACTTTAATGGAAGGAAGAACTAGCATCATCATTGCCCATAGATTATCAACCATTCGAAATGCAGATCAGATTTTGGTTCTAGACAAAGGCATAATCACAGAACAAGGAACCCACAAAGAACTAATTGAAATAGAAAATGGCATCTATAAAAATTTAAGCAATTTGCAATTTGCTGACTTTTAATCAAAAAAAACTCCAATTTATTGGAGTTTTTTTTTGAATACATTCTATCTACTTTATAAATTCTATTTTTTGAGCTTCTTCGGCGTTTACACTGTCAAAAAAACCTTGTTCATTCATCCACTCATCACTAAATACCTTACTCATATATCGTGAACCGTGATCTGGAAAAATAGCAATAACATTACTATTTTCATCAAATTCTCCCTCTTCTGCATATTGTTTTATGGCTTGCATAACGGCTCCAGAAGTATATCCAACAAAAAGTCCTTCAGTTTTTGCAATGCTTCTGGTCATGTGAGCACTTTCCTCATCAGTGACTTTGACAAATTTGTCTATAATATCAAAATCGGTAGCGCCAGGAATTAAATTTTTTCCCAAACCTTCAATTCTGTAAGGATAAATTTCATCATTATCAAATTCTTTGGTTTCGTGATACTTTTTAATTACTGAACCATAAGCATCAACACCTAAAATTCTAATATTTGGATTTTGCTCTTTTAAAAATTTTGCAGTTCCAGAAAGTGTTCCTCCTGTACCTGTACAAGCCACTAAATGTGTGATTTTCCCTGAAGTTTGTTCCCAAATTTCTGGTCCTGTTGATTTGTAATGTGCTTCAACATTTAACTCATTAAAATATTGATTGATGTATACTGAACCTTTGGTTTCTTCGTGCAAACGTTTGGCTACATTATAATAAGAGCGTTGATCATCCGCAGATACGTGCGCTGGACAAACATATACTTTTGCGCCCATGGTACGCAACATGTCGATCTTGTCTGCAGAAGATTTTGAACTAACAGCAAGAATACAATCGTAGCCTTTTATAATACTTACCATTGCCAAACTAAAACCAGTATTTCCAGAGGTAGTTTCAATAATAGTATCGCCAGGTTTCAAAATACCTTGTTTTTCTGCTTCTTCAATAATATATAATGCAATTCTGTCTTTGGTAGAATGTCCAGGATTAAAAGATTCCACTTTAGCATAAAAATTACCTTTTAAACTTTCGGTAATTTTATTTATTTTAATAAGTGGTGTGTTACCTATTAATTCCAAGACATTATTGTATGCTTTTATTTGTTGTTTCATATAGTTGTAAATCGTGGCAATAAATTTTTTCAAATTTTAAGTACGTATGACACTGCAAATTTATAGAAAATTTTCTAATTATTTTTTAATTCCTTCTAAATCTAACAAAAAACTGAATTCTTTGGCTACTTCTTTTAGTGCTTCGAATCTTCCAGACGCGCCACCGTGGCCGGCATCCATATTTGTATGTAGAAATAATAAATTATTATTGGTTTTTAAAGTGCGCAACTTTGCAACCCATTTTGCTGGTTCCCAATATTGCACTTGCGAATCGTGAAGTCCCGTAGTTACAAGCATATTTGGATATTTTTGTGCTAAAACATTATCATAAGGCGAATATGATTTCATGTAATCATAAGATTCTTTTTCGTTTGGATTTCCCCATTCGTCATATTCTCCAGTGGTTAATGGAATAGAATCGTCGAGCATTGTCGTGATTACGTCTACAAAAGGCACTTGTGCAATGACACCATTGTATAATTCTGGAGCCATATTAACAACTGCACCCATTAATAATCCACCAGCAGAACCACCTTCTGCGTACAAATGATTGGCAGATGTATACTTTTCAGCAATTAAAAACTTAGAACAATCAACAAAATCTGTAAATGTATTTTTCTTTTTTAGTAATTTTCCGTTTTCATACCAAGGGCGACCCAAATCTTCGCCTCCGCGAATGTGCGCGATTGCGAAAATAAAACCCCTGTCAAGCAAACTTAATCTTGAGGACGAAAATGTACAATCCATAGAATAACCATATGAACCATAAGCATACTGCAACAATGGATTTTTGCCGTTAAGCTTCACTCCTACTTTATATATAAGAGAAATGGGAACTTTTGTTCCGTCTTTAGCTGTTGCCCAAACTCTTTTTTCTTCGTAATTATTCTTGTCAAATTTTCCACCCAAAACTTGTTGTTCTTTCTTGACTTCTTTGGTTTTGGTTTTCATATTAAAATCGATAACCGAAGAAGGCGTTGTCAATGATTGATAGCCATAACGTAGCACATCTGTATCAAAATCGACATTTGTAGAAGTAAAAGCTGAATAAGTTTCGCTGTCAAAAGGCAAATAATATTCGTCTTTTCCAGACCATGGCATGATTCGAAGTTTTGTTAATCCATTTTCACGTTCTTCAACAACCAGAAAATCTTTAAAAATTTCAATATCTTCCAATAAAACATTTTCACGATGCGCAATTATATCTTTCCAATTTTCTTTTGAAGTATCATTTTCAGGTGTTTTCATCAATTTAAAGTTGGTCGCTTTGTCTTTATTGGTCATTACATAAAAACTGTCCCCAAAATGCGAAATACTATATTCTAAGCCACGAACCCGAGGTTGAAAAATTTTAAAATCTTCATCGGGTGTGTCTGCATTTAATATTTGATATTCAGATGTTAAAGTACTTCCTGACCCAATAACCAAATATTTTTTTGATTTTTCTTTGTAAACAGATGTATTGAAAGTATCGTCTTTTTCATGAAAAACCATTACATCTTTAGAAGTATCTGAACCTAATTTGTGTTTGAATATTTTATCAGAACGCAATGTTTTGGCATCTTGATGAGTGTAAAAAATAGTTTTATTATCGTTTGCCCAAGTAGAACCACCATCGGCATTTTCAATTTTATCCGAAAGAATTTCTCCAGTTTCTAGATTTTTAATTTGGATGGTATAGATTCTTCTACTCACCAAGTCCACTGCAAAGGTTGCATATTTATTGTCTGGACTGACACTCAAACCAGTCAATTGAAAATAGGAATGTCCTTTTGCCATTTCGTTGCAGTTGAACATAATTTCTTCTCTGGCTTCTAAACTTTCTTTTTTTCGTGAATAAATGGGATAATCTTGTCCTTTTTCAAAACGGGTAATATAGAAATAACCATTGTATAAATAAGGAACAGATTGGTCATCTTCCTTTACTCTAGATTTCATTTCTTCAAAAAGTGACTTCTGAAAATCTTTTGTATCCGCAGTCATTTGATTGTAATAGTCGTTTTCTTTATTCAAATAATCAATTACTTCGGGATTTTCTCGATCATTCAACCAATAATAATTATCGGTTCTAATGTCCTTATGTTTTTCTAATGTATGCGGTTTTATGGTTGCTATTGGTGCTATTAATTTCTTTGACATTTTTTGAGCTTGAATTTTATTATTTGAAAGTGCAAAAATAGCACAAAGAACACTGATTTGAAGAAAGTTTTTCATTTAAAATAAAGAATGATTTATAGTTTGCAATTTACTAATTTTACATCTTAAATAAAATAAATTATGGATTTAATGGCAATGATGGGTAAAATGAAAGAAACCCAACAAAAAATAGAAGACACAAAAAAACGATTGAATACTGTTTTTATTGATGAACAAAGCATTGATGGATTATTTAAAGTTTCCATTTCAGCAAATAATGCTATAAAAAATGTGACAATTGACGATGCATTATTGGAAGATAAAGAACAATTGGAAGATTATATCGTAACTGTAATAAACAAAGCTATTGAAAAAGCTATGAAAGAAAATCAAACTCAATTGGATGAAGTGACCAAACTCGACCTACCAATGATTCCAGGGATGGATGACATGTTCAAATAGTATAAGTAAAACCAAAAAAAAGTCTTTCAGATTTTGAAAGACTTTTTTAAACCAACCAAAAAAAACCATTTTTTATCTTAGTACAAAACTTGTTTTGAGAGCCAATTTGTCTTTATCAAATACACTAACAATATAGTTGCCTTTAGGCAAATTTTCCAATTCAAGATCTGAACTAACTTCTAAATTTTCGTTTTCA
Source organism: Flavobacterium sp. (assembly GCF_031363805.1). GTDB lineage: Bacteria > Bacteroidota > Bacteroidia > Flavobacteriales > Flavobacteriaceae > Flavobacterium. Next base: position 5,430 of record NZ_JANLVD010000142.1, on the reverse strand, counting down.
TATTTAAATTTTGATGCATAGCTGTAATCCAAAACCATAGATCCGAATTTTTTGGATAATTTGTCGCCAATAACATTATTATTACCATCAATTATTTGAACATAATAATCTTTTTCGCATGCCGAGGTAAGTTTATTGCCTAAAACAGTAAAACTTATTTTTAAAATATTAACCTTACTTGCTTTATCTGTAATTATTGATCCCGAGCGACCTTGCTTTAATGTTTGAGTTTTAAGACTAACCAATGATACTTTTGAACTTTTTTTAATTATTTTGTTCATGTCCGATGCCACTTCCATTAATTTTTCATTTTTTTCTACCGCAGTTTGCAAAACATAAGCAGTACTATCTTGTTTCATTTTTAATGATTCATATTTTTGTACCAATTCAAGTTTGTCTTTTTTTAATATTCCAATTTGAATTTTAAGAGACTTAACCTCTTTTTTAAACTTCTCAAGCTCCACCAATGAAATTTTTGACTGATTGACTTCATCAATTAGATTTGATATTTTTTGTTGTTCAACCATCAACTCACTTTTTATAGAAGAGTTTTCGTTAATAACAACATCCAATGAATCTTTGGATTTTGTCAAATTGCTTATCATTAACTGTTTTTCTTTGTTAAGTAATTCTTCGTTTTTAGAAAAATTTATATATGATAATACCGAATAAGCTACAGTTACCGTTAATAAAATAGCTAACACTAAAGCGGTAATTTTAAATGCAGGTTTTTTATTATTTATATTCATAAGATTATTTTTTAACATTTGGGATGGTTTAACAATTCAAAAGTATACACTGAATACTCAAAAAAAAAATATAAATGATATTATTTTCTGGGAAACCCTTGATTTCATTACATTTATAAAATCACATCACTAAAATTAGTTACTTAAAAAACCTAAAATATGGTATAAAAACAAAAATGCTTTTCATTTTTCTGAAAAGCATTTAAATAAAATTTGTTATTTTTTAAAGTATTACCTTAAACTAATACTTGTTTTTACCAATAATTCTCCTTTGTCATATATATTAACTAGATATGTTCCAGAAGTTAAGTTTTCCACTTTCAATTCTTTTGTCATTTGTAACGTTTGATTTTCAAAATTAATAGCAGAGACGAAACTATATGTTAATGATTTATCTCCAAAGTTTTCAATTTTCATATCGCCCAATACATTGTTATTATTATCGACAACTTGGACAAAATAATTTTTAGTTATTGGTTTTGAAACTAAATTTTCTGCAATAGTGTAACTTATTTTAAGAATATCTGTTTTACGTGCTTTGTCTGTAGCAACAAGTTTTCCCGAATTTTTCTTTGCAAAGCTTTCTACCAATAAATTTAAAACCGTTAGTTTCGAAGCTTTTTCCAAAGTTTCGGCCATTTTATAGTTTTTATCTTGAAGATTATCAAAACTCTTTTTGGCTTCATCAAGAATAACTACAGCATTATCTCTTTCTTGTGTTAAAATTCTGTTTTGATCTTTAAGTTCTTTCACTTCCTTCAATAAACTACTGACTTTATTTTTTAAGTTGATAGCGTCATTTTTGTATTTCATAGCTGAAATAGCATCAATATCGGAATTTTGAAAATCTTTGATTAATTTTTCAACTCTGTCTCGTTCGTTTATTAATTCTATTGATAGTATAGAATTTGAAGCAATTGCGCCGTCGAGAGAATCTTTAGAGATTGCCAAGTCTTTAAGTACGGCATCTTTCTCACTAATTAAAACTTTTTCAATTTCATTAGAATCTTTAATAACATTATAAGTGTAGGCTAAGCTTCCAAGCAATAAAACTACTAAGAAAGCTATGACTATTTTAAAACCAATGTTGCTTCTGTATTGTTCTGCCATCTTTGTATTTTAGGTTAAATTTATTTTTGTTTGGGGGATTTTTTAACTTTCAATATCATAAATTTGAACAAAAATAGTACTTTTGGTTGATAATCAATAAAAAAAATGAATAATCTAATACGTTTTAAACAGTCTGACCTTGCCCGAATAACAAATTTCAGAAACGGAGAAGTTAAATTTGGTGAGAAAATGACTATAATTCCTATTGATGATGACGTAACGGAATTTATTACAAATTCAGAATCAAAATATGTATTATTAGGTATACCAGAAGATGTTGGCATAAGAGCAAATCTTGGTAGAGCTGGTGCCAATACGGCTTGGGAAAGTGCAATTGAAAGTATTGCAAATATTCAGCATAATAGATTTTGCAAAGGAAGTGCTATAATTATTCTAGGACAAGTGGATGTTTTTCAAGAAATGGAAGAAGCCAAAAAAATGGATCAAAACAATCCTGAAGAGAGAAAACAACTTTTTAAAATAGTGGAACAAATTGATAAAGAAGTATCCCATATTATTTTTTCAATTGTAAAATTGGGGAAAATTCCCATAATAATTGGTGGAGGACATAACAATGCCTATGGAAATATCAAAGGTACAGCACTAGCAAAAGGCAAGGCAATCAACGTTATAAATTTTGATGCGCATTCAGATTTTAGAATTTTGGAAGGCAGACATAGTGGCAACGGATTTTCCTATACTTATGAAGAAGGTTTTTTGAAAAAATATTTTATTTTCGGTTTACACGAAAGTTATACTTCAAAAAGTGTTTTAGATACAATCAAAAATCTTGAAGATAGAATAAGATACAATACCTATGATGAAATTAAAATACGAAATCAAAAAAATTTCGCCCAAGAAATGTATCAATCTTTGGAGTTTATCAAAAATGATTCTTATGGAATAGAAATTGATTTGGATGCTATTCCAAACATCGCTTCAAGTGCAATGACAATGAGTGGGTTTTCAGTTGAAGAACTCAGACAATTTATATATTTTTTTGGTAAAAACCAAAATGCAAGTTATTTGCATATTTGCGAAGGTGCTCCATCCCTTGGTGAAGAAAAAAACAACCACTTGATTGGAAAACTTATCGGCTATTTAATTACCGACTTTATAAAAGGAAATTCTCAAATTTGATGACTAGTTTTATTAACGAACAAACAAATAACCAAATAACCAAATAAACGAATAATCAAATAACTATCTTTGCCAAAAATTACAAGATATGTTATTCGAAGATTTATCGTTATCAAAAAGTATACAAAGGGCTGTTTTTGAAGAAGGATACACAAGCCCTACTCCTATTCAGGAACAAGCCATTCCCATTATATTATCAGGTCAAGATTTAATAGGTTGCGCACAAACTGGAACAGGAAAAACAGCCGCTTTTGCCATTCCAATCATCCACCAACTTCATAGAATTGTAGGTTCTACCAAAAAAGAAAAAGTTATTCGTACTCTAATAGTTACACCTACACGTGAGCTTGCCGTTCAAATTGGCGAAAGCTTTGAAACTTATGGAAAATTTACCAACTTAACACAACTTACCATATTTGGCGGTGTTTCGCAAAATCCACAAGTTGATACTCTGAAAAAAGGCATCGATATTTTGGTAGCAACACCTGGAAGACTACTAGATTTACACAAACAAGGTTTTATAAATTTGGATCATTTACACCATTTGGTACTTGACGAAGCAGACCAAATGCTAGATATGGGTTTTATAAACGATGTAAAAAAAATCGTGAAGTTAACACCAAACAACAGACAAACATTACTTTTTTCGGCAACAATGCCAATTGCCATTCGTGAATTGGCAGAAATGTTTTTAACGGATCCAGCAACAGTTCAGGTTTCTCCAGTATCGTCAACAATTGACACAGTTGACCAACGTATTTATTTTGTGGATAAAGCAGACAAGCGTCAATTATTATATCATATTATTAAAGAAGAAAAACTAAGCAATATTTTGGTTTTTTCAAGAACCAAACATGGCGCAGATAATGTGGCAAAAGCATTAAAAAAGCAAGGTTTAAATGCTGAAGCCATTCATGGCGATAAATCTCAAAATGCCCGCCAAAGAGCATTGGATAATTTTAAAAACAAAGCTTGCGATATTTTGGTAGCTACAGATATTGCAGCACGAGGAATTGACATTGAACTTTTGCCTTATGTTATCAATTTCGATTTGCCAAATATTCCAGAAACATATGTACACCGAATAGGAAGAACAGGTCGTGCGGGTCGTGGCGGAGTAGCTATTTCTTTTTGTGGAAAAGATGAAGAAGGTTACTGGAAAGATATCATTAAGCTGACCAAAGCAAAAGTGACTACAATAACTGAGCATCCATTTCCTTGGAAAAGTGGTTCAGAAGCTCCGAAGGCAGAAAATAATTCTAATAGAAGTGCTGGAAGAGATAAATCTAGAAAATCTGATCAATCGAAAAAGAATAAAAAACGTTGGTATTAATTTATTAAACAAAAAAAATGCCCTGGTTGGGGAACTAGGACATTTTTTAACAATTAAATAAACAACTAAAAAACTATTTTGACTTAAATTCTATAACTTTAGAATATTAAGATTGAAATTTTATGAATGAATAAAAACTAATATTATGTTCTTATTACATAACAATAGTACAACATATTTCGATTAACTACAAAATAAATTCGATGAAATGTGCAAAATAATTGCAATTATAAAAAAAAGATTACAATTAAGGCGATAATCTTTCCATTTTCCAATTAAAATCATTATTTATTTCAAACCTAATTCTATCATGAAGACGATTTGGTCTACCTTGCCAAAATTCAATTTCCAAAGGTTTTACTATAAAACCTCCCCAATTTTGAGGACGAGGAAGTTCTTTATCCTTAAATTCAATTTCCAAATTGGTTAATTTTTGTTCCAAAATAGCTCTTGACGCTATAATTTCACTTTGATTGGAAACTACCGCACCAAGCTGACTGCCTTTTGGTCTTGAGGCAAAATAAGCATCTGAAATTTCGGGTTTCACTTTTGCAGCAATTCCTTTAATAATGATTTGACGTTCCAATGAATGCCAAAAAAAAGAGAGGCAAATATTTGGATTATTCTTAATAGCTTTTCCTTTTTCTGAATTGTAGTTGGTATAAAAAACAAATCCTGCTTCGCTATATTGCTTCAACAGAACCACTCTCGATTTTGGAAAACCATCCAAACCAATAGTAGCAACCGTCATAGCATTGATTTCTTCTATAGTATTTGAATTTTCGGCTTCTTGAAACCAATGGTGAAATAATTCCATTGGATTGCTAGAAATTGAATCTTCCAATAATTCACTTTTCTCGTAAGATTTTCTGTAGGCGTTTAAGTCTTTCATTAAATATATTGTTTTAGTAGAACTACAAAGTTAATTGATTTTTAATTTTATCTAATTTAAAATAATATTAATTGTATCTCGGTTTATTTACCACAATTTTAAATAAATCGTTATATTTGATAAAAAATGACAATTTTAAAATTTGCTGAACACTTTCCAGATGAAGAATCTTGTAAGTTGTATTATAAGAAAGTTAGAGAAAAACA
>NZ_JANLVD010000052.1:0-66858 GCF_031363805.1 Flavobacterium sp. | reverse complement strand
GAATTGGATCGTTTTTGCGATGCTATGATTTCCATTCGAAAAGAAATTGAAACAGCTACTATTGAGGATTCAAATAATATACTTAAAAATTCCCCACATACTTTGGCTATGGTCACTGCTGATGCTTGGATTTATCCATATACTCGTGAACAAGCAGCTTTCCCACTCAATTATATTGCTGAAAACAAATTCTGGCCTACTGTTCGTCGTGTTGACGAAGCTTATGGCGATAGAAATTTGGTTTGTAGCTGTGCGCCAATTGAGGCTTATATGGAATCTTGAATTAGTCAAAAGTCTTAAAGTCGAATGTCATAAAGTTCTAAAAACCAATTTGACTTTCGACTTTTGGCTTATAAGACATTATGACTAAAAAATGAGCGACATTCAAACCCAAAAAGATCTCTATTTTCTAGTAGATGAATTTTACAAAAAATTGCTTTCAGATCAATCTATAAGCTATATCTTTACTGATGTTGTGAAAATAAAAATTGAGGAACATTTGCCTATTTTAGTTACTTTTTGGTCTCAAGCTATTTTAGGAACAGGTGGATACACCAATAATTTGACACAAATTCACTTGGATATTGACAAAAAAAAACATTTGACTCCCGAGCTGTTTAAAATTTGGTTAAACCATTTTTATGCAACCGTTGATGAGTACTTTTTTGGAAAGAATTCAGAGAATATAAAGACACAGGCATTAAGTATTGCTACCATACTTCAAATTAAAATTGTCAAGCAAAATGAATAATTTTTATATTATCAATAAATTAAGATAATGTTAATTGAATATTTCGTAATAATACTTAAATAATGAATATTTTAAGTAAAAAAGAAGATTTTATTGATACTTTTGTAATGCAAATTATCCCAAATGAATGTTAAAATAACAGGTTCAGGAAGTTATATTCCAAATCAAATAGTTACCAATTTAGATTTCGCCGATAATCAATTCTTAAATGAAGATGGTTCTCCATTTGCTTCTCCAAATGATGTTGTTGCTCAAAAATTTAAGCAAATAACCGGTATTGAAGAGCGTCGTTATGTAGAAAAAAATTTAATGACCTCGGATATTGCTTTTTTTGCTGCTCAAAAGGCTATTGAAGATGCCAAAATTGATCCTGAAACTTTAGATTATATTATTTTAGCGCACAATTTTGGCGATGTGAAATTTGGTGCTATTCAATCGGATGCGGTACCGAGTTTGGCGGCTAGAGTAAAGCAAAAATTAAAAATTAAAAATCCAAAATGTGTGGCTTACGACATACTCTTTGGTTGTCCAGGCTGGATTGAAGGTGTCATACAAGCAAATTCATTTATTAAATCTGGGATTGCTAAAAAATGTTTGGTCATTGGCGCAGAAACTTTATCAAGAGTTATAGATCCGCACGATAGAGACAGTATGATTTATTCTGACGGTGCTGGCGCAACTATTATTGAAGCTACAAATGAGGATAGTGGAATTTTGACTCACGCATCGGCAACTTTTGCTTACAATGAAGCTGATTATTTATTTTTTGGTAATTCTTTCAACAAAGAACTTGACGCCGATGTTCGATACATTAAAATGTTTGGTCGCAAGATATATGAATTTGCTTTAAACGAAGTTCCTAAAGCTATGAAAGCATGTTTGGAAGAAAGTGGAATTCCAATCTCTGGTGTTAAAAAAGTATTGATGCATCAGGCAAATGAAAAAATGGACGAAGCCATTGTGCAGCGCTTTTATAAGTTACATGATCAAAATATGCCCGATGGTATTATGCCAATGAATATTCATAAATTAGGCAATTCTAGTGTAGCCACCATTCCGACACTTTATGATTTATTGGTAAAAAATCAAATTGAAAATCAAAAAATTGAAAAAGGAGATATTATTATTTTTGCATCAGTTGGAGCAGGAATGAATATAAATGCTATAGTTTATAAAGTATAAAATTATTTATTTTTTATCTTTCTCATCTACACTATGTTCAAAATCGGGATCATTATTATCTCTTTCACCTTTCATGTCTTTTTTCCTTTTTTGGAATAAATTGGTATCATTCATTTTATCTAAACCATCACCTTCATTTTGAGCCAAATTTAAATTGGCTTTCAAATCATCATTTTGAATGGTTTCGAGCGTATGATTTTCTTCCTTTAAATTTTCGCCTTTGTGTTTGAGTTTGATTAGTCCGTTTTCATCCAAATTTTGAAGACTTTTATTATTTGGGTCAGAATTTTTATTAGTAGCCATAATTATTGTTTTAACGATATTGTAAATTTAAATATGTAATTAAATAATTATTTTATATAATATCATTTCAATATTCTATAATTCACAATAAACAGTATTTAAAATAGTGTTTTATGACACATCAATCCAAAAATTATGGTAATAAACTTTGATTTTATTTAGCTTTACTATTATAATAAAAGCAAACTGCGCTAACTGGGCAATCACCACATTTTGGGTTTGTAGGTCTGCAAATTTCTCTTCCTAAAAAAGAAATAGCCATACCAATTTCTCCCCAAATGTCTTGGGTGAAAATTTGCATTAATTGTTTTTCTATTTTGTTACCATCATTAGACTCTGAGGCTAATCCAATTCTTGGTGCCACTCTAATTACGTGTAAATCTACCAATATTCCCTGAGCATTAATTCCTGCTTCCCTAATTATTACATTGGCAGATTTTCGACCTATGCCTTTTAAAACCAACAATTGTTCCATGCTTTTTGGAATATTATCATCCGTTTTAAGAGTTCGTGCAATTTCTATAATCCAATTGGCTTTTGTAACATAATTTCTAACTTTGGTAATATATTGCATCAGAGATTCAACATTTGAAACAGCTAAACTTTCCATATTTGGAAAATTTTCAAATAATAAAGGCGCTATTTTATTAATATTTGCATCGGAATCTTGAGCTGATAAGATCACCATTATAACTACTTGATACAAATTCTTATAATCTAAAGGATGCTTTTTTCCTTTATACTTTTTTAATAAAGGTTTTATCTCTTCTTGCCAATCATGAAATAAGGTCATTGAATAAAAATTAAATTTGCTAATCTGTAGTTTAAAGCCTAGAATTTGTTAAACAAATTATTCTAGAAATTCAACTATTCTTTCCAATGCCATTCCTCTAGAACCTTTTATTAAGATTAACTTATTCGAAGGCAAATTATATTTAATATATTTTTTTAAATCTTCAAAAGTTTCAAAAAATTTAAAATATTCATTGTTTGTTCTATTTTCATAAAAATATTTACCAACGAAGTAACTTTGAAAGCTTATATTTTTTTCTAATAATTTAATAATTTCTTGGTGTTCATATTTGGTTTCTGATCCAAGTTCAAACATATCACCCATTATAATTAACTTTCCATCTTCTTTAAGCTGGATAAAATTTTCTATTGCCAGTGACATACTGCTTGGGTTAGCATTGTAGGCATCAAGTATTATTTTATTAGTTTTTTTTGATACCATTTGTGAGCGATTATTTTCGGGCACATAGCTTTCTATGCCTTCTTTTATATTATTGTTTGATACCTTAAAAAAATTTCCTATACATATGGCTGCATTAATATTGTTGGCATTATACAACCCTATTAGATTTGATGTAATTTGAGTATCATCAAATTTTATTCTAACAAAAGGATCGGCTTTAATTGAAGTTATGTTTAAATTAGCTTCTATTTTATTGATCCCAAAAGTTATTGATTTTAATGTGTTTGTTTTCTCAGCTTGAATTGGATCGTCTAGATTTACAAAAACTTGTTTATTATTTTCTCGAATGTAGTCATACATTTCGCTTTTGCCTTTTATTACTCCTTCAATCCCACCAAAGCCTTCAAGATGCGCTTTACCAAAATTTGAAATGTAAGCAAAATCAGGTTTGGCAATACTACAAAGCATTTCAATTTCTTTTTGGTGATTTGCTCCCATTTCAACTATACCAATATCCGTATTTTCATTGAATGTTAAAAGCGTCAGTGGTACTCCAATATGGTTATTAAGATTTCCAATTGTAGCTTTTGTATTGTATTTCTTCGATAGCACGACATGAATTAATTCCTTTGTTGTCGTTTTTCCATTGCTCCCTGTCAGTGCGATTACTTGTAATCCTAATGATTGACGATGAAACGTTGCCAATTCTTGTAATGTTTTTAGACTGTTTTCGACTAAAATCATTTTGACTTTATTTGTGAAGTATTTTTTATCATCAATAATCACAAATAATGCGCCTTTAATTATAGCTTCATTTGCATAAGTATTTGCATCAAAATTTTCGCCTTTTAGTGCAACAAATAATGAATTAGGTTGAATGTTTCTAGTGTCTGTCGATACAGATATGCATTGCAAAAAGCATTGATAAATTTCTTCTATTCTCATTCTTAGGTTGTTATTATATATTCGAAAATGATGCGTTAATTTTTTAAATTTTGATATTGGTTAAAGTTGAAAAATCTAATTATTTTAATAGTCTAAAATTAATAAAAAAAATAAAAGCCCCCAAATTGGGAGCTTTTAATATTTGAAATAAATTTTATTAATTTCTTGGTCTTTTTTTCAAGTCCGCTTTTGCACCTACTCTAGACATAGCACATCTAAATCCTATGTAGTCAGTAGCAATATCTTGTTGGCAGTATCTTCTTTGAGCTGGATCCAACCAATATGCTCTATCTCTCCATGAGCCACCTTTGTAAACACGAACATCGTCGCCAATAAGTGTAGTTCTTTTAGTAGATTTATCAAATGATTTTATAGTTTTACCTGTAGAATCTTTAGAGATATTATGTTGTGGTGAATCATACATTTTTTTAGCTTTTTTTGGATCATCATCTGCTCCTCCAAAATCAAAAAATCTTGTAGATTGTTTGTCACCATCTCTATAGTTAATTTGATTGCTTTGAGAAAAATTCTGTCTTAAGTAAGTTTCCTTTTCATCAACAGGAACACGAACTATTTCTCCTGGTCTGTTTCTAGCTATAATTTTACCATTGCTTAAAGTATCATATTTAATAGTTTCAGAGGTTACAAATACAATTTTACCATCTTCGCCAATTTTATTTTTACTGTAAACATTTCCACGGAAATAATTGAAATCATTAGCTTCATCATCAACTATTGGTCTGTATACATCTTGTACCCATTCTGCAACGTTTCCAGCCATATCATATAAACCAAAATCATTAGGTTGGTATGATTTCACTTGACCAGTAATATCTGCACCATCATCTGACCATCCAGCTATTCCTCCGTAGTCACCTTTTCCTTGTTTGAAATTGGCCAATTGGTCTCCTCTTGTCCCTCTTTTTCCTGAACGTGTATAAGAACCTTTCCAAGGATATTTTTTCTGTCCTTTATATATATTATACTCTCTATTTCCAACATCCGCTGCAGCGGCATATTCCCATTCAACTTCGGTTGGAAGTCTATATTCTGGCAATATTAAACCTGAACTTCTTTGAGCATATACTGGTAGTGAGCTTCCGCTCGTATCTGAACTTGCTGTTGCTGTAGAGTCTGTGCTTACCTTAGCACTTTTTTTGGTTTTAGAACCGCTTTTGCGCCCTTCTTTTCTTAGAACTACTTCTTCATTTCCACTGAATGTTGTTGAAGGAGAGTCTAAATAAGATTCTGTACTAAAAGTATTATTTGCATCTACATCTACAATTTTTGCACCTTTTTTAAGGTAACCTTCTCTTTCAAGAACGCCTTCGTTTACACGATCTGTTCTCCAAGCAGAAAATTCTGTTGCCTGAATCCAGTTTACACCAACTACTGGATAATCTGAATAAGCAGGATGACGCAAATAGTTATTAGTCATCGTTTCATTATAACCTAAACGATTTCTCCAAACCAATGTATCCGGCAAAGCACCTTCGTATATGTTTTTATATGATTCTTCAGTTGGAGGAAAAACTCTTTTCGTCCAATCTAGATATTCAGAATACATTTTATTGGTAACTTCGGTTTCATCCATGTAAAAAGTCTGAACATGTTGCTGATTTGGAGTATTATTCCAATCATGCATTACATCATCCTGAACTTTACCCATCGTAAATGTTCCGCCTTCAACCAAAATAAGACCTGGAGCAGTTTCTTGCTTTGTAAAATTGGAATTGTGCTGGAAGCCACCATTTGGGTCATTTATCTTCCATCCAGTTGCAGATGAAACATTTTTTGAGCTCGATTTTTTACTACAACTAGCAAATCCTATCATCACAATCAATGAGAATAGCGCTCTTACCATCATAATTTTGTTTACTTTCATACTTTTAGTAGGTAAATATTTTGTGGTGCAATATAATAAGAAACCTTTAAACTGCAACACTTTTTTTGTAAATATTAAAAAAAACTTAAAATTTTGTTTTTAAGCTTTGTTTCATAACGAAATAACTTTTTTTATATTGTTTAAAAGATTTAATTTTACCGATAAAATAAATGCAACAAAATTTGCGTTATTTAAAAATATGAAAAAAATTATCTCCCTAGTTATTTTGTTCTTATTTCAATTTGTTTCCGCTCAAGAAAACAATCAAATTAATATTGATTGGATTGACAGTGGTTATTCTATAAATGAAAATTTATCTTTAAATATTCCTTTTTTTAAAAATGACATTTTTAGTTACGATGATACAAAAAGAACAATTAAATATTCAAAAAAAATCCCCGTTGCTGGTTTTATAGATCAAAAAAGTTTGAAAATTTCAAATGTGGTGTATGAAGAAATTGCTATACAGAAATTTAGTGATTTGGATTTAAAATCAATTCCTTCGAGTTTAAATGCTTTAATTGAAAATTCTATGGCAAGAAATGAAAATTATGGCCATTTAATGTTATCTCCTATAATAAATGAAAATGGTATTTATAAAAGATTAAAAAGTTTTAATTACTCATTTTCCTATGATTATTCAAATAAAATAAATCAAAATAGAGCCCCAAATGCCATCATTAGTTCGGTTTTAAAAACAGGCGTTTGGAAAAGATTTTATGTCGAAAAATCAGGAGTTTACAAAATTTCTAAATCTTTTTTGTCTGAAATGGGTTTTGATGTAAACGTAAATCCGCAAACCATTAAGATTTTCGGAAACGGCGGGCGAATGATTCCCTTAATAAACTCAGTACCTTACCCAATTGATTTAGCAGAGAATGCCATAGAATTTGTGGGCGAACAAGATGGCGTGTTTAATGATGGTGATTATATTTTGTTTTATGCCGAAGGTTTGGACAATTACAATGCCGAAAATGATACCCATGGAAATTTATATAGCGACCGTTCCTATTATTATGTCACTTCATCTGCTGCCAGTGGCAAAAGAATTGCACCTTTTATAGAATCTGTCCAAGCGCCAACTGTCACTTACAACACATTTGACATTTACAGATACACCGAAACCGATAGGGTAAATATTGCGCGGTTGGGTAGAAAATGGTATGGCCAGCAATTTAATGTGCAAAACGATCAAACTTTCCAATTTAATTTTCCCAATTTGGTAGTTGCCAATCCAATATTATTGAATATAAAGGTGGCTGGGATTGCTGTAGTGCCTACTTCATTTTCAATAAAAGCGAATAATCAGAGCGTAGGAAACGTAGGTATTGGCCCAACTGGTGATAATATTATTGGTTATGAAAGCCCATTTTCATCTACGTTTACATCTTCAACCGCAGACATTTCAATTTCATTAAATTATAATAACGGCGGTGTTCCAAGTGCTTTAGGATATTTAGATTATATCACTTTGAAAGGAACTAGCAATTTAAGTGGCTATGGAAAACAATTCCCATTTACAGTTGATGCTGTAGCTACAAATATTGGAATATGCGAATATCAAATAAGCAATGCTGCAGCAATTTCTAAAATTTGGGATATTACAGATATATATAATGTAAGTAGTAAAATAAATTCTGGACTTTCATCCATCATTTTCAAACAAACCATGGGGCAAGTTGCGAAATTTGTTGCTGTAGACAATTCAGATTTTTACACACCACTAAAAGATTCAGATTCAAATGTAAACAATCAAGATTTGAAAGGAACTATTTTTAAAAATAATCAAGGTGCTTTTCAAGATATTGATTATATAATTGTTACACCTTCATTTTTATACAGTCAAGCGGAAAGATTGGCCAATTTCCACCGAACAAAATCTTTATTGAATGTAAAAGTAGTCACACTCGAAAGCATATATCCTGAGTTTTCTTCTGGAAAACAAGATATAGGTGCCATTAGGAATTTTATCAAGTATGTCTATGACAATGCCTCTGTACCAGATAAAAAAATAAAATATATATGTCTTTTTGGAGAAGGTTCTTTCGATTTTAAAAATAGAATTCCTAAAAATTCGAATGTAGTGCCTATTTTTCAAAGTTTAAGTAGTTTGTCATTAGGGACAACTTTAAGCGATGATTATTTTGTGTTTATGGATCCAAATGAAGGAAATGCAGATAGTTTTTCAGGAAGTCCAGATATTGCAGTGGGTAGAATACTAGCGACCAATTTAAGTCAAGCTGAAAAAATGGTAACCAAAATTTTTGATTACCATGATGAAAAATCTTATGGTAAATGGAGAAATAGCATTACTATGATTTCAGACGATCCATCAACTGCCACAGGAAAAGGTGGTGATTTTCAAATTCAAGTAGATTTGGATAAATTGGCAGATATTATTTCAGCCCAACAACCCATTATCAATGTAAAGAAAATTCATATTGATGCCTATGTTCAGGAAACAACTTCAGGTGGACAAAAATATCCAAAAGCAAGAGAAGATTTTGTAAATTCATTTTCGCAAGGGTCATTAATGGTTAATTATTTTGGACATGGCGGTGAAGAAGGTTTGGCTCAAGAAAGTATTTTTTTAAAATCCGATGCTTTGAAACTGAGTAATCCATACAAATATCCGGTATTTGTAACCGTTACTTGCGAATTTACCCGTTTTGACAATCCATATAGAGATTCTGCTGGAGAATTTGTTTACGGAAATGAATTTGGTGGTGCTGTGGCTATGGTAACAACTACCCGTCAAATTGGCCAGTCAACAGGTTCACAGTTCAATCTTGAATTAGGAAAAAAATTATTCCCCACCACTTCCAATTATGTTTCTATTGCTGAAGCAGTTAGACAAACTAAGATTTTGCAACCAAGTGGAGTAGTATCTTTTTTGGGTGATCCAGCCATGAAACTGGCTATCCCAAAACCTAAAGTGAGGCTAACCAAAATAAATGATGTGCAAATTAATGCCATCGTAGATCCTATAAAAGCTTTAAGTTATGCCAAACTTACTGGAGAAGTGGTAGATGAAATGGATAATTTACTTTCCAATTACAATGGTTCTTTGGCAGTAAATATATATGATAAAGAAATCCAAAGAGCAACTCTAGCCAATGATAATTTTATATATTTAGGCGTTCCTTTTATTTTACAATTCAAAACACTTGGAGAAACTATTTTTCGAGGCAATGCCTCTATAAAAAATGGTCAGTTTGAATTTGGATTTATAGTACCTAAGGATATTAAACTTCCTGTTGGCACTGGAAAAGTGAGTTTTTATGCCAAACAAACTGGGGTTTTAAATGACCAAACAGGTAGCGATTTTAATATAAAAATTGGTGGGTTAAATGAGAATGCTGTGGCTGATAATGTGGCTCCAAAAATCAGACTCTATATGAACGACGAAACATTCGTTTTTGGCGGAATTACCAACCAATCTCCACTATTTTTAGCATTTCTTGAGGATGAAAACGGGATAAATTCTGCCAGCGGAATAGGTCATGATATCATTGCTTTTTTGGATGGCGATGAAACCAAACCTATTGTATTAAATGACTTTTACGAAACCGAATTGGACAATTATAAAAATGGAAAATTAAAATACCAATTCAAAGATTTATCAGTCGGATTGCACACTTTAACTTTTAAAGCTTGGGACGTATACAATAATTTGGTCACTTCCGAGTTACAGTTTATAGTCGTAGGAAATGAAACGTTAACATTGAGCAATGTACTGAATTATCCAAATCCTTTTGTTAACCATACGGAATTTTGGTTCAGTCACAACAGGCCATTTGAGCCATTGGAAGTTCAAATACAAGTTTTCACCATAACAGGAAAAGTGGTATGGACAAAAAATGAAACTATAAACACTAACGGATTTTTATCAAGAAGTATCACTTGGGATGGTCGTGACGATTTTGGAGACAGAATAGGAAAAGGCGTTTATGTGTACAAATTGACGGTAAAATCAACGTTAACGGATAATAAAACTGAAAAGTTTGAGAAATTGGTAATACTTTAAGAAAAGAATATATATTTGTCGAATAATTTTAAACAAGCTAAATGAAAAAAATAATTTTAATACTATCCGCATCATTATTTGTTGTTCATGTATCTGCCCAATCTGAAAGGCCTATTACAACAGGGGTTCCATTTTTATTAATTGCTGCCGATGCCCGTTCTGCAGGTATGGCAGACAATGGCGTGGCTACTTCGCCAGATGCTTTTTCGCAACAATACAATCCAGCTAAATACGCCTTTTCTTTAAAAAAACAGGGTTTAGCCATCAGTTATACGCCTTATTTGACAAACTTGGTCAATGACATTTCTTTAGGTCAATTAAATTATTTTAACAGAATCAATGATCGTAGCGCTATTGGTACGAGTTTGAGATATTTCGGATTAGGTGAAATTCAATTAACAGACAATGAAGGCAATAATCTGTCAATTGTAAAGCCAAATGAGCTTGCCGTAGATTTATCATATTCATTACAATTAAGTGAAAAATTCTCCATGGCAGTAGCTGGACGTTACATTCGTTCAAACTTAAGAATAGCCAATGCAAGCAACAATGCTTCTGCTGCAAATAGCTTCGCTGTTGATATTGCAGGATTTTATCAATCGCCAGAAATTGCTTTTAATAGTTTTAATGGTCGATACAGAGGTGGTTTTAATTTGCAAAATTTAGGGCCGAAAATTTCTTACGACGGAAATTCTGGTGTTGAAAACAATGCCAATTTTCTTCCTGCTAATATGAGATTGGGTGGTGGCTTCGATTTTATTTTTGACGATTATAATAAATTGGGTGTCAATTTAGAATTTACTAAACTGTTGGTTCCAACACCGCAAATTCCAACTCCTAGAGATTTAAATGGCGATGGAGATACTTCTGACGCAGGCGAAAATGGGGTTTCTCAGGCCAACGAAGATTATAAATCTATAGGTTGGACTTCTGGAATATTCAAATCTTTTGGAGATGCGCCCGATGGTTTTAGCGAAGAATTAAAGGAATTTACCTATTCTCTTGGAGCTGAATACTGGTACCAAGATTCATTTGCATTAAGAATGGGTTATTTTAACGAAAGTGTACAAAAAGGCGCAAGAAAATATTTTACACTAGGTGCTGGTTTCAAGTACACAACAATTACGGTAGATGTTTCTTACTTATTTTCAGCATCAAAAATACCAAGTCCTTTAGAAAATACTTTGCGTTTTTCTCTGACTTTCAATTTTGGTGATGATTATGATCAATATTAAAAAATAAATTTATAAATTAAAAATCCAAATTTCAATACCATGAGATTTGGATTTTTTTTCCCTTAAAAATAATGAAAGAAATAATTACTCAAACCCAACTTTTTGTTTACGAAACATTTGAAGAATTGCCAACAGACATTCAAAACTTAATGAATCAAGCAGTTGAAATAAGAAAAAAAGCGTACGCACCGTATTCAAAATTTAGAGTGGGTGCAGCCTTGCTTTTGGATAATGGTAAAGTAGTTTTAGGTTCAAATCAAGAAAATGCTGCCTATCCTTCAGGTTTGTGTGCAGAACGAGTGGCTATTTTTTATGCAGGCGCCAATTATCCCGAGGCTAAAATTTTGAAAATAGCGATTTCTGCCACTTCAGATTTAACTTCAAATACAACGCCAATTCCACCTTGTGGTTCTTGCAGACAATCCATTGCAGAATATGAATTCAAACAAGAACTTCCAATAGAAATGTATTTTATGGGTGAAATGGGCGAAATTTACAAATCAAATTCACTTAAAAACCTATTGCCTTTCACATTCGACAAAAACTTCTTATAAAAAAGCTAAAATATACTACATAAATTTCTCTTCTTAATTTGAATGTGTTATTTTTGTGTTCGCAAATTTGTGTGAGGTCAATATTTTGCGTCTTGATAAATTCAAGATAAATTAGTAAAGCACAAAACATTTTAGAAATAAAAAAAATGAAAGAAGTTACAAAAGAAGTTTACTTAAAGTGGTACGAAGACATGCTACTTTGGAGAAAGTTTGAAGACAAGCTGGCAGCCTTATATATTCAACAAAAAGTAAGAGGATTTCTTCACTTGTACAATGGTCAAGAAGCAGTTCTTGCAGGTGCTTTGCACGCAATGGAGCTCGGAAAAGACAAAATGATAACGGCATATAGAAATCACGTTCAGCCTATTGGAATGGGAGTTGACCCTAGAAAAGTAATGGCTGAATTGTTGGGTAAAGTTACAGGAACTTCCAAAGGAATGGGTGGCTCGATGCATATTTTTTCTAAAGAAAAAGGTTTTTTTGGTGGTCACGGAATCGTAGGTGCTCAAATTCCTGTAGGTGCTGGAATGGCTTTTGCCGATAAATATTTTGGTCGCGATGGTGTGACTTTAACTTATTTTGGCGATGGCGCAGCGCGTCAAGGTTCACTTCACGAAGCTTTTAATATGGCGATGCTTTGGAAATTGCCAGTCGTTTTTATTGTTGAAAACAATGGTTATGCCATGGGAACTTCTGTCGAAAGAACTGCCAATCATACCGATATTTGGAAGTTAGGTTTGGGTTATGAAATGCCTTGCGGGCCAGTTGACGGAATGAATCCTGTAAAAGTGGCTGAAGCCATGCACGAAGCTATTGACAGAGCGCGTCGTGGCGATGGACCAACATTTTTAGAAATGAAAACGTATCGCTACCGCGGACATTCTATGTCTGACGCCCAGTTGTATAGAACGAAAGATGAAGTGGAAGAATACAAAAAAATTGATCCAATTACACAAGTTTTAGATGTAATTATGGACAAAAAATATGCTACCGAAGCAGAAATTGAAGCCATCGATGAAAAAGTGAAAGATTTGGTAGAAGAATGTGTAAAATTTGCTGAAGAATCTGCTTTTCCAGAAATACAACAATTGTATGATGTGGTTTACGAACAAGAAAATTATCCATTCATTCCTCATAGATTATAAATTATGGCAACAGTAATCACAATGCCTCGCTTGAGCGATACAATGACTGAAGGTACAGTAGCAACTTGGCTAAAAAAAGTGGGCGATAAAATTTCTGAGGGCGATATTCTTGCCGAAATTGAAACCGACAAAGCCACGATGGAATTTGAATCATTCAATGCTGGAACTTTATTGCATATTGGCATTCAAGAAGGTCAATCTGCACCAGTCGACTCACTTTTGGCAATTATTGGAAATGAAGGAGAAGATATTTCTGAATTATTAAAGGGAAAAACAAGTCCAGCTCCAGCAACTGAAGAAAAAAAGTCAGAAGAAACCAAAGTTGAAGAATCAAAATCTGATAATCCAGTTTCAAAACCCACAACCCAAAACCCAAAACCCGAAACCACTTTACCTAAAGGTGTAGTGGTAGTTACCATGCCTAGACTTTCTGATACGATGACAGATGGAACGGTTGCCAGTTGGTTAAAAAAAGTTGGAGATAAAGTAGCAGAAGGCGATATTCTTGCAGAAATTGAAACCGACAAAGCCACTATGGAATTCGAATCGTTCAATGCTGGAACTTTATTGTTTATTGGTATTAATGAAGGAGAAACTGCGCCTGTAGATAGTGTTTTGGCTATTATTGGTCCAGACGGAACAGACATTACTGGAATTGCAGAAAACTATAAAAAAGGTGGAAATGTTGCTGCGCCAGTGGCTGAAAAAGCTGCTGAAACCAGCACAGAAACTTCAAACTCCGAACTTCCAAGTTCCAATTCTTCAGAAAGAATTTTTGCTTCACCTTTGGCTAAAAAAATAGCCGAAGACAAAGGAATCAATTTATCTCAAGTGAAAGGGTCTGGTGAAAATGGTCGAATTGTAAAAGGCGATGTTGAAAATTATAAAGCGGAAGCTATTGTCGTACCGAGCGCAACTGTCATGCCGAGCGCAGTCGACACACAGCCCAACACCCAAGACCCAAAACCTGTAACCCAATTTGTTCCTGCCGGAGAAAAATTTACAGAAGAAATTAAAAATTCGCAAATGCGTAAAACCATTGCGAAACGTTTGGCAGAATCTATATTTACAGCACCTCATTTTTACTTAACCATCGAAATCATGATGGATGAAGCGATGAAATCTCGTGCAACAATCAATACCATTCCAGATACCAAAGTATCTTTTAACGATATGATTGTAAAAGCTTGTGCTATGGCTTTAAAAAAGCATCCACAAGTAAACTCACAATGGAGAGAAGATGCCATGTTGATTAACCATCATGTAAATATCGGAGTTGCCGTTGCTGTAGAAGACGGATTGGTAGTTCCCGTTTTAAATTTTACAGACCAAATGAGTTTGACTCAAATTGGAGCCAGTGTTCGTGATTTGGCTGGAAAAGCTAAAAATAAAAAATTAACTCCTGCCGAAATGGATGGAAGCACATTTACAGTGTCAAATCTTGGTATGTTTGGTATAACTGAATTTACATCTATAATTAACCAACCCAATTCTGCTATATTATCTGTCGGTGCTATTGTCGAAAAACCAATAGTGAAGGACGGTCAAATAGTTGTTGGAAACACGATGAAAGTAACTTTGGCTTGCGATCATAGAACTGTGGATGGCGCAACGGGAGCACAATTTTTGCAAACATTGAAACAGTTTATTGAAAATCCAGTGACTATGCTGGCATAGAAAAATCAATAATTTATATAAAAAATCTCATTTTGAAATTTCAGAATGAGATTTTTTTTGGTAATTATTCAGTGGCAATTTTCATATCATAAGCCAAAACAATGTAATCATTGTTATTAAAAGAAAATTCATCAATTATTTCCCATTTTAGTTTTTCTACATGTGCTTTTGTAGATGGAATATTAATTTTATTGATAAATGTCACCGCTATTGGATATTTTTTCACGGTGTGAATTCGCATAAATTCGAATAAGTCTTTGATTAATCCTTGACCGCGAAAATCTTTGTGAATGCAAACTGGACCATATTGAAAACTAGAAATGGTATTCATTTCAAAATCTCGAAATTTATATCTTGGAAACATCGAAATCATATATTCGAAAATTGGCCATTGAGAAAAAAATGCCCAACTCGCTGCAAAGGCGTAACCAATTATCTTGTTGTTTGATTTCGCAATAAAAATTCCTTCATCAGCAATAACCTCTTTCAATAAATCGATTGTAAATGGTGTGGTTACAAATCCAGCTTGTTTTTCTTCATCGTTTAAATTTGAAACTAAATACAACTCTTGTAGTTCAAGTATTCCAGAAATATCGGAATTGTTTGCAATTTCTAAAAAAATATTTTTTAACATTTTTAGTTTTTTTTATAAAATTACTCAATTTTAAAGATTAAGAAAAATATTTATTGTAGAATCATTTTGTATACATACAATTTAAATAAATGTATGATTACTGGGTTAAGTGATTTATATTTGATTAAGTTTTGAAACCTCAACAACAATAAAACTTTTATTTTGGAAAATATAAATAAAGACAAAGTCGAAATCATCGATTTTACAAATGATTTAAAAGATCATATTAAAATTCTTAATTATGAATGGCTCAATAAATATTTCCGAGTTGAAAAAAGAGATGAAATATCGCTTTCAAACCCAAAAGAAGAAATCATTGACAAAGGTGGAATGATATTTTATGCCAAACTCAATAATGAAATAGTGGGAACGGCTTCGCTAATTAAGAAAAATAATCAAGTTTTCGAATTGGGAAAAATGGCCGTGGCAGGTCATGTTCAAGGTTACAAAATTGGTACACTTTTATTAGAGCACTGTTTGAACACTTTAAAAGAAAAAAATGTTGAGAAATGCATATTGTATTCTAATACAAAATTGGAGTCGGCCATACATTTGTATCGCAAATACGGCTTTTTGGAAATAGAATTAGAATCTGGTGTTTACGAAAGAGCCAACATTAAAATGGAGAAGATTTTATAATTTTTCAGGAATAAACAAATCATTTCAAAAACATCATTTCTTAACAATAGAATTTTTATTTTAGCATAATAAATTTAAATATGAAAAATATAGTCCTTCTTTTTTCGATTCTTCTTTTTGGATGTGGTACTACTAAGAAATTTCTAAACAACACTGCGCCTCTTGAAAATTTTATTCAAAAAATTGGTAATGCTTTTAATTATAAGGTTGAGGAAAAAAACGTCGCCGAAACCTTAAAAACACTCTCATCTGATGCATTTGAAGGCAGAGAAGCTGGTGAGCCAGGTATTGAAAAAGCGGCAGTTTTTTTAGAAGAATTTCTTAAAAATAATAATGTAAAGCCCTATTTTGAAACTTACAGAGATAAATTATCAAATTTTGATAAACCAACTTTTAATATTGTAGGTTATATTGAAGGCAACGATCCTATATTAAAAAAAGAGTTTCTGGTTTTGGGTGGTCATTATGACCATTTAGGATTAACATCTGATGGAGACGACAAAATAAATAATGGCGCCAATGATGATGCTTCTGGCGTTACTGCTGTTGCAGAAATTGCAAAGTATTTTAGTGAATCCAAATCCAATAAACGAAGCATACTAGTTGTATTTTTCTCTGCGGAAGAAAAAGGATTATTGGGTTCCAAACATTTGGCAAAAAAATTAAAGACGAATGGCTTTAATTTATACACGATGCTCAATTTTGAAATGATTGGTGTGCCTATGACCAAAGATTATACTGCTTATCTTACTGGTTTCTCAAAATCGAATATGGCAACCAAAATGAATGACTATGCAGGTAGAAAATTTATTGGATATTTACCACAAGAATTGCAATATCAATTGTTTTCAAGGTCAGATAATTATTCTTTTTATAATGAATTTAAAGTACCATCGCAAACAGTATGTACTTTCGACTTTGAAAACTTCAATTATTACCACGATGTGAAAGATGAATTTGTATTGATGAATATCCAACACATGACTTCGTTTATCCAAAATATATTGCCTGTCGTAGAACAAATGGCAAATTCTGCTACTAGAGAAATTAAAATGAATTAATGAAATTTCATAGTTCAAAACCACAAACAATAATGAAGACAACATTCTCTTCTAAAAATTAACTAGCATCTATTTATGAAAAATATTATAATTACAGGAACTTCTCGCGGTATTGGTTATGAATTGGCTTTGCAATTTGCCCAAGCTGGACATCAAGTACTCGCTATTTCTAGAAAAACACCACAAGCTTTAATTGAGAATCAAAATATCACCTGTGTTTCAGTAGATTTAGCTTTAGATAATGACTTAGAAGTTGTTTCACAATTTCTTTCATCCATATGGAAAAAAGTAGATATTATTATTCATAACGCGGGTTCATTACTATTGAAACCTTTTGGAGAAATTACTTCGAAAGAATTTGAAAATATATACAAAGTCAACGTTTTTGGAGTAGCAAATTTAACTCGCATATGTTTGCCTTATTTACAAAAAGGCAGTCATATAGTTACTATAAGTTCTATGGGTGGGATTCAAGGAAGCGTCAAATTTGCAGGACTTTCTGCTTATAGTTCAAGTAAAGGTGCAGTTATTACTTTATCAGAATTGTTAGCTGAAGAGTATAAAGAACAAGGCATTGCTTTCAATGTTTTGGCACTTGGATCTGTAAATACCGAAATGTTGCAAGAAGCTTTCCCTGGCTATGAAGCACCATTATCGCCAAAGGAAATGGCAGATTATATTTTTGATTTTGCATTGACAGGAAATAAATATTACAACGGCAAAGTTTTGCAAGTAAGTTCTTCTACTCCATAATTTTAAATTAAATTTTACGCCATATGAAACAAGAAAATGCCATTCAATTATTTGAAAACAAAAAAGTAAGAACTGTTTGGGACACAGAACAGGAAAAATGGTTTATATCTATTATTGATGTAATAGAAGTTTTGACAGAAACAGACAGATCAAGAAAATATTGGAGTGATTTAAAAGCCAAGTTAGCAAAAGAAGGAAGTCAGTTGTCCGAAAATATCGGACAACTGAAAATGCAATCTTCTGATGGTAAATTTTATAAAACCGATGTAGCTGATACCGAACAACTTTTCCGACTTATTCAATCAATTCCTTCTCCAAAAGCAGAGCCATTTAAACTTTGGTTGGCACAAATAGCATCAGAACGATTGGATGAATTACAAGACCCAGAAATCACAATCGACAGAGCTTTAGCACAATATTTACAATTGGGTTATTCAGAAAGTTGGATCAATCAACGGTTGAAAAGTATCGAGATTCGAAAAGAATTGACAAACGAATGGAAAAGTAAAGGAATGAAAGAAGGACAACAATTCGCTACTCTTACAGATATTATTTCTAAAGCCTGGTCAGGAAAGACTACTAAAGAATATAAAATATTGAAAGGACTAAAAAAAGAAAACCTTCGAGATAACATGACCAACACTGAGCTTATTCTAAACATGCTTGCCGAGGCATCTACAAAAGATATTTCTCAAGCAGTAAATCCAAAAACTTTTCAGGACAACAAATCAGTGGCGGCGCAAGGCGGCAATGTCGCCAGAGTAGCACTAAAAGAACTCGAAGCCAAAACTGGCAAAAAGGTAGTTTCGGCTCTAACTGCAAAATCATTATTAGAAGAAAAAAAAGAAATTAATAGCTGATAATGAGAACTGTTTTAGAAAAATACATACCAGAACATTCAGTAGACATTTGTTTCGAGCTTATCAAACTCCATCAAGTGCATCTTAAAATCGTGAATGAAAGAGTCACTCGTCATGGCGATTATAGAAAAGGAGTTTCTGGAAAACATGAAATCACGGTGAATACCAGTCTGAATAAATACCGATTTC
Source organism: Flavobacterium sp. (assembly GCF_031363805.1). GTDB lineage: Bacteria > Bacteroidota > Bacteroidia > Flavobacteriales > Flavobacteriaceae > Flavobacterium. The sequence continues at coordinate 47,823 of NZ_JANLVD010000052.1, read as the reverse complement.
TAATTACATTAATTCATGAAATTTCACATTTGGTGGCTTTCGAAAAATATGGCAGAAATATAAAACCACATGGCGATGAATGGAAAATAACTTTCCAACGATTGATGGTGCCTTTTATTAGACCTGAAATATTCCCCAATCAATTGTTGCCATTATTAGCCAGACATTTCAGAAATCCAAAAGCGAGTAGCGATACCGATGCCACATTATCATTGGCTTTAAAACAATTCGATCCTGAAAATGATAAAAATTATGTATTCGAAATTCCATACGGAAGTGTGTTTCGCATTCATAATGGGAAAATTTTCAAAAAAATTGCGATAAGATCAAAACGCTTTGAATGTTTGGAAATTAGTTCTGGTAGAACCTATTTATTCAATCCAAATGCCGAAGTCGAATTATTGCCAAGTTAAACTTTGAAAATAAGTTTATTTCTATAAAAAATCCACAGAATAAAAGACCAAATGGTTACATATATGACTGCGCCAGCCAAAGATGCATTCATTGGATTTTCAAAATTTGGAACTATCCAAAATTTATACAAATAATTTTGAAGATTGATTTCTTCCGATGCGTTTTCTGGATTTTGAACCAGAATCATTGATAACAATCTTGGTATTATTCCTGAAAAGAAAAAAACAATCATGGCCAATCTGCCACCATATTCAGGATCAATCACACAAGCAGATATATTGACTGAAATATACAGAAATCGTTGTATTGAATTGTATATGTCAGGACTTAAATTGGAAGATAGTAGAAGATTCAGCCGTCCTGCAGCCGGAGTTACTGGAGCAGAAAGAAATCGCAACTGGTATCCTTATCCAATTTCTGAAAGAATTAACAATACTAATACACCAGCTGATCCAGCAAATTAAGAATTAGTTAAATCTATTTTAAATCGAGATGTAAAATTTTACATCTCGATTATTTTTATGGCATAAACATAATCATCCCTGATTTTATAACTGGCGCGTTAGTATGCATGGTGGTAAAAGTACTATAAATCGTATTATGAACCTTTTTGTAAGATCAATTCCAATTAAGATTAAAAATTTCCATATTATCAAGGTCTAAAATTCAATTTCAAATGTGAATAATTTTTTTTAAACTTACACACAATATGTTAAGAAAAATAGTATATTTGCACTTTTATTTTAATAATTCTGTATGAAGAAAAATTTACTATTTATAATACTATTTATTGGTTTTCTACAATATGCATATACTTCATCTAGCGAAAATTTGGTCAAAATAATTACCTATTTAAGAAATCCCTAAAAACATTTTGACAATCTCGATCCTAAGATTGCACTGAAACAACGATTCAATACAAAAGACAAATTCAAATCTCTTAAGCGTCTTAAACAAACACATGATCCGATTCGTTAAAAATATTACAATAGTTATTTGCAATCAAAAAATTTAATTTAATATTCACAAATAATCTTATGAAAACAAAAATTACCTTTATTATGTTATTGTGCACACTTTTTACTTTTGCACAAAATGAATTTATTTCTATTTGGAAACCTTCAAATCCTTCGAAACCAGCAACTGGAACAACAAGTACACAAATTAGTCTGCCAGTTTTTGGAGCAAACTACAGTGTTGTTTGGGAAGAGGTAGGTTATCCAGCACACAGTGGTAATATATTAAATCAAAACACCAATGTTGTTGTAGATTTTGGGGTGCCTAGTAATCCTGTTGCAACGAATGCAACTTATCTAGTTAAAGTTACAGCAACAAATGCTGGTCTATCATTTAGCCCAGCAAGTTTTGGTGACAATGAAAAAATTATAAGAGTAACACAATGGGGAACAAATGTCTGGTCCAATTTAACAGGCGCATTTTTAAACTGCAAGAATTTGGATATCACAGCAACGGATGTGCCTAATTTGAGTAGTATCGTTAATTTGAGCGGTATGTTTAATGGTTGTACATCCTTAATTTACAATTCTAATTTAAATAATTGGAATACAAGTACTGTAACAGATATGTCAAGTATGTTTCAGGGAGCAACTTTATTTAATCAAAATATAGGCGCTTGGAATACGAGTAGCGTAACAAGGATGGATTCAATGTTTTTTAATGCTCTTGCCTTCAACCAGAATATAGGTGCTTGGATTACTGCCAACGTTACCAATATGGCATTTATGTTTTATAATGCAACAGTTTTTAATCAAAATATTGGAAATTGGAATACAATTCTAGTTATAGATATGAATGCAATGTTTTACAATGCTATTGGATTTAATCAAAGCATAGGCTCTTGGAATACTGGTAATGTGGTCAATATGTCTAATATGTTTTATAACGCTAAGATATTTAACCAAAACATAGGTGGTTGGAATACAATTAAAGTTACCAATATGACTAGCATGTTTACATTGGCAATTGCTTTCAATCAAAATTTAAATTTATGGAATACTGCAAATGTAACTAGCTTGGCAGGTATGTTTGCTAGCGCAACTGCATTTAATCAGAATATAAGTTCTTGGAATACGATTAAAGTCACTGCCATGCAATTAATGTTTAGTGGTGCATCCGCATTCAACCAAAATATTGGCGGTTGGAATACCGGTAATGTTACAAATATGAATAAAACATTTAATAATGCAGCTGTTTTTAACCAAAACATAGGAACTTGGAATACCATAAAGGTGATAAACATGGATTCTATGTTTTTAGGAGCAACAGCTTTTAATCAAAATATTGGTTCTTGGAATACTGCCAATGTAACCACTATTAAGTCTATGTTTGAAAGTGCCTCTGCATTTAATCAAAATATTGGTTCTTGGAACACAGGAAATGTGACCAATATGAATGGAACTTTTTTCAGTGCTTCTGCATTTAATCAAAATATAAGTACTTGGAATACTATAAAAGTAACCAACATGTCGTTTATGTTTGCTGGCGCTTCTGCATTTAATCAAAGTCTAGGAAACTGGAACTTAATTGCCATACCAAATATGGCAAATATGTTAACAAATAGTGGCATTGATTGTGTAAATTATGATAGCACTTTAATAGGTTTTCGCAATAATGTAAACACACCAAATAATATTACTTTTGGAGCCTCTGGCAGAGTTTACAGTTCAACTACAGCTCAAGCTGCTAGAAACACATTAATTACTCAAAAAAGCTGGGTAATATCTGGCGACAGTTTCAATTCAACCTGTGCAGCTTTAGGGAATGAAAATTTTGTAACATTAAACACAAAAATTTATCCAAATCCTGCTCAAAATATTGTGAATGTAGAAGTTGATGGATTAAATGAAGTGGAAGTTTATGATATTAATGGTCGCTTTTTAATCAAAAAACAAATATCAGATAACAAAAACGCAATCGATATTTCTTCACTTTCAAATGGAATATATGTTTTAAAAGTTTCAACTGAAAATGGTATTGGAAACTTTAAAATTATAAAAGAATAAATTCTAAGACAAAAAATAAAATTAATTTAAATAATTCAAAATGAAAAAAACATTATTATTACTACTTGCCATTTTTTCTTCTCTTGTAAATGCGCAAGATGGCAGCATTGACACCTCTTTCAATGCAAATGATTTTGGATTTAATTCTGGATTTGGCGCAAATGCAATCATAAGCACAACAGCTATTCAAGCAGATGGCAAAATCATTATTGGGGGACTGTTTACAGCATATAATTTAACTCAAAAGGGTTATATTGCTAGATTGAATACCGATGGAACTTTGGATACTACTTTTGCTTTAGGTTCGGGTTTTAGTAAAGGTTTAACTACCCCAAATTTGAATGCAATTGTAATTCAACCAGATGGGAAAATTATTGTTGGGGGCTTTTTTACCGCTTATAACGGAATAAACAGAAATTATATTACAAGATTAAATTCAGACGGTAGTTTAGACACAACTTTTAATCCAGGATTAGGAGCAAATAACAATGTTAATTCATTAGTGCTATTGCCAGATGGAAAGATTATTTTAGTTGGAAGTTTTACATCATATAACGGCATTGCAAGAAATAGAATAGTACGTATAAATTCCGACGGTAGTTTAGACGCTACTTTTGATCCAGGACTGGGTGCAAATAATTTTATTTTTGCAATAAAAATTCAATCGGATAGTAAGATTATAATTGGAGGAAATTTTACTTCATATAATGGCATTTCAAAAAATTATATTGCAAGGTTGAATATTGATGGAACATTAGATACAACTTTTACTCAAGGAACTGCAACAAATAGCAGTATTTATTGTGTAGATATACAATCTGACGGAAAAATAATTATTGGCGGAGCTTTTACTTCTTACAATGGAATCGTAAGAAATTATATTGCAAAATTAAATACAAACGGAACTTTAGATACCGCCTTTAATATTAATTCTGGCCCTTCAAATGGTACAATTACTACCGCAATTTCATTTGTATCCATACAACAAGACGGAAAAATAATTATTACAGGACTTCTAAATTCGTACAATGGTATTGCTAGAAAAGGTATTGCTCGTTTGAATTTAGATGGTACTTTAGATCTTTTTTTTGATCCAGGATTGGGAACAAATAATAATGTTAGTAGTACAACTGTACAATCAGACGGGAAAATTATAATTGTAGGCAGTTTCACTACTTATAACGGAAAAAATAAGTTTGGGATTAATAGATTGGAGATAAATGGCGATTCAGATTCTAGTTTTAATCCTGGTTTAGGATCTGAATCTACCATTAGAAAAACATTTTTAGAATCAAGTGGAAAGATTATAATTGGAGGGGATTTTACATCGTATAATGGAGAGCCGATTAACAAATTTGCAAGATTAAATGTTGATGGTGGTGTAGATGCTACTTTTGTTACAGGAACAGGTCCTGATAATTCTGTAAGTTTTATAGATGAACTCTCTAATGGTAAATTTATAATTGCAGGAGATTTTTCATCTTATAACGGAATTCCGATAAAAAAAATTGCAAGATTGAATACAGATGGAACTTTAGATACTACTTTTAATACAGGAACAGCAACTAATAATGGGATATTTTCAATGGGTTTACAAACCGATGGTAAAATTTTAATTGGAGGCTTTTTTACTTTTTATAACGGTATTGCATCCAATAGAATTGCACGCTTAAATACTGATGGCAGCTTAGATAGTAGTTTTAACGTAGGTACTGGTCCGAATAGCTCTATCACAGCAATTGTAATACAAGCTGATGGTAAAGTAATAATAGGTGGGGAATTTACTTCTTTTAACGGAATTGGGGTAAATAGAATTGCACGTCTGAACACTGATGGTATTTTAGATACTACTTTTAACGTTGGAACAGGTTTAAACAATATAGTTTATTCTCTTCTTTTGCAAGCTGATGGCAAAATTATTGCTAGTGGGGCTTTTGATAATTTCAATCAAATTAACAGAAAAAACATTGCTCGATTAAATTCTAATGGTACTTTAGACACTAGTTTTAATCCTGGAAATGGACCAAGCAACTCTCCATTCGTTTCTAATATTCAATATGCTGCCAAACAAACCGATGGAAGAATTATTATCAGTGGTAGTTTCACATCTTTTAATGGAATTTCAATAAAAAAATTGGCTAGATTAAATGCAAATGGAAGTTTGGACAATACTTTCAATCCTGGTACTTCCGCAGATGGGATTAAAACATTAACGGTTCAATCTGATAACAACATAATAATTGGTGGAGATTTTACATCTTATAATGGCACTGGAAGAAATCGTATTGCACGAATAAATTCAAGTACTTTATCTAATTATGATTTTGCTTTTTTAAGCAACACAAAAATTTATCCAAATCCTGCTCAAGATATGGTAAACGTAGAAGTTGATGGATTAAAAGAAATTGAAGTTTATGATATTAATGGTCGATTTTTATTAAAAAAACAAATGTCAGAAAACAAAAACGTAATTGACATTTCTTCACTTTCAAAAGGCATATATGTGTTAAAAGTTTCAACAGAAAATGGCATTGGAAACTTTAAAATTATAAAAGAATAAATTTAAAACAAAATTATAATTAATCTAAATAAAACAAAATGAAATACAAATTATTATTATTAATGCTCGTTTTAACAGCATCTAAAACTTTTTCGCAAACTACATTTACTTTCAATGGCATTGGTGATTGGACAAATACAGCAAACTGGAGTCTAGGCAATTATCCAGGCACAACAGTTGATGCCAACGAAATTGTTGAAATTTATGGAAAAGTAACTGTTGATCAACCAACTATTATTACTAATAATGGTGCAATTTCGAGTTTTAGTTCTGCAAATGGCGATAATTCAGAAATAAATATATTTGGTGGATTAGTAAATAATAAAAACATCAATTTTAGTCGAGCAACAATAACTGTTGCTGTTGGCGGTAGGATAGTAACTAATGGTACATCTGAATTAGTAATTACAAACAGTACACAACTAACTAATACTGGAAGGATTGTAATATTTGGAGGATTAATAAGTATAAATAGTTTATCGTCTTCTATTATAAACGATGGTACTGGAGCTGTAAGTAATTATGGAATATTGAAAGTATTAAGTGGTACATTCGAAAATAAATCTACTGTGAATAATTCTATTTACAACAACGGTATGTTTGAAATTGCTAACGGAAACGTTATTAATAGAGGTGTTTTTTTTAATGACGTAAACGGAGTTTTGTTAAATTCAAAAACTTTCAGTAATGAATCGACTGGAAGAATCGATAATAGTGGACAAATAACTGTTACAAGTTTTGGTGCTGCAATTATTAATTCTGGCAATTTGAATAATAATAAGAATATAAGTTTACAAGATTCTTCTAAACTTAATATGGCGATTAGCAGTAGTATATTTACTAACCAAGATACAGGTATTGTTGTAGTTTCTAATAATAGTAGTATTGAGAATAATTCGTCTGATTTCTCGATACGTGGCGGAAAAGTTATTAATGGAGGAACTATAGATAATAATACTTCGATATTTATAGGTGGTGTTGGCGAATTAGAAAATAATGGAACTCTAAATAATAACTTTGGAGCAACAATAAATAATTTCGGAAGGCTAAGCGGCATAAATACAGTACACTCTGGCAGTTTTACAAATGGAAGTATTTTATCTCCAGGAAATACAAATGATGCAACAGGTTTATATAAGTTAGATAGCTTTTTTACAAGTTACGTTCAAACCGTAAGTGGTTCTTTAAATATACAGTTAGCTGGAAATGTGGCTGGCGATAATTATGATCAAGTGATTGTAAATAGAGACGCGACTCTAAACGGAACATTAAACGTTTCATTATTAAATGGATTTGAACCTAATACAGGCGCAGTTTTTACAATTTTGCGCGAAGGAAGAAATCTTTCAGGCACATTTGCAACAGTCAATTTACCAATACTTACTGGAGGAAAGGTTTGGAATGCTGTTGAGTATAATAATACCGATGGTGTACGAATTTCTGTAAGTACAGCCTTAAGCGTTGCAGATATTGATAATGAGTCTTTGAAATTTAAAATTTATCCTAATCCAGTTACTGATAAAATTTATGTTTCAGGAGTTTCAACTATTTCAAATGCGTCTGTTCATGATTTTAACGGAAGAAGAATTCTGGAAACTGAATTATCAAATGTAAATTCAAGTATTGATTTGAGTATGCTTCCTTTTGGAGTTTATCTGTTAAAAATAAAAGGACAGACTTTTAAGTTTGTAAAAATATAGTTTTAGATTTAAATAACTAAGAGTATATAATTCTCACATCATTTTAATATAAGTGGTGTGAGTTTTCATTTTAATTTTTTTAGTTCAAGATATCTGGTTGTAGGTTATGTTTATACTGAGAATATTACTTCTCTGTTATTAACTTTAATGGATCCTCAAATAATTTTAATTCATAGTTAAATCAAACTCAAAAAATAAACTTCGTTAAATAATCTTGCATAATTATGTTAAATTTTATATCTCGTTTTTTTTAATATTGTAATTATGTAAAAAAAAATTATCAGTATTCAATAAATCATTTAGTATTTTTGTAGCATTCTTAAAAGTAATAAAATTAGAATATCTAGAGATGAACAAAAATTATTATGCAATATTAATGGCTGGTGGCGTTGGATCAAGATTTTGGCCAGTAAGTACCGCAGATTTTCCGAAGCAATTTCATGATATGTTGGGTTCTGGCGAAACGCTAATCCAAAAAACTTTCAGCAGACTTTCAAAAGTTATTCCAGTCGAAAATATTCTTATTTTAACCAATCAGAACTACAATCATCTAGTTTTAGAGCAATTGCCACAAGTAAAGCAAGAGCAAATTTTGTTGGAACCTGCCATGCGAAATACAGCTCCATGTATATTGTATGCGTCTTTAAAAATTCAGAAAATGAATCCTAATGCGGTAATGGTTGTGGCGCCCAGCGATCATTGGATTGAAAATGAAGATGCTTTTTCTAGAAATTTGATTGAATGTTTTGATTTTTCTGCAAAAGAAAGTGTACTCTTAACACTGGGCATCAAACCTACTTTTCCAAATACAGGTTTCGGATATATTGAATATGACAAAACCGACAATAACAACATCAAAAAAGTATTTCAATTTAGAGAAAAACCTGATTACAAAACGGCAAAATCCTTTATCGATTCTGGCAATTTTCTTTGGAATGGTGGTATTTTTATTTGGAGTGTCAAGTCAATCACCGAAGCTTTTGAAAAATTTCAACCTGCCATGAATGTCTTATTTCAAAAAGGAATTGAAAGTTATAATACATCCAAAGAAGCAGCATTTATAGAAAATAATTATGGTTTGGCTGATAATATTTCTATTGATTACGCCGTCATGGAAAAATCCAAAAATGTCTATGTACTTCCTGCTACATTCGATTGGAACGACCTTGGAACTTGGGGTTCGCTTCATGAAAAATTGGAAAAAGACGAAAATAATAATGCCGTTGTCAATGCTAAAGTTATTTTGGAAAATGCCTCCAACAATATAATAAGTTCCGATGCTGATAAACTCATTATTATTGATGGATTGAATGATTATATAATTGTGGATAAAGATGGAATTTTATTAATTTATCCAAAAAGCAAAGAACAGGATATTAAGAATTTAGTTTCAAAGATTTAGAGTGACAAAGTTATAAAGTTTCAAAGTTTCAAAGTTATAAAGTTTCAAAGTTTCAAAGTTTCAAAGTTTCAAAGTTTCAAAGTTTCAAAGTTTCAAAGTTTCAAAGTTTCAAAGTTTCAAAGTTTCAAAGTTTCAAAGTTTCAAAGTTTCAAAGTTATATAATAAGGTAAGATAGTCTAAAATTGCTGATAATTTTAAACTTTACTAACCTACTAACCTACTAATTTAAAGCTTTTAAGCTTTTAAGCTTTTAAGCTTTTAAGCTTTTAAGCTTTTAAGCTTTTAAGCTTTTAAGCTTTGAAACTTCATAACTTTTACACTTCATAACTTTTACACTTTACGACTTTTCACTCAAAACCGCTTCTCTTACTTTTTTGAATAATTCGGATGAATATACAAAATCAGTAACCGCTTCATTGTCGGTTCTAAAAATCTCATCTTTGGTGCCTTCCCAAGCTTTCAAACCATTTTTCAAGAAAACAATTTTATCGCCAATCTCCATCACTGAGTTCATATCATGGGTATTGATAACCGTTGTTATATTGTATTCTGCGGTAATTTCTTGAATCAAATTATCAATTAAAATAGCTGTATTTGGATCTAAACCAGAGTTTGGCTCATCGCAAAACAAATATTTTGGATTGTTTACAATGGCTCTGGCAATGGCTACACGTTTTTGCATTCCACCCGAAAGTTCCGATGGTTTTTTGGCATTTGCATCTACGAGATTAACTCTTTTTATTACAAAATTGACACGCTCTTTAATTTCGGCGGGTGTTTTTTTGGTAAACATTTTCAAAGGGAAACCTACATTTTCCTCCACAGTCATCGAATCAAAAAGGGCACTTCCTTGAAAAACCATACCAATTTCTGTTCGTAATTCTCTTTTTTCATCGGCATTTAATTCTGAATAAATTCTACCATCAAACGAAATCGAACCTACTTCGGGCGTATGAATTCCTAGCAAACTTTTTAGCAATACTGTCTTCCCTGAACCACTCTGACCAATAATCAAATTGGTTTTTCCTGTTTCAAAAATAGTGGAAACTCCTTTCAGAACTTTACTATCACCAAACGATTTTTCTACGTTTTTTACTTCAATCATTATGTTAAAAGTAATTGTGTTAATATATAATTTACTAAAATTATAGTTACCGATGTCCAAACAAATGCAACAGTACTTGCTTTTCCTACTTCAAGAGCTCCACCTTTCATGTAATAGCCATGAAATGAAGGTATGGTTGCCAAAATTAAGGCAAAAATAAAAGTTTTTATAAACGCATAAGCAATATGAAAAGGGATAAATTCTGTTTGAATCCCGACTACAAAATCATCACTGCTTCCAAAACCACCGTAAACACTGGCTACAAAACCTCCGGCAACGCCTAAAAACATGGCAATTCCAATCAAAAATGGGTACAATAGCAAAGCCATCAATTTTGGGAAAACCAAGTAGTTTAATGAATTGACTCCCATAACTTCCAAAGCATCAATTTGCTCAGTAACACGCATGGTTCCTATACTCGAGGTGATAAATGAACCCATTTTTCCTGCCATAATTATGGAAATAAAAGTGGGTGCAAATTCTAAAATAACCGATTGTCTTGTGGCAAAACCTATTAAATATTTTGGAATTAATGGATTGGTTAAATTTAGCGCAGTTTGAATGGCTACAACGCCACCCACAAAAAAGGAAATAAAAGCTACGATTCCGAGTGAATCAATAATTAAATCGTCAACTTCTTTAAAAATCAAAGTCCGCATGACAGACCATTTGGTTTGCTTTTTAAATATTTCTTTAAGCATTATAAAATATCGACCTATTTGCGATAAATAACGAATTAGCATCATGGTTTTAAAATATATTCAAAAATAGTTATAAGTTATGAGTTACCTGTTATGAGTTATGAGTTTTTTAGGAATCAGAGAAAAACTAAGGGAAAAATAAGTACTATGTAATCAATAAATCAACAATTGACTATTTAGATTTTATGGACAAGTTTTGTAAAGACGCTTTTTTATATTCTTGGTTTTTGGTAATATAAAAATCCATAACACCCATAATATTTTTCTCATCTACAATTTGCTTCGATTTTGGATCGGCAGTACAAAATTCTAGAAAAAGATATACTTCCTCTTCTTTCAATTCTAAAGTTTGCGTAAAAAAGCTTTCGCTGAAAGTACTAGTAGAAAATTCTTTAAAATCAATTTCTTTGACTTTCTTTTTATCGTAGCCTTTTTTCTTTTTAAAAAGTTTGATAAGCTCTTTCCCCATTCTTACAAAATCCATACCATTTTCTATGGATCCATCATATACCAACCTATTTTTTGGAGAAGAATATCTATCTGGAAAATATTGTCCATCTACATATTTCTGTGTATTTTTTGTCAAAGGAGTAATCGATTTATTTTCTTTTATGACAACTTCTTTTAGCGGTATAGCTTTTTTGGTTAATGAAATAATTAAATTATTTTTATTTATATCTTCTTGAGTCAGTTGCATTCTATAATAGTCATAATTATCTGCAATAAAAACAAGCACATCATCAGCTTTAACTACAAGAGAAAATTCGCCTTTTTCGTCTGTAGCCCTCATTTCTTTAGAATCTGGGTTTATGATATCTGCTACGACAAATAAATTTTTGTGTACCACTTTGCCAACTAAACGTTTTTTAGTTTGAGAAAAATTTGACTGACAAATAAAAAAAATCAATACAAGAAACAGTTTGATTTTCATAAAATGTAATTAGTGTTAATAGCAAAGATACTCATTGGCAAAGGATGTTTATCTAATGAAATTGTAATTTTAGGTTAATTCTTTTTACAATAAATTAATGCGTTAACTTGACTTTCATTTTCTCCCATCGATATTTTCTAATAAATTTTGCCTGTTCTTTTGAAACCAAAAGTGGTTTTTTTTCTGATTTTGCTTTCCAAAAACCTTTTATATAATCTACAAACAACAATGGTTTGCGTTTCATAAACGCCAATTTCGCGGAAGCAATGGCGGTAATTATAAAACCGTATCCTAAAGTATAAAAAGCTTCTCCTTGTTTATATTGTGCCAATTTATTATAGTTCGCGCCAGTTGGTTTTAAGTGTTTTACTTTGAGTGTTGCATCAGTAACCACTTTCCAACCGTGAAATTTCGCCAACAATTCATCGACAGTATCCCAACCCATAGCTGGTTTTAAGCCATCAATATCCTGAAAACATTTTTTTCTGTAAGCTTTAAACGCACCGCGAATATGATCTTTATCGGTTAAATTTTCTAAAATCCACTCTCCATTTTTTTCGATGTAAGCAAATCCGCCCGCCATTCCTATAGTTGAATCAAATTTGAAATAATTCAAAATTGTTTCGAAATAATGACTTGGTAAAATTAAGTCTCCGTCCAATTTTACAATAATATCATAATCATCATCAATAGTTTCCAATCCTTTTTGAAACGCTTGAATGACCTTGCTTCCTGGCAAATGTATGGCTTCCGATGTTTTATTTACCAGAGTGATGTTCGGATTGTTTTTTGCAAAATCCAGAACAATTTCAGCAGTCTTATCGGTCGAGTTGTCATTTACAACTACTATTTTTGAAGGTAAAATAGTTTGTTCTACAAGCGATTGCAAAGTCAAGCCAATAAACTTTTCTTCGTTGTGCGCTGGAATTATGATGTAATATTTCATTTTATGCTTAAGTCGAATGCAAATATCCTTATTTTTGCAGGATAATAAAAATATTGGCTTTGAATAAAAAGATTTTTGTGATTATCGTAACCTACAATGGTTCAAAATGGATTGAAAAATGTATTTCATCTGTTTTGAACTCTTCTTATTCGGTAGAAATCATCGCAATCGACAATTATTCGATTGACAATTCTGTACAACTTTTGAAGCAATTTCCTCAAGTACATTTAACAGAATCTCAAGAAAATTTGGGTTTTGGTAAAGCCAATAATTTGGGAATTGATTTGGCTGTACAAAAAAATGCAGATTATGTTTTTCTGCTCAATCAAGACACTTGGATTTTTGAAGATACAATTTCAAATTTAGTTTCAGTTGCAGAAAACAATCCAAATTTTGGAATTTTAAGTCCGATGCATTTTGCAGGTGATGGTGTAAACCTTGATCAAAGCTTTAGAACTTATTACAACCGAAAAATCGAAAAATCTGAAAATCAAAGTGTTTCAATTGTACCTTTTGTAAATGCTGCCGCTTGGTTGGTTTCAAAATCATGTTTGGAAAAAGTTGGAAAATTTGAACCTCTTTTTTCTCATTATGGAGAAGATAGAAATTTTTGCGATAGAGTTGCCTTTCATTATTTTAAAATTGGCATTGTAGAAAATTCCAAAATTTGCCATGATCGAATAATTTCTCGAACGTTTAAAAAAGATTTCATTCAATCCAAATATTCCATTTTATCAAAAGTGTTGAATATCAACCAAAGTTTATTTGCTAGTTATTTTGATGCGCTAAAATCGGTTTTTGGATTGCCTAAATATTTTAGTAATTCCTATGGTTTTTTAAAAGTTATAAATTTGTTTTTCAAATTATTGTTTTACTATATTGCACTTATTTTATCAATGTTTACAATCATAAAAACGCGTCAAAGTTTTAAATAATTATGGAAAACAAAGCCTCTCAAAAACAAGCTTTTCTATTTACCATAATCAATTATGTTGGCATTTTAATAGGCATAATTTCTACGCTTTTTATATATCCAAAAAACAAAGAATTGCTTGGTGTTTTTAGGTATGTTGAAGCACTTGCGTTGACATTATTTCCTGTTTTGTTATTGGGAGCTTCACAAGCATTGATAAATTTTTCACCCAAATTGGATGAATTAAAAAGGAGAAAATTATTCAATTATAGTATTTCTTCAATTATCATAATTAGTATAATTATGGGAGTTATTATTATGATGGTTCTTTATTTTGGATGGACGATTTATATATTGTGGGCATATCCAATTGCAATTTGTTTGGCTTTTATAGAACTATTAAAAAAACAGTCGGCTATAATTCAGAGAATAGCGCTACCTACTTTTTTTGATAATATAATTCCTAAAATATCATTGCCAATTATTTTTATACTGCTGCTACACAAGTCTATTTCTGAGATTCAGTCATTACAATTATACATTATTTCTTATGCTTTAATTATTATTTTTATTTTTAGTTATGTTTTTTATCATTTCAAACCCAAATTTGATATTAATTATAAATTGTTGTTTAGTGAAATTTCAAAAAAAGAATATTATCGCTTTTCACTATTTGCCTTTGCAGGAAGTTTGGGATCTGTTTTTGCTTTTAGAATAGATGCTTTAATGATTCCGAAATTTATTTCTATGGAAGCTTTGGGAACATTTAGTATTGGTGTGACTTTGGCATCTGCTTTGGCCGTGCCGGCTACAGGAATTTTTACACTTTATGCGCCTATTATTTCCAATTATCTCAAAACTGAAAACTACACCGAATTGAACATGAAATACAAAGAAGTATCGAAACTACTTTTTTTTATAGGAGCCATTTTGTACAGTTGCATTTTTTTAGGAATTGAAAATTTATTTATGCTATTGCCAACACATGAAAATTTGATAGCTTCAATTCCGGTTATACTCATTTTAGGATTTAACGTTTTGGTCAATATGGGAACAGGTTTTAATGGCGAAATCATTACTTATTCAAAATATTATAAATTCAATTTAATAGCTATATTACTTTTAGTTATTTTGAATATAAGTCTGAATTTATTATTTATACTTTATTTTAAACTTGGAATTGAAGCCGTTGCCGTTGCCTCACTATTATCTATGGTCGTTTTTAATTTGGCAAAACTTTTATTCGTTTATAAAAAATTTAAACTTTTTCCTTTCGATAAATCCTATTTAAAATTGGTTGTGATATCTTCAAGTATTTTGATTTTGATTTATTTTTTACCGAATTTTAATTCAATACTTTTAAACTTAATTTATAAAATCACGCTCTGTGTTTTTCTGAATATAATTATTGTTTATAAATTGAAACTAATTTATCAGATTAATTTTTGGATTAATAAGATTATTTATTTGAAATAGTATGTTTACTGTTAGATTTTGACTTGACATTACAAGGATAATTCTCTGATTAATATTTTAGTATACGTTATAATAAAAAGTTTTTATAGTTTGTATTGAGAGAAAAAAGTACATTAAAAATTAAAATGATATTGTATTGATTGAATTTAACCAAAAAGTTTCAAGTTTGATGAAATATAAGTAATATTTGCAAAAAAAATGATCTGCAACCGAATTTATATACAGTTACATTTCAATCATTTAAATTTAATAAATGAATGGTAAGTTAAAAATACCTTTCTTTTCATCAACCAAAAATCTTATTAAAATAGGTGGGAAATTTTTTTTTTTAGAATAAAGTAACTTTTAGCAACACCTCGAAATACTACAACATAACTCGCAAAATTGCGGCATCATCAGTTCAATAAAAATTGACATGAAAAAAGGCTGTCTTTTACGAACAGCCTTCCCGTTAGTGTACTTTGTGCAAGCAAACTAGCTGGAAGAAACAGCAATATAAGTAAGTACTTTTTATACAATGTTTTCATACAATTTGTTTGGATTTTAATTAAGCTTTATTTGGTATATTTTTACTTCGAAGTTTAAAATTAATTAAATAAATGAATAAAATAAATAAACAATTATTAATAGCCTTACGAAAACGTTTTCGTGTTGAAAACTTTCTTAAAAACACAATATTTTAAGGCTAAAATTGTCAATAACAAAAATAAAATATACCTTTATTTTCAAATATATATTTATTGAATCCATAATGAAAAGAAAAGTTACCTTAAAACAAATTGCCAAAGAACTTGATGTATCCATCTCAACTGTCTCAAAATCATTAAGAAACAGCCCAGAAATTAGTGAGGATACTCGTGTAAAAGTGCAAGCTTTTGCCAAATTATACAATTATAGACCAAACAATATTGCGCTAAGTTTAAAAAATAGAAAAACAAAAACCATTGGCATTATTATACCTGAAATCATACACCATTTTTTTGCTACCATTATAGGTGGAATTGAACAAGTGGCAAATGAAAATGGTTATAGTGTCATTGTGTGTCTTTCCAATGAATCTTTTGATAAAGAAGTTATTAATATGGAAATGCTTGCTAATGGTAGTATTGATGGATTCATCATGTCATTGTCCAAAGAAACACAACAAAAAAAGGATTTTCATCATATTTTAGAAGTTACTAGTCAAGGCATGCCCGTGGTTATGTTCGATAGGATAACAAACGATATTTTCTGCGATAAAGTTATTATTGATGATAAGGCAGCGGCTTATGAAGCTATTGAATTTTTAATCAATAAGGGAAATAAAAAAATAGGTTTGATAACTACTATAGATTATGTAAGTGTAGGAAAATTAAGGACCGAAGGTTATATTTATGCTTTGCAACAAAATAATATAGAATACGACGAAAAACTAGTTCTTAAAATTGAAGACATTGAAAATTGCAAAGAACAAATTCAACAGTTTATTGAACAAAACGATATAGATGCCATATTTGCTGTGAATGAACTTTTTGCAGTTACAGCTATAAAATTAGCAAATCAGATTGGGAAAAATGTTCCAAATGACTTGTCTGTAATTGGATTTATAGATGGAATTATTTCTCAATATTCATCTCCTTCTATTACTACTGTGAATCAAAACGGCTATTTGATGGGTCAAAAATCTGCAAGATTGCTCATCGAAAGATTGGAAAATGATGATGAAGATGAGGAATTTTATACCACAGAAATAATAGAAACAGAGTTGGTAGAAAGAGAATCGACAAGATAAAATATATTGTAAAGAAAAAGATTATCATTTTATGAAACTACAACGTTTTAGTTCATTTTTTTTTGGAAAAAATCTAAATCTAAAATTTAAAATCTAAAATCTTTTATATATTTACACCTATCAAAATGTATATTTTACTTCGAAAATAAATTATGTTTTGATAAGCATCGCGCTTATCGTATTATAAATCATTAAATTACGATAATGGAAAAGCGTAAATTAGGTTTCTGGGAAATCTGGAACATGAGTTTCGGTTTCTTGGGAATACAATTCGGTTTTGCACTGCAAGGCGGATTTATGTCTAGAATATTTCAAACCCTAGGAGCAAGCCCAGACGAAATTCCAGCTTTATGGATAGCCGCACCGCTTACAGGATTATTGGTTCAACCTATTATTGGATATCTAAGTGATCATACTTGGCATCCAAAATATGGCAGAAGAAAACCTTATTTCCTTTTTGGGGCTGTTTTAAGCTCATTTGCATTATTCTTTGTACCCTATTCCTCTGCATTATGGATCGCAGCTGGTTTTTTATGGATTCTAGATGCTTCCATTAACATATCAATGGAACCTTTTAGAGCTTTGGTTGCAGACAAATTGCCAGAAGAACAGCGTTCCTATGGGTTTGTATTGCAAACGCTAATTATTGGAATTGGGACTTGGGTAGCTTCAAACTTGCCGTGGCTGGTAGAAAAAATGGGGTTTACTCAAGAAGCTCCTGCAGGTGTTGTACCTGAATATGTAAAAATAGCATTTGGCATTGGCGCCTTGGTTTTTTTAATTAGTATTTTATATACCGTTTTGACAACCCGAGAATACCCACCAAAAGATTTGGAAGAATTTAAAAAACAAAAAAAAGAAAATAATTTTTTCAAAGATTTGAAGGTATCATTTAGCACAATGACTTCTACCATGAAAAAATTAGGCGTAATTCAATTTTTTAGTTGGTTTGCTTTTTTTACGATGTGGAGCATGGCTACACCAGCTTTAACAAATTTCGTTTTTCATGCACCCGCACCAGATAAAAAAGCATTCGATTTTACAATAGCTTCACAAGAAGCAACTTTCAATATTGCAAATAAACTATACCAAACAGCCGCAGACAGTGTCGGCTCCGCCATGGGATTGTATGGATTATCATCAATGGCATTTGCTTTAATTTTAACTTTTTATGCCTCACGGGCAAAAGTAAATAGAAAATACATTCATATGTTTTCTTTGATTGCAGGAGGCGTTGGCTTTTTGATCATGGGAATTTTGCCAAGTCCAATTTATTTAAATATTTCATTTCTGTTAATAGGACTTTCATGGGGTAGCATTTTATCCATGCCATATGCTATGCTTTCCAGTTCTGTTGATGAAAATCGAATGGGAATGATGATGGGCCTATTTAATATGTTTATTGTTATTCCACAAATTATAGCTGCTTTAGGAGGCGTTATTTTCCTTTCAAAATTATTTGGATCTTCCCCAATTGCACCCATGCTATTGGCAGGAACTTCATTAATAATTGCTGGTTTATGCAACTTTTTAATAACCGAAGAAAAAGCAATAAAAGGATAATAATGAATAAAAAAGCATTTATATTCGACCTCGACGGTGTCATTGTAGACACTGCAAAATACCATTTTTTGGCGTGGCAAAAACTTGCCGAAGAAATTGGAGTCGATTTTACACCAGAACACAACGAAGAACTCAAAGGTGTGAGTCGAGTTCGTTCATTAGAAATAATATTAGGATTGGGCAACTTTCAATCTTCCCAAGAAGATAAAGACAAGTGGTTGCATCAAAAAAATGTAGACTATTTGGCTTATATCAAAAAAATGGATGAATCAGAAATACTTCCAGCTGTATATGAAACTTTAACATTCATAAAAGAACACAATCAATTCATAGCTTTGGGTTCCGCTAGTAAAAATGCAAGACCTATTCTAGAAAAAGTGAAATTATTGCACTTTTTTGACGCTATTGTCGATGGAAATGACGTAACCAATGCCAAACCAGATCCTGAAGTTTTCCTTCAAGCTGCAAATTTGGTGGGTGTTTCCAATGAAAATTGTATTGTTTTTGAAGACTCTCAAGCTGGAATTAAAGCTGCCAATATAGCTAACATGACAAGTATAGGAATTGGTGATGCATCAATTTTAAAGGAAGCTAGATACTGTTTCCCGAATTTTCTGCACATAGACAGCAGTTTTATAGATACATTATTGAAAGATTAAATAAAGAAATTAGAAACAAGAAACAAGATTTTAAGTTTCAGAAATCTTGCATCTTGTTTCTTTCTTCTTTTAAAAATTAAAAAAAGAATGAACCAAGATTATATAAAACCAGACAACTGGTCCATCATAGAAGAAGGATTTGATACAGACAGTGTAAAATCCTCCGAAAGCCTTTTCAGTATTGGAAACGGCGCTATGGGGCAACGCGCCAATTTCGAAGAACAATATACTGGAGAAACTTTCCAAGGAAGTTATATTGCGGGCATTTATTATCCGGATAAAACTAAAGTGGGCTGGTGGAAAAATGGTTATCCAGAATATTTTGCCAAAGTGCTAAATGCACCAAATTGGATTGGAATTGACATTGAAATTAATGGTGAAAATCTAGATTTAAACACTTGCGTAGATGTAAAAAATTTCCGTCTCGAATTGAATATGAAAGAAGGTTGGTACCATCGTTCGTTTGAAGCGATTTTGCAAAACGGCACTGAAATTTCTGTAAATATTCGTCGTTTTCTTTGTTTGGATTTAGACGAAGTGGGCATCATTAATTACGAAGTTACACCCATTAATAAAGCGGCAAAAATAGTTTTCAAACCTTATATTGATGCTGGCGTTCATAATGAAGATGCCAATTGGGAAGAAAAATTCTGGGAAATTCAAGATTTAAATTACTCACAAAATGAAGCTTTCGTAACTGCAAGAACATTCAAAACACATTTTATTGCCACCACATTTATGCAAAATAGCATTTTGTTGCAAGATAAAAATTTGAGTCTACAACCTTCAAAGGTTTCAAGTTCATCAGATAAAATTCAATTTGAATATGAAGTAAATGTCGCTCAAGGCGAAAAATTAAGCATTCAGAAAATAGGTGGATACACAGTTTCACTAAACCATGAAAATACAGAAGTTGCCGCAAAAAATGTTATTCAATCCGCATTAAACAAAGGATATGGCATATTACTAAACGATCAGATTACTGCTTGGGCAAAAATTTGGGAAATGTCAGATATTACCATTGATGGCGATGTGAAAGCACAACAAGGTATTCGTTTCAATATTTTTCAACTCAATCAAACCTATTTAGGAAAAGATTCTAGATTGAATATTGGTCCAAAAGGTTTCACAGGCGAAAAATACGGTGGTTCCACGTATTGGGATACCGAAGCGTATTGCATTCCGTTTTACATGGCAACCAAAGACCAGCAAGTCGCCAGAAATTTGTTAACATATCGATACAATCATTTAGAAAAAGCCATCGAAAATGCAGAGAAATTAGGTTTTAAAAATGGAGCCGCTTTGTTCCCAATGGTTACTATGAATGGTGAAGAATGCCATAACGAATGGGAAATTACTTTCGAAGAAATTCACAGAAATGGAGCCATTGCATTTGCTATTTACAATTACCATCGTTTTACTGGTGATTATAGCTATATCCCTGAAAAAGGATTGGAAGTTTTAATTGGAATCGCTCGTTTTTGGCACCAAAGAGCTACATATTCTACCAAAAGAAATCAATATGTAATTCTTGGAGTTACTGGTCCAAATGAATATGAGAATAATGTAAACAATAATTTTTATACCAATTATATTGCAAAATGGTGCTTGAGTTACACTTACGATCAAATTAAAAAAGTTGCCTTAGAATATCCATCAGACCACAAACGCATTACTGAAAAAGTTAAAATAAGTGATACAGAATTGCACTCTTGGAAAAAAGTTTCAGATAATATATATTTCCCTTATTCCAGAGAACACAATGTTTATTTACAACAAGATGGATTTTTGGACAAAGAATTAGTAAAAGTGGCAGATTTAGATAAAAGCCAACGACCTATTAATCAAAAGTGGTCTTGGGACAGAATTTTGCGCTCGCCATACATCAAACAAGCCGATGTTTTGCAAGGATTTTATTTCTTCGAAGATCATTTTTCTAAAGAAGAGCTAGAACGTCATTTCGATTTTTACGAACCATTTACCGTGCATGAAAGTTCGCTTTCACCTTGTGTGCACTCTATTCAAGCCGCAGTTTTAGACAAAATGGACATGGCATACACTTTTTATTTAAGAACTTCTCGATTGGATTTGGACGATTATAACAAAGAAGTGGAAGAAGGGTGCCATATTACATCTATGGCTGGAACTTGGATGAGTATTGTAGAAGGTTTTGGTGGCATGCGAGTCAAAAATGATGTACTACATTTTTCACCAAAAATCCCAAAAGAATGGAATGGTTATTCCTTTAAAATAAATTTTAGAAATCAAATTTTAAAAGTTTCAGTAAACAAAAATGAAACCCAATTTTCATTGGAAGGTAATGCTGAAATTATAGTTTTTGTGAATGATAGAAAAATTGTGGTTGAACCGAATAGTTTGGTTACAGTATAAATTAAAGTTATTACACAGAGATACACCAAGTTTCTCAAAGATGCACCAAAACTTTGTGTGACTCTGTGTAATACTTTGTGAATCTTTGTGAAATAAAAAAATGAAAAAGTTTTTAATTTTATTACTAATTTCAATATGTTCTTTTGCCCAAAACGCAAATAGAAAATTTGAAAAAGCAACGTTAAAAGAAGGTGTTTTAACCATAAACACTTCCGATGGAGATTACTTAGTAAAAATTATTTCCGAAAAAATAATGGAAACATCCTTTATTTCCAAAGGAGAAACCTTTAATCCTATTTCGCATGCTGTAGTTTTAAAACCAAAAACGGGCAATTTAATTCTCAACGAAACTTCCAAAAAACTCGATTACTATAGCGATGGAATTGCTATTAATATTCAGAAAAATCCTTTTTTAATTTCATATTCGTATAAAAAAAATCCAGTCGTTTCTGAAAAATTAGGCTACATCAAAAAAGATTCAACCGAAATTTTAGAATTCAATATCGACAAAACAGAAATTCTTTATGGCGGCGGCGCAAGAGCCATCGGAATGAACCGTCGAGGCAACCGATTGCAATTGTACAATCGAGCGCAATATGGTTATGAAACCCGAGCCGAATTGATGAATTTCACGATGCCAATCGTCATGTCGTCAAAAATGTATGCGATTCATTTTGACAATGCACCTATTGGGTATTTGGATTTGGATTCTAAAAAAGACAATACCTTACAATACGAAACTATTTCTGGCAGAAAAACCTATCAAGTTATTGCAGGTGATTCTTGGGAAGATTTAATTTCGAATTATACCGATTTAACAGGAAAACAACCTTTGCCAGCACGCTGGACATTAGGAAATTTCTCCTCTCGTTTTGGCTACCATTCACAGGAAGAAGTAGAAAAAACAATCAAAAAATTTGAGGAAGATCAAATTCCAGTCGACGCTATTATTGTCGATTTATATTGGTTTGGAAAAACTATAAAAGGCACTATGGGAAATTTGGAATTTGATAAAGACAATTTTCCAAATCCAACCAAAATGATGTCTGATTTGAACAAGAAAGGCATCAAAACCGTCTTAATTACCGAACCGTTTGTACTTTCAACCTCAAGCAAATGGCAAGAGGCAGTAGATAAAAAAATATTGGCTAAAGACAAAACGGGCAATCCAGCTACGTTTGATTTTTATTTTGGAAATACGGGCATAATCGATATTTTTAAACTCGAAGGCAAAACATGGTTTTGGAATATCTACAAAGATTTAATCAATAAAGGGGCTGGCGGATTATGGGGCGATTTAGGCGAACCCGAAGTTTTTCCTTCAAGTGCGATTACTGCTGGTGGTAAAGCCGATGAAGTACATAATATTTATGGACACAACTGGGCAAAATTAGTTCAAGAAGGTTATAAAAATGATTTTCCATTGGTGCGCCCTTTTATTTTAATGCGTGCTGGATATTCAGGAAGTCAACGTTTTGGCATGATTCCATGGTCAGGCGATGTGAGTCGCTCGTGGGGCGGTTTACAATCGCAAACCGAAATCGCGCTCCAAATGGGAATGCAAGGCATGGGCTATATGCACTCGGATTTGGGCGGATTTGCAGGCGATTACTTCGATAATGAACTTTATATTCGTTGGTTGCAATATGGCGTTTTTCAACCAATATTTCGTCCACATGCACAAGAAGAAGTGGCTTCCGAACCTGTTTATAAAGACATAGTAACCAAAGCTAAAGCCAAAAAACAAGTCGAATTGCGTTACCAAATGCTACCGTACAACTACACCTTAGCTTTCGAAAACAATCAAAAAGGAATTCCGCTCATGCGCCCATTATTTTTTGAAGAACCTAATAATAGAGATTTATCGACCGTTTGTGAAACCTATCTTTGGGGCAACGATTTTCTTGTTACACCTATTACAAAAGCGGAGGCAAAGACGACTTCGGTTTACTTTCCAAAAAACAACAATTGGTTCGATTTTTATAGTAATAAAAAACAACTTGGAGGAACTACAGGAACTATTGTTGTTGAAGAAGATCATATTCCTGTTTTTGTTCGTGGTGGCAGTTTTATTCCCATGATTAAAACCATTCAAAATACTTCAAAATATTCATTGGAAAACTTCGATTTGCATTATTATTTTGATGAAAAAACAACAAAATCAGAAGGGAAATTATACAATGACAATGGATTAACTCCAAACGCTTTTGAAAAAGGTGAATTTGAGATTCTCAATTTCAATAGCAATTACAATGTCAATAAAAATTTAAAAACAATAACATTAAATTTCAATACTGAAATAGGTAAAACATATCAAACATCCGATAAAAACATCAATTTGGTAGTGCACAATTGTAAAGCAAAAACCATTACAATTGATGGGAAATCTGTAACATTTAAAAACAATAAAACTTCGATTGAAATTCCAGTTTCTTGGCTAAAAGGAACGTCAAAAGAAATAAAAATCCAGTTATAAAATGCAAAAAATAAACAAACTCTTAGTATTGGCATTAGTTTTATTTTCAATCACTACTATTGCTCAAAAAAACAAAAAAGCAGTACAAAGACCTTTCGTATGGGAAGGAGCCAATTTATATTTTTTGATGACAGATCGTTTTAATAATGGTGACAAAACCAACGATGTGAATTTTGGCAGAGTAAAACCAACAGGGAAAGAACGTGGTTATCAAGGTGGTGATATTCGTGGAATTATTCAAAAAATAGACAATGGTTATTTCGAAAAATTAGGCACTAATGTTATTTGGATGACACCGATTGTCGAGCAAGTAAAAGGCGGAGTCGATGAAGGAACAGGATTAAGCTATTCTTTCCATGGTTATTGGACTCGTGATTGGACAAATCTTGATCCTAGTTGTGGATCTAAAAAAGATTTAGCAGAACTTGTTAGCAAAGCACACGCAAAAGGCATACGTATTATGCTTGACGCGGTAATTAATCATACGGGGCCAGTGACTGATTTTGATTCGGTGTGGCCGTCTACTTGGGTGCGAACTGAGCCCGTTTGTACTTATAACAATTACCAAAACAATACATTATGCGCTTTGGTCAAAAATCTCCCAGACATTAAAACCGAAAGCGATGAAAATGTTGAATTGCCTTCTTTTTTAATCGAAAAATGGAAATCGGAAGGACGTTATGAAAAAGAAGTCGCTTCATTGGATGCCTTTTTTAAAAGAACAGGTTATCCAAAAGCACCAAAATATTACATCATAAAGTGGTTAACGGATTATATTTTAGAATTTGGAATCGATGGCTATCGTTGTGATACAGTGAAACATACCAATGAAGATGTTTGGGTCGCTTTCAAAGCACAATGTGACTATACATTTGCTACTTGGAAGAAGAATAATCCGAAAAAAGTATTAGATAACAATCCGTTTTATACCATTGCTGAGGTTTATGGTTACGGAATAGGTGGCGGAAAATTATATGACTTTAGCGATAAAAAAGTCAATTATTTCGAAAAGGGATTCAACTCGATGATTAATTTCAGTTTCCGTTGGGATGCTGATAAAGATTATGAAACGATTTTTTCCAGTTATTCTAATAGTTTAAATACTACTTTAAAAGGAAATTCGGTATTAAATTATTTATCCTCTCATGACGATGGAAATCCGTTTGATGCAAAACGAACAAAACCATTCGAAACCGCTACAAAATTATTATTATCTCCAGGAGCATCTCAAACGTATTATGGAGACGAATCGGCTAGAAGTCTCGTTGTTGAAGGAACAATTGGCGATGCTACTTTGAGGTCGTTTATGAATTGGAATGATTTAAAATCGAATCCCGAAACTCAAAAAATACTATTACATTGGCGAAAATTAGGTCAGTTTAGAAGAAATCATGCTTCAATTGGAGCAGGAATTCACAAACAGATTTCTGTACAGCCGTATGTTTTTTCTAGAATATTTTCTAAAGAAAAAATAAATGACGCAGTGGTTATTGGATTAAATTTGCCATTGGGTAAAAAAGAAATTTCGATTGAAACAATTTTTAAAAATGGCACAAAATTGAAGGATGTCTATTCTGGAAAAACAACAAGTGTTGTCAATGGGAAAGCTTCTATTGATTCGCAATTTGACATCGTATTATTAGAGAAAAACTAAACATTAAGAAGTTAAGAATGAATTAAGGGTTTCATTAAGACTTAATTTTCTTAATGTAAAACTTAACTTCTTAATGGTAAAATTTAAACAGTTAGGATTTCAATAAAGCTTATTTTCTTAATGGTAAAAAAATAAAAAACTAAATTTTAAAAAAATGAAAAAAATAATTTTAACAGCATTAACACTAGCGTCATTAGTTAGTTGCAAAAAAGACCCTGCAAAAGCACTTTTAAATGATAAAGTAGAAATTGAAGCTGTAAAACCAGAATTGGCAGAGAATGCAGTTATTTATGAAGCCAATATTCGCCAGTTTTCGCCTGAAGGTACTTTTAATGAATTTACTAAAGACATTCTTAAACTAAAAAAAATGGGCGTAAAAGTGCTTTGGCTGATGCCGATTCACGAAATAGGAATAAAAAACCGAAAAGCAAAAGGAGATGTATCTATTGAAGCCATTACAGATACTATTGAAAAGAAAAAATACCTAGGAAGTCATTATTCTGTAAAAGATTATAGAAGTTTAAATAGCAATTATGGGACCAAAGAAGACTTTCAAAAACTAATAAATGAGGCACATAAAAATGGCATTTATGTTATAATTGATTGGGTTGCCAACCATACATCTTGGGATCATGAATGGATAACCAAACATCCAGAATATTATACTCGTGACAAAGCAGGAAAAATGATTGCACCCTTTGATTGGACAGATGTTGCCGAGTTAGATTTCAACAACAAAAATCTTCGCAAAGCCATGATTGATGATATGAAATATTGGCTTAGCGAATTTAATATCGATGGTTTCCGTTGCGATGTTGCTGGAGAAGTTCCAACCGATTTTTGGGATACAGCAACTGCCGAATTAAACAAAATAAAACCTGTATTTATGCTAGCTGAAGCCGAAAAGGCAGAATTGCAAGTTAAAGCTTTCGATATGGGTTATGGCTGGGAAGCACACCATATTTTTAACGGAATTGCAAAAGGTGAAAAAACAGTTAAAGATTGGGATAATTATGTTATAAAATTGGATTCCGTTTTACAAAAAGACGATATTAATATGAATTTTACTTCCAACCACGACGAAAATTCATGGAACGGGACTGAATATGAAAGATTGGGCGATGCTGTCGAAGTCTTCGCAGCAATGAGCTACGCCGTTCCTGGCATGCCATTAATTTATAATGGACAAGAATACGATCTTAAAAAGAGATTGCGTTTTTTTGAAAAAGATACCATTCCACATACAGAAGGAAAAATGGGCTCGATATATGAGAAGTTAGGAAAGTTAAAAGTCGAAAACGAAGCATTAAATGGCGGAAAAAATAAAGCATCTTACAAAAGGATTGCTACTTCAGACAATCTATCAATTTTAGCTTTTGAAAGAGAAAAAAATGGTAAAAAAGTTATTTTTATTGCCAATTTATCGAAAACTCCTAAACAATTTACTTTGCCAACAGAAGGTATTTATACTGATAGTATGAGTGGTCAAAAAATAACGTTGTCCAAAGGTCAAAAACATGATTTCAAACCTTGGCAATATTTAATTCTGACGAATTAAAAATATTTGGCAAAAAAGTAAAAAAGCGCAAATCAGATAATGGTTTGTGCTTTTTTTATACATTTGGTTATGTTAAAAAT
The DNA here is from genome assembly GCF_031363805.1 of Flavobacterium sp. Lineage (GTDB taxonomy): Bacteria > Bacteroidota > Bacteroidia > Flavobacteriales > Flavobacteriaceae > Flavobacterium. The sequence goes on along the minus strand of NZ_JANLVD010000052.1, from coordinate 20,500 downwards.
TGGACATCGCGGAGCAAAAGGCTACGCTGCTGAAAATACTTTGGCTTCATTTGAAAAAGCCATAAATTTAAATGTTGATGGAATCGAACTAGATGTTCATGTAAGCTTGGATGGCGAAGTTATGGTCATTCACGATGAAACAATCGATAGAACAACAACATCAACTGGATTGGTTAAAAATTTATCATCTACAACTTTAAAATCTTATGGAATTCCTACGCTAATGGAAGTTTTAAATTTGATAAATAATAAGTTATTGGTCAATATTGAACTAAAAAGTAATAATTCAGTCGAAAAAGTTATTGATATTATTAATTTTTATATTTCCGAAAAAAAATGGAATTCAGAAAATTTTATCATTTCAAGTTTTAATTGGGAATTGCTATTGAAAGTAAAAACACTAAACAAAAACATAAAAATTGGCGTTTTAACCGAAGAAAAACTGCAATCAGCAATAGCTTTCGCTAAGGAAAATAATGCTTTTTCTATAAATCCGTACTTCAAATTACTAAACATAGAAAATGTGCAAATAATGCAAAAAGAAGGATTTCAAGTGCATACTTGGACTGTGAATTCATTTGAAGACATTACCTTTGTCAAAAAAATGAAAGTCGATGCTATAATTTCTGATTTTCCAGATAGAATATAATGAACACAAAATACGATATAATAGTAGTTGGTGGCGGTGCAGCTGGTTTTTTTACAGCCATCAACATCGTCGAAAATAATCCAAAATTAAAAGTTGCCATTTTGGAACGTGGACAAGAAGTGCTAACCAAAGTTCGTATTTCTGGTGGAGGTCGTTGCAATGTGACGCATGCTTGTTTTGTCCCTCATGATTTGGTGAAGTTTTATCCTCGTGGGGAAAAAGAATTGCGTGGTCCATTTCATCAATTCTGTTCTGGCGATACTATTGATTGGTTCCAAAAGCGTGGCGTAGAACTCAAAATTGAAGATGATGGCAGGATGTTTCCTATTTCAAATTCATCACAAACCATTATAGATTGTTTTTTGGAAGCCAGTAAAAAACTTGGAATAGATATTTTGATTGGACAAAGTGTGCAATCACTTTTTAAAAGTGAAGACTATTGGAAAGTAGAAACCAATCACGAAACTTTTGCTTGCAAAAATTTAATTATGACCACCGGAAGTAATCCAAAAATATGGGAAATGCTCCAAAATTTAGGACATAAAGTTATTGAACCTGTTCCATCTTTATTTACTTTCAATATAAAAGATGCAAGAATAAAAGATTTAATGGGACTTTCTGCTCTTGCAACAGTCAAAGTAAAAAATTCTAAACTAGAAGCTTCAGGTCCATTATTGATTACACATTGGGGAATGTCTGGACCAGCAATATTAAGACTTTCTGCTTGGGGTGCCATCGAATTGGCAGAAAAAAAATACCAATTTGCAATACTAGTCAATTGGTTAAACGATAAAACATTTGAAGAAACTGCAACAATTTTAAGAGAATTAAAACTCGAACATTCAAAAAAAGCGGTTTCTAAAAAATCACCATTCGATTTTCCAAACAGATTATGGGAAAACATCGTTTCAGCATCGCAAATTGATGCAGAAACAAAATGGTCAGATTTGAATAAAAATCAATTGACAAATTTAACCAATCAACTCACCAATGCCGAATTTCAAGTCAACGGAAAAAGCACATTCAAAGAAGAATTTGTCACCGCTGGCGGCATCGATTTAAAAGAAATCAATTTTAAAACCATGGAAAGCAAGATCTTGCCTAACTTATATTTCGCTGGAGAAATTGTAAATATTGATGCGATAACAGGCGGATTCAACTTTCAAAATGCCTGGACAAGTGGATTTATTGTAGCAGATAATTTTGGTGATGATTAATCACTTATTAAGCCACCAAATACTTCCGTTCAAAATCGTAGCAAAACTTACCCATGCCAAATAAGGATATAGTAACTTTGAAGCCAAACCATCAATAGGTTTAAAAACTTTAATCGTTTCAAAAATAAACAACCAAAGCAATAAAATTTCAATAAAAGCTAAAAGCGGATTGCAAAGTCCGAAGAAAAGAATGGACCACAAAGCATTTAAGCCCAATTGTATTCCGAAAATAATCATAGCAGATTTTACGACTTTTTTATCTTTAAAATTACTCGACCAAATCAATCCAAAAGCAATTCCCATCATTATATATAAAACAGTCCAAACTGGCGCAAAAAGCCAACTCGGCGGATTAAAAAATGGTTTATTTACTGTCAGAAACCAAGTTTTTACAGAGGATTGTGTTGCAAAACCAGATAAAAATCCTACCAGAACACAAACAGAAATCGAAATTATAATTTTTACAGATTTATTCATATCGCAAATTTACTTACAAATAAACAAAAAAAGTATCTTTGAAGAAATTTTTACAATATGCTTTCAGAAAAAGATTTTATTTTTAATACCAATATAAATTACATAGAAAACGGAAGTTTTGAATGGAGTTCTCCAAGTAATATTGCTTTAGTCAAATATTGGGGCAAAAAACAGCATCAAATTCCAGCCAATCCATCAATAAGTTTTACTTTAAGTAATTGCAAAACTATTACAAAGTTGGTCTTTTTAAAACGTAATATCTCGACTGCGCTCGATATGACAACTTCAAATTTCTCTTTCGATTTATTATTTGAAGGTAAACCAAAAGAAGATTTCAAACCAAAAATTCAAAAATTTTTCGAACGAATTTTTGAATATTGTCCTTATTTGAAAGATTATCATTTTACGATTGATACCCAAAATACGTTTCCACACAGTTCAGGAATTGCTTCGTCAGCTTCAGGAATGGCAGCTTTGGCAATGAATATTATGAGTTTGGAAAAAGCTTTAAATCCATTAATATCTGAAGATTATTTTTATCAAAAAGCATCTTTTTTGGCTCGATTGGGTTCAGGTAGCGCTTGCAGAAGCGTGAAAGGAAGTATTGTGGTTTGGGGAAAAAATAATTCAATAGTGGAAAGTTCCGATTTATTTGGAGTTGAATTTCCAACAACAATTCATCAGAATTTTAAAAACTATCAAGATACAATTTTACTAGTTGACAAAGGCGAAAAGCAAGTTTCGAGTACGGTTGGACATGATTTGATGCACAATCATCCGTACGCAGAAAGACGATTTGAACAAGCGCATTACAATTTATCCAAAATAAAAACTGTTCTTGAAACTGGAAATTTAGTAGAATTCATCCAAATTGTAGAAAGTGAAGCCCTGACTTTGCATGCTATGATGATGACTTCCCTACCCTATTTTATTTTGATGAAACCCAATACTTTAGAAATAATCAATAAAATTTGGAGATTCAGAAATGAAACTAAAATTCCAGTATGTTTTACGCTCGATGCAGGTGCCAATGTTCATATTTTGTATCCCGAAAACGTTGTAAATGAAGTTTTGCAATTTATTAAGAACGAATTAGTTGGCTATTGCCAAAATGGTCAGTACATTTGTGACGAAATTGGAAATGGAAGTCAGTTGATAATAGAATAATATTTTTTTATATCTTTATATTCTGAAATAGTAAATTATGGACATTCAGTTAGAAAAAAAAGCTTTAATTAAAATGATAGAAGAAACGAATGATTCTTCCATTATAGCTTCTATAAAAAAGATTTTTAAAACGGAGAAAAAAGATTTTTGGGATGAGTTGACAGATGAGCAAAAATTTGAAATTGAGGAATCTGATAGGGAAATTGAAAGAGGAGAATATGTTAATTTTGAAGATTTTATTAAAAAATATATTTAATGAGGGAAATAATAATTTCTACTCGTGCTCAAAAAAATATAGCTAAGTTACTTGAATATTTAGAATTAAAATGGTCTGAAAAAGTTAGAAAAGAGTTTGCAGTAAAATTATATAATGCAATAAAAATAATTAGGAATAATCCAGAAAGCTTTCCAAAATCAGAAATTAATTCGAAGTATAATAAATGCGTAATAACAAAACAGTCAACTATTTATTATCGTTATAATTTAAATCAAGTTAGAGTTTTATCACTATTCGACACAAGACAAAACCCAATAAGAATTAAGAAAATAAAATAATTTTCAAAAATATATGAAAGGACCCTTATTTTACTCAAAAATACTACTTTTCGGAGAATACGGAATTATTCGCGATTCAAAAGGATTGTCAATTCCGTATAATTTTTATAATGGTGCGTTGAAAACTGATGGAAATACTTCATCAGAAGCTATAAAATCAAATGGAAATTTGAAACGTTTTGTTGCTTATTTAGAAACTTTACAAAATGAACAACCAGCATTGGTTATCTTCAACTTAGAAATTTTAAAAGCAGATGTTGAAAATGGGATGTATTTTGATTCTAGTATTCCTCAAGGATATGGCGTAGGAAGTAGCGGCGCCCTTGTAGCAGCTATTTATGATAAATATGCGCAAAATAAAATTACTGTTTTAGAAAATCTTACTCGTGAAAAATTATTGACTTTGAAAAATATTTTTTCTCAGATGGAATCTTTCTTTCATGGAAAAAGTTCTGGCTTAGATCCTTTAAATAGTTATTTAAGCATTCCTATTCTAATTAATTCCAAAGACAATATTGAAGCGACAGGAATTCCGACCCAAAGTTTAGACGGGAAAGGTGCTGTTTTCTTGTTAGATTCAGGAATTGTTGGTGAAACTGCTCCAATGGTGAGTATTTTTATGGAAAAATTGAAAGATCAGGGTTTCCGAAAAATGCTAAAATCTCAATTTATTAAATACACAGATGCTTGTGTAGAAAACTTTTTGGGTGGCGATATGAAATCTTTATTTGCCAATACCAAAAAATTATCAAAAGTGGTATTAAATAATTTTAAACCTATGATTCCTGAGCAATTTCATCAATTGTGGCAACGCGGAATTGATTCAAATGATTATTATTTAAAGCTCTGTGGATCTGGCGGCGGTGGTTATATTTTGGGTTTCACGCAAGATTTAGAAAAAGCAAAAGCTTCGCTTAAAGAATATAAATTGGAAGTAGTTTATCAGTTTTAAATTTCTAGAAAATTTAAAGAAATTTAGTCCATCAAAATTAAAATTCATGCTAAAAAGAAAATCAAAACTGCTACTGATGAAAATCTTCAGTTTATTTTCTGTGGTTCGTGGCTATAATATTCCAATCATTGTTTTAGCACAATATTTGTCCTCTATTTTTATATTAGACAAAGAAAGAAGAACTTTGGATATTATATTGGATTGGCGACTTTTTATCATCGTTTTTGTTTCGACCCTTACCATTGCTTCTGGTTATATTATCAATAGTTTCTACGATTCTGCCAAAGATTTAATCAATCGTCCAAAAAAATCTATGCTTGACAGATTGGTAAGTCAAAAAACCAAATTGCAAGTATATTTTGGCTTAAATTTTTTAGCCGCAGCTTTAGCATTTATAGTTTCTTGGCGTGCATCGCTGTTTTTTTCTGTTTATATTTTTCTAATTTGGTTCTATTCACATAAACTAAAAAAGTATCCCATTGTTGGCAATTTAACCGCATCATTATTGGCCGTTTTACCATTTTTTGGTATTTTATTATATTTTAAAAACTTTTATCCAGAAATTTTCGCACATGCTAGCTTTTTATTTTTGTTAATTCTAATACGTGAAATGATTAAAGATTTAGAAAATATAAAAGGGGATATTGCCAATGATTATCAAACAATTCCTGTGCGATTTGGCATCAAGGTTTCAAAAAATATGATCACTTTACTAACTTTTTTAACCATTATTCCAGTGTATGTTTTAATTGAAAAATATGATGTTGGTTATATGGACATTTATTTTTATGTTAGTTTAATGGTACTAGTTTTTTTCTGCATTAAACTTTGGAAATCAGAAACTCAAAATGACTATCTTGAATTGCATAACATTTTAAAAACCATAATTGTTGCAGGCGTTTTTTCAATTGTTTTGATTGATCCATCGGTATTATTGCATGGAAAAACTTTATTGAAATTCTAACAAATCAATTATATTTGCAAATATTATCACCTTTTTTAAAATTACAATGAAACATACAAAAATACTTGGCTTACTCGATAGCGACAAAACAATTCAAGAAGTAAACGCCAAAGGATGGGTTAGAAGTTTTAGAAACAATCAATTCATCGCTCTAAACGATGGATCTACAATAAATAATATTCAATGCGTTGTCGATTTTGAAAACACACCTGACGACATATTAAAAAGAATTACCACTGGAGCCGCAATTTCTGTTACAGGAGCTTTGATTGAAAGTCAAGGTGCTGGACAAAAATATGAAATTCAAGTTTTAAAATTAGAAATCCTTGGCGATTCAGATGCTGAAAAGTTTCCAATACAACCAAAAAACAAACCTAGCTTAGATTTTTTACGTGAAAACGCACATTTGCGTGTAAGAACCAATATGTTTGGCGCTATTATGCGAGTAAGATCGGTTTTATCATTTGCCGTACACAGCTATTTCCAAGAAAAAGGTTTTGTATATGTAAACACGCCTATAATTACTGGAAGTGACGCAGAAGGTGCTGGAGAAATGTTTAAAGTAACCGCTTTACCATTTGACAATACACCAAGAACTGAAGATGGAAAAGTAAATTATAAAGAAGATTTTTTTGGAAAGGAAACCAATTTAACAGTCTCAGGACAATTGGAAGGAGAAACTTTTGCAATGGCTTTAGGTCAAATTTACACTTTTGGACCTACTTTTAGAGCAGAAAATTCGAATACTTCCCGCCATTTGGCTGAATTTTGGATGATTGAGCCCGAAGTGGCTTTCAATGATTTGAATGACAATATGGATTTGGCAGAAGATTTTATAAAATATGTTGTAAAATATACTTTAAACAAATGTGCCGATGATTTGAAATTTTTGGAAACTCGTTTAATCGATGAAGAAAAGTCAAAACCACAAGCAGAGCGCAGTGAAATGTCTTTGTTAGAAAAATTAAATTTTGTTTTAGAAAATAATTTCAAACGCGTTTCTTATACTGAGGCTATTGATATTTTAAGAGATTGTACACCAAATAAAAAGAAAAAATTCAATTATATTATTGACCAATGGGGAGCGGATTTACAATCTGAACATGAACGCTATTTAGTTGAAAAACACTATAAATGTCCAGTAATTTTGTTTGATTATCCAGCCAATATCAAAGCATTTTATATGCGGTTGAACGAAGATGGAAAAACAGTTCGTGCTATGGATATTCTTTTTCCAGGCATTGGAGAAATAGTTGGTGGATCGCAGCGTGAAGAACGTTTGGATGTTTTAGTCGAAAAAATGAAAGCATTGGGTATAGATGAAGAAGAATTGTGGTGGTATTTGGATACACGACGATTTGGAACAGCTGTTCATTCTGGTTTCGGTCTAGGATTTGAACGCTTGGTACTTTTTGTAACAGGAATGACCAATATACGCGATGTAATTCCTTTTCCTAGAACGCCATTAAATGCAGAATTTTAAATAAAATAAAGTCTTTAGAAACTAAATTATACTTTAAAATTTAAGCATATTCACAAAAAATTTGTGTTTTTAAAATATTTAAAGAAATTACTATATCGAACATATTATACTTAAAATAATTATCTGTTAATTCATGTCAAAATAAAAAATATTTTATTGATAACATTCTGTTGAATTAATTTATTTTTTATAACTTCTAACTAAAATTAGTGAGTAAATAAAATACTAAAAATTAGGGATTGTGTATTCTAAAACAGTTTATTATTTTTGACAAGAGATAAAGGTATTAATAGAATTTCTGAAGTAAGATATTTAGGTGTAGTAGGCTAAATTTTTTATTTCAACAAATCAGATCAGTTTTCTATTGAGTATTAAAGTGTTTTTGGATTAAGTTAGTTTTAGTTTTTTTTAAGAAATTTTGGTTTAATTGTATTTCGATTGTGGTATTTTGAAATGCGAAGTTTAAAATGGTAATTACCATTTGTACTTAATATAAAACCAGATTAAGATTCAAAATTTTATGAACCCTCTTTATTAATTTAAACACCTTTCGAGGTGTTTTTTTATTTAAAGTTTACGATTGTAGGTTTCAAATGTGAAACTATATTTGTGTTTTTCATCTATTGAATGAAATTCAGATTTTACTAAATTCCACTCATACATATTGATTTCTGGAAAAAATGCATCAGCTTCAAAGTTACCATTCACACGAGTCAATTCTATGCAATTTGAAATATCGAGAGATTGGTTGTAAATTTCGCCTCCGCCAATAATAAAAATATTTTCATTTTTCGGACACATGGCGATTGCCTCCTGAACTGAATTGGCAATAAAACATCCATCAGTAATTTTATAATTTTTATTTCTAGTAATTACTATATGGGTTCTATTTGGCAGGGGTTTTGGAAAGCTTTCAAATGTTTTTCTTCCCATAATAATATAATGTCCAGAGGTGATGTTTTTAAACCTTTTAAAATCATCTGGCAAGTGCCAAATTATTTTATTGTCTTTTCCCAATTCATTGTTTTGACCTACTGCTGCAATTATTGTAATCATTAAGTTTATTGATTTTTTTGGTCTAAATCTTTTTGAAACTGTTCTATTTTGCGCTCTTGTTTTTGAATCAATTTGTCAATTTGGGTGCGTTCCCAGTTTTTATTCATAAAACTATCGGTAATAAATATCCGAATAAAATGCATGATGAATATAAAACTTAGAATAGTAATAACCCACATAAACCAATGGTATTCGTAATAAATTTTTAATAATTTATTTACTATAATCGAAAATATACTAACCAATACAAAAATCACAAAGTGAAAATACAAGCGTTTTTTTTGCTTTAAACGTTGCCTAGCGTATTCGTATTGTTCGTGTTGACTTTGATCCATATGAACTTTAAATAAAGGCTAAAGGTAAAATTATTTTTTTAAATAATAAATTTTATTTAAAACATAACCAAAGCCAATATGATACATCTTTAAGCAAAGAAAATTAATTTTTGTAAACATCTGAAAAGCAACAAAAAAGAATTTTACGATAGCAGTTTGCATTATAAAAAAATATTTGTACTTTTGCGCTCCCTTTATTGGGAATGGAATGTTTAATTAAAATAAATTATTGTGAACGCATTAAGCTACAAGACAGTTTCAGCAAGCAAAGCAACCGTATCCAAAGAATGGATTGTGGTAGACGCTGACGGTCATAACTTAGGTCGTCTTGCTTCAAAAGTCGCTATGATCTTGAGAGGTAAGTACAAACCAAGTTATACACCACACGTGGACTGTGGAGATAACGTAATAGTTATCAACTCAGAAAAAATTAACCTTACAGGTAACAAAATGGATGAAAAAACATACATCCGTCACACAGGTTACCCAGGAGGACAAAGAAGTTTGACTGCAAAAGTATTGCAATCAAAAAATCCTGCTCTATTAGTAGAAAAAGCAGTAAAAGGAATGTTACCTAAAAATAAATTAGGAGCAGAGCTTTTTAGAAATTTAAATGTTGTTGTTGGTACAGAGCACAAACAAGGTGCGCAAAAGCCAAAAACAGTTAACCTTAACGATCTTAAGTAATGGGAGTTATTCACAAAATCGGTAGAAGAAAAACAGCTGTTGCACGTGTATACGTTTCTGAAGGAACAGGAGTAATCACTGTAAACAAAAAAGCATTTGCAACTTATTTTCCAACAGCTACTTTACAGTACAAAGTTTTACAACCAATGTCTTTGACAGAAAATGTAGGCAACTTTGATATTAAAGTAAATGTATACGGAGGAGGAAGCACAGGTCAAGCAGAAGCTGTACGTATGGCAATTGCTAGAGTTATGTGTGAAGTTGGAGAAGGAAACAGAGCCATCTTGAAACCAGAAGGATTGTTAACGAGAGACCCAAGAATGGTTGAACGTAAAAAATTCGGTCAGAAGAAAGCTCGTAAGAGATTCCAATTCTCTAAACGTTAATATTCAATCTGAACTCGTTTCAGATTCTCAAAGAGATGCTGAAAAAATTTCAGCATAAATATTTAAAAACAAAGTTATTGTTGCTCTTCCTGTTGAGACAGGAAATTAGTTTAGCATCTAAATGATTTTAAGTATTGAAAGATTGAAAGATTGAAAGATTGAAAGATTTGAAAAAATCGAAGAATCAAAAAATCAAAAAATCGAAAAATCGAAAAAAACATTGCTAATACAACAGAACGTAAACTATTACAAAATGGCAAATAAAATTGAAGTTAAAGACTTACTAGAAGCAGGTGTTCACTTTGGACACATGACTAGAAAATGGGATCCAAACATGGCTCCTTATATTTATATGGAACGTAATGGAATTCACATTATAAACCTATATAAAACTGCAGCAAAAATTGAAGAAGCAAATGAAGCTCTGAAAAAAATTGCCGCATCAGGTAGAAAAATACTTTTCGTAGCTACCAAAAAACAAGCAAAAGACATTGTAGCTGAAAAAGCTGCTGCTGCAAACATGCCTTACATCACTGAAAGATGGCCAGGCGGAATGCTTACAAATTTCATTACTATCAGAAAAGCCGTTAAAAAAATGGGAACTATCGATAGAATGAAAAAAGACGGAACTTTCATGACATTGTCAAAAAAAGAACGTTTGCAAGTAGACCGTTTGCGTGCGAAATTAGAAAAAAACTTAGGTTCTATTTCTGATATGTCAAGATTGCCTGCTGCATTATTTGTAGTAGATATCAAAGCTGAACACATTGCAATTAAAGAGGCTCAAAAATTAAACATTCCAGTTTTTGCTATGGTAGATACCAACTCAGACCCACGTCTAGTTGAATACGTTATCCCAGCAAATGATGATGCCTCTAAATCAATCGATAAAGTTTTAACGCTTGTAACTGCTGCAATCATTGAAGGTCTTTCAAACAGAACTTCGGATAAAGAAGGAGATGCTCCAACAGATGAAGTTACTACTGAAGTTGTTGAAGTTGCAGATACAAAAGCTGAAGAAGCGGCTGTAGTTGCTGAAGCTAAAACAGAAGAATAAATAAATTTGAAGATTGAAAGATTGAAAGATTAAAAAATTGAATGCAGTTTTGCAAATCAATTAAGTCTTTCAATCTTTTTATCTTTTAATCTTTAAATAAAAAAATTATGGCAACAATTACTGCTGCAGACGTAAATAAATTAAGAACCATCACCGGAGCTGGAATGATGGATTGCAAAAAAGCATTAGTAGAATCTGACGGAGATTTTGATTTAGCGATCGAAAACCTACGTAAAAAAGGTCAAAAAGTAGCTGCAAATCGTTCTGATAGAGAATCTACAGAAGGTGCTGCAATTGCTGTTGTAAACGAAGCAAAAACTGCTGGAGTTGTCATCACATTGAACTGTGAAACTGACTTCGTAGGTATGAACGAAAATTTCGTTAAAATGGCTACCGAAATGGCTCATTTGGCTTTAAACTTTAATACAAAAGAAAAATTTTTAGCTTCCGATTTTCACGGAATTAGTGTTGCTGATAAATTAATTGAGCAAACAGGAGTTATCGGAGAAAAATTGGAAATCAGAACTTTCGAAAAATTAGAAGGTGCTTTTGTTGGTTCCTATATTCACTCTGGAAATAAAATTGCTACTTTAACAGCATTATCTGCAAATGTTGCAGGTGCAGAAGAAGCAGCAAGAAATATTTCTATGCAAGCTGCGGCTATGTCTCCAATTGCTTTGAATGAAGAAGGAGTTGATGCAGCTGTTATTGCAAAAGAAATTGAAATTGCAAAAGATTTGCTTCGTCAAGAAGGAAAGCCAGAAGCTATGATCGAAAATATTGCCAAAGGGAAACTAGGGCGTTTTTTCAAAGATAATACATTAGTAAACCAAGATTACATCAAAGATAGCTCAATGAGCGTTGCAACTTATGCAAAATCTATCGATGCAAACTTAATTATTACAGGTTTCAAAAGAGCTGCTTTAGGATAATTCTTAATAGCCTATTATATCAAATCCCATCTGCTTTAAATAAGCTAGATGGGATTTTTTTATTTTGTCCGTTTCTTAAATTTAAATTACGTTAAAAGATTTAAACCAATTTATACAAACAATTTATACAATATAAATAAGGTAAAGTATTGAGATGGAAAGTCTACAGATAAAGAAAGGAAGTGGGAAGACTTGAAAAATAAAGCCTGCCGCGAAGTTTTTTACGAAGAGCCTGTCCCAAATAACAATACCAAACTATAAGACATAAAAAAACCTCGAGAAATTCTCGAGGTTACTATTTTATAAATATGCTATTTTTATTTTAAAGCGTCAATCTTTGCTTTAACCTCTGCTTGTGTTCCTTCAAAAGTTTGAACCCCAGCTTCTGTAGTTACAGTTGCTTTTGATTTTCCATCGGTATTTGTAACTTCAATTCTAACCGTCTTTTCTGATTTATTTTCAATGGTAATCATTTTTTCTTGAGAAGCAATAAACTTTCCAGTCTCATCATAATGAGACATACATGCCGATTTTTCTTCAGCACTGCAACCTTTTTCATCACACATTGCAGCACATTCTTCCTTAGTCATTGTTGCCATTTTAGTCATATCGCATTTTGAACTAGCGTATGATTTCATTTCACTTTTAGCTTCTGATGTATCACAACAAACTGCTTTTTGGATATTGGCATGACTTCCATTTCCTAAAATTGGTGCAATTACCAATCCAATTAAACAAGTCAATTTAATTAAAATATTCATTGAAGGTCCAGAAGTATCTTTAAATGGATCTCCAACAGTGTCCCCAGTTACTGCGGCTTTGTGCGCATCTGAACCTTTGTATGTCATTTCGCCATTGATCATTACTCCTGCTTCAAAAGACTTTTTAGCATTGTCCCAAGCACCACCTGCATTATTTTGAAAAACTGCCCAAAGCACACCAGACACGGTAACTCCAGCCATATATCCACCCAACATTTCAGCTATTAATTGGTTATTATCTCCGTAAACCAATTTGCCTAAAAGTACAATAGCGATTGGAAAACCAATGGTCATAATTCCTGGCAACATCATTTCGCGTAGCGCGGCTTTTGTTGAAATATCTACACATTTTGCATATTCTGGTTTTCCAGTTCCTTCCATAATTCCTGGAATTTCCTTGAATTGACGACGTACTTCGTACACCATATCCATAGCTGCTTTTCCAACAGAATTCATCGCTAATGCAGAGAAAACTACTGGTATCATTCCACCAATAAACAACATAGCCAAAACTGGCGCTTTGAAAATATTAATTCCATCAATTCCTGTAAAGGTTACATAAGCTGCAAACAAAGCCAATGAAGTTAATGCAGCCGAAGCAATTGCAAAACCTTTTCCTGTTGCCGCAGTTGTGTTTCCAACTGAATCTAAAATATCTGTTCTAGTTCTAACTTCTTTAGGCAATTCACTCATTTCAGCGATTCCACCAGCATTGTCAGAAATTGGTCCGAAAGCATCAATTGCCAATTGCATTGCAGTTGTAGCCATCATTGCCGATGCAGCCAAAGCTACTCCGTAAAATCCTGCAAAAGCATAAGATGCCCAAATTGCTGCAGCAAATAAAATTACTGTTGGAAAAGTAGAAATCATTCCTGTTGCCAAACCAGCAATTACGTTAGTCCCTGCTCCTGTTGATGATTTTTGTACAATAGCCATAACTGGTTTTGTACCCAATCCTGTGTAATATTCAGTTACTGATGAAATTGTTGCTCCAACAACCAATCCTACTATTGTTGCATAGAACACTCTCATTGAAGAAATATCTTTTATTCCTTCACCGAAGAAACTCATTTTCATAGTTTCTGGCAACATGTATTTTACTAAAACATAACAAGAAATAGCTGTTAAGGCAATTGAAATCCAGTTTCCTATATTTAAAGCTTTTTGAACCTGTGCTTCTTTTGCATTGTCATCAGAAATTTTCACAACCATTGTTCCAATGATAGAGAATAAAATTCCGAAACCAGCTATAGCCATTGGTAATAGGATTGGTCCAATTCCCCCGAAAGCGTCCTGAATATTTCCACCCATATCTTTAATTACATAGTTTCCAAGAACCATGGCTGCTAAAACTGTTGCAACGTAAGAACCAAATAAATCGGCACCCATACCAGCAACATCACCAACATTGTCTCCAACGTTATCTGCAATTGTAGCAGGATTACGAGGATCGTCTTCTGGAATTCCAGCTTCAACTTTACCCACTAAGTCGGCCCCAACATCTGCAGCTTTTGTATAAATTCCTCCACCAACACGTGCAAACAATGCGATAGACTCAGCACCCAAAGAGAAACCAGCTAATGTTTCTAGAACAATGGTCATATCTTCTGTAGATGTCCAAACACCATTCATGAAAAATTTGAAAAAGAAAATAAAAAATCCTGTCAAACCAAGAACTGCAAGACCTGCAACACCTAATCCCATTACTGTTCCACCACCAAATGAAACTTTCAATGCTTGTGGCAAACTAGTACGTGCGGCTTGAGTAGTACGAACATTGGTTTTAGTAGCAATTTTCATTCCCATATTTCCAGCCAAAGCTGAGAAAAATGCTCCAAATATAAATGCTACAACTATTAATATATGTGTAGTTGGTACCAAGAAAGAAATCCCAGCCAAAACAATACTTGCCAAAACAACAAATATGGCTAGTAAACGATATTCTGCTTTAAGGAAAGCCAATGCACCTTCATAGATATAATCTGAAATTTCTTTCATTTTTCCATCGCCAGCATCTTGTTTTAATACCCAACTTCTTTTGATTGCCATAAAAATCAATCCGATGATTGCCATTACAATTGGCACATAAATCATTATTGTATTCATAAATTCAATTTTTGTTATCAATTTTATCGGGTGCAAAAGTAAGAAAATTTTAAGAAATAATGTGAGTTATGATAAAAATGTGTACTTTCAATGTTATAAATCTGTTATTCAATTTTTTACGATGCATAAAAACCTTGAAAATTATGACATTAAACCACTGTAAATAAAATTCTTTAGTGGTTTTGGGTTTAATAAAATTATAATGTTAGTGAAGATTTATTTTACTACAATTTTTTTAATCCTTCCAAATTTATCGTTTCTTATTCTAATTAAATAAATCCCTGAAGATGCATAACTCATGTCTAAATCATAACTGTAACGACCATTTATATTTTGAATTCTGTGGTAAACTAATCTTTTTTTGACTTTCAGTTAATTATGAAAATTATTTGTACTATTTTTAATGTAAATTAAAATGAAAACATTTAATATTCTATACTTCTATTTCTTTTTTGCAAATAATGATGCCATAAGAAAAAGGTAGCCATAGATCTGTATGGAGCCCATTTTTGAGTGTAAACTTCCATTTCTTCTTTATTGTGAATGTCTAGCAATTCTTTTATTGTATTGACAACCGCAATATCTCCAAGTGGAATAATATCAGGTGTTTTAAGGCAAAACATAAGATAAATATCGATAGTCCAATTTCCAATACCTTTAATTTTAATGAGTTCGAAACGTACTTGGCCTGAGGATTTTGATGGTAAACTTTCTAAATCAATTGTTTTTTCTATTATGGCTTCTGCGAGGCATTTTATATATTTGGTTTTCTGTCTGCTTACGCCAATATCTCTAAATTCTTGATCAGGCAAATTTATTAATGTAGAAGGTTCAAGGTTTTTTACTGTATTTTTTAATTTTAAAAATGTGGCTTTGGCAGAATTGATAGACACTTGTTGCTCCAAAATTAATAATACTAATGTTTCGAAACCTTGTGGTCTTGATGGAATAATGGGCAAACCATAGGTGTTTTTGATGGTTTGAAAAATTGGTTCATTTGCTGTTAAAAAATCGATGGCTTGTTGCATATTATTATTTATTTTAGCCGCGGTTGTAGCGGAAAGCCTTTTGAAGAATCACTATATTTTTTCTTATACTAAAAAAGCGACCAATCCCGATAGCTATCGGGACTTTTTGGTATTTAGAAAAAAATAATGATTCGAAAAAGCTTGAAGCGAAAAACGGGAAATAGCTTCTAGAAATAAAACCCAAACGAACCTTTTATGGTGAATTTTTTGGCATCGGGCAACTCTAAATAGCTACCTCGCCAAGAAAAATCTATACGAAAAACTTTGAAAATATTGGCTATTCCAGCATTGTACTCCCAGTAGCCTTTGGTTGGCGCCACATAATTTATTCCTGATGCGTTGATGGCTTTGTTTTCGTCTGAAATGCTTCCGTAGACACCTTTTACACCCACTATTTCACGCCAGTTTAGCTTTTTCATGAATGGAATTCTAGAAAATATTTTGCCGCTAAAATGGTGCTCCAAATGTATGGATGTGTATTGATCTGTTATGAATTCGTAATAATTCATCAAATTGTAGGTATTGTCGATTGTAAAATAGGATTGATTTCCTGGCACAACCGCCATAAGCCCTAAAGGTACAGTTCCGAAAATTTTGCCAACCTCAACAGTGGTTACCAATCGACCCAAACCGCCCACCAATATGGGCTGACGATAGTAAAGTTGCAATTTTTGGTATTCAAAATCGCTATTGAAAATGCCTTTCAAGCCTTGACTTAAATTTACAAATACTCGAGGATAAAAACTTTCTACCTCTAGCCTATCCACGCCATAGCCAACTGTTAATCTTTTTGGCGTGTAGTCGAGCCCAACTGTAAATTCATATTGTTTCACTTTTGAAGCTATTTCGCCTGTTTCTAAATTTTTAAAATAGTTTAAACTGAATGTTTGCGAGGCAGATTCCAATTTTCTAAATGAGAAACCTGCATTGAAAACTAAGTTTTTGAATGGTTCAATTTCTGCACCTACCGTTGTTAAATTTACATTGGTCAACTTGCTATTATCGCCGCTGGCAAAAAAGGAAGAAGATGCAAAACTTCGTCCTAAAACATCGTTGGAAGTGGTTAGGCTTACTCCTATTTGCTCAATATCTGTTCTATTTCCTGCGGATAGTATTAATCGATTTTTTTTGTCAACCATCCACCTTGCTGAAACACCGTATTTTAGTTTATTATCTTTCAATCCATAGGCTGAGTAACCTTGAATTCTCCAAAGGTCGTTTGGTCCAAAATAGGTTCTACCTCCTACTCTGATTCTAACTCCTTCGATATCATTGTATCCAAAAGTTGAAAATAATGGACCATAATCAAATTTCCCTAATTGATAGTATCCGCTTGCCAAAACAGTGACAAAATTATACATCTGTTTGAACTTTTTTACGGTTTTGAGTGTATCGAGCATTTTATAAACCCCAGCTTCGTTTTTACTCAAAGATTCCATACGGTTTTCTTGCCAATAT
Source organism: Flavobacterium sp. (assembly GCF_031363805.1). GTDB lineage: Bacteria > Bacteroidota > Bacteroidia > Flavobacteriales > Flavobacteriaceae > Flavobacterium. Next base: position 3,230 of record NZ_JANLVD010000052.1, on the reverse strand, counting down.
TCATCAGATTTATTGAATGCTTGTTGGTCGTAACTATTTACTTCTTGTTTGTAGAATTTATCCGGCTTGACTATATCAAATTTATAATCACTATAGAGTGTTGTTCGTTTGCCATAAACACCTTTTGATTTTTCTTTTTTATTTAATGAAAAATCAGACATCATGTGGTCGCGTTTTAATAGAAAAACAGAGTCGTTGAGTACATCAAATTCTTGCTCTACATAAATATCTTTGACCCAGTTTATATTTGCACTTTTGGTTGCTGCCATATTTATTTTTTTGATGGCAAATGTAGTGTCGCTCACCCAAAAGTCACCTTTGAAAGTGAGTTCGCCTTTTCTTCGAGGATAATATACAATATTGAAACATCGTTTATTATCTATGTAGGCTGTGTCGCTCAAAACATAGTTATAGGTATTGATACCAGTAGTCGACAATGGACTTACAAAGTTTTTATCGAAGAAAGTAAGGTAATTGTTGTAAATATTATATTCAGAATATAAATCTTTCACAAAAGTATCTACACCATTTCCGGTTCCAAGTCCAGAATTTTTATTGGCTTTTAAAATTTCTTTCTTTTTATCTAATCCGGTATTATCGCCGTAAACTTCATAAATAGATTCGTTTATAAATATGGGCAAAAAGGTTTTTCCTGTAATTTTGGAAGTATCTATTTGTTTAAAAATAAATTCAAGTCCTTTAAAAACCCTGTTTTTCATAAAAGCCGAATCGATAGTATTCATATCGAACTCCACTTTTTCATACTTATTCATTTCGTATTGCTTAAATATTTGCAAACCGTTTTTACGTTTTCGTTCCCAGATTTTTCTTAAAATATCAACTGCTGGATTGTTTTTCTTTGAAGTTTTTCCACTATAAATTTTAACTTCTTCAAGAGCATTTGCGCCAGAAAAAGTAATATTCATATTATAGTTAACTGCTTTTATTAAAGTAATTTCTTTGTTTTTGAAACCTACATAGGAGATTACGAGAATTTTTTGGTCTGAATCTGATTCGATATAAAATTTCCCGTTTTCATCTGTGGTTACACATTGCTTATTGCTTTTAAAGCAAACATTTGCATAAGGTATGGTTGCTTTAAATTCATCATAAACCACACCACTTACTTTGGTTTGCGCGACAATTCCAACTGAAAATAAGATTATAAATTTGAATAGAAATTTCTTCATATAAATTTTAAAATAAAAAACTTCACCAGTTTACGATGAAGTTTCAAATATAGTTATTGATTATTTGAAAAATCAAACAATCTACTTGTACATTACTTTTTTAACTGCTTTTATAACATCTTGTGCGTTAGGCAACCATTCTTTTAATAAAGTTGGTGCGTACGGCGCAGGCGTATCTGCAGTAGTGATACGTTGAATAGGTGCGTCCAGAAAATCGAAAGCACGCTCTTGAACGATATATGTAATTTCAGAAGCCACACTTGCAAAGGGCCAAGCTTCTTCCAAAACTACCAATCTATTTGTTTTTTTTACAGATTTTAAAATGCACTCATAATCCATTGGGCGAACGGTACGCAAATCAATAATTTCACAAGAAATATTTTCTTTGGCCAATTCATCGGCGGCAATGTGTGCTTCTTTTATAATTTTTCCAAATGAAACTATCGTTACATCTGTTCCTTCTCTTTTAATATCTGCAACACCAATTGGAATAATATAATCTTCCTCTGGTACTTCTCCTTTGTCTCCATACATTTGCTCCGATTCCATAAAAATAACTGGATCATTGTCGCGAATAGCAGCTTTTAAAAGACCTTTGGCATCATAAACAGTACTAGGTACAATAACTTTTAAACCGGGTGTGTTGGCAAACCAGTTCTCAAAGGCTTGTGAATGTGTTGCGCCGAGTTGACCAGCAGATGCAGTTGGTCCACGAAAAACCATCGGCATTGGAAATTGACCCGCAGACATTTGGCGCATTTTTGCAGCATTATTTATTATTTGATCAATTCCAACTAACGAGAAATTGAAAGTCATGTACTCTACAATTGGTCTGCAACCATTCATAGCAGATCCTACAGCAATTCCAGCAAAGCCAAGTTCCGCAATTGGAGTATCAATTACTCTTTTGGCTCCAAACTCTTCAAGCATACCTTTAGAAGCTTTGTATGCTCCATTGTATTCTGCAACTTCTTCACCCATTAAATAAACTGACTCATCTCTGCGCATTTCCTCGCTCATTGCTTCACAAATAGCTTCTCTAAATTGTATCGTTCTCATATATTTTGTTGTATGATTGTAAAATTGAATGACAAAAATAATTATTTAAAACGATAAAAATGTTTTTTAAGTAGATTTTATAATTCGTTAATTAAAAAAAGTTGATTTTAATATAATAAAATCAGAAAAGTGACTTACAAAGTGTCGCTTTTTTTATTCTATTATGAAACTGTATTTTATTGAAACACTATATCTATAAATGGAATAGAATTATTATTGTCGTTTGCACTTACTTGCCCATTAAGATTTTGAGTATAGAAATCAGAGTCTGTAATCGTTAAATTAACAAATGTTTTGGGAAAACTCACATTTCCAGCACCTGTTACATTATTGCTAACGCAACGACCTGCTCCATTTGGATTGGCTACTGTTGCAGGTCCGTATCTTTTTATTTTGTAGGATCTTCCTGCAACTAATACTAGAGGCGTAGTTAAAGCCGTATAACTTGTGACTGTAGAAGAAAAAGTAGATGTTATTGTCCTAGCAACCGTATTATTAACAGTATCATAAATATCTATTACGTAGTTTTGACTGGCTAAAGTGGTTTGACTTTGATAGCCAATACTACAAATAGTGGCCGCATTTGTTACATTAAAAGTATATTCGTGAGTGACTGCATTATTATAACCTGATAAATTTTCAGGAAAAGCAGTTGTATTTAATGGGTTGTACAATTGCTGAAATAATGTGTTTGTTGAAACGCAAGAAGCATTATTAGCCGGAATAATAGTGGGCGCAGAGTCGTTTGAACTACAACTTGCAATTGCTATTGAAGATAATAGTAAGAGGCTAATTTTTTTTAAATAATTTTTCATAATTTGGGACTTAATATTCATATAATATCATTGTTGTCCGATAAAAAATATCAGAGGGTTAATTTTTCTTTATATTCATTTACTTTACGAGGTTTTAGCTTATCTTAACTTGTATTTCACTACTGCCTTTAGAGTTCGATAAACGAAAAAATATAATTTTTAGTTT
>NZ_JANLVD010000130.1:0-46587 GCF_031363805.1 Flavobacterium sp. | reverse complement strand
CTTGTTTTTCTCTAACTTTCTTATAATACAACTTACAAGATTCTTCATCTGGAAAGTGTTCAGCAAATTTTAAAATTGTCATTTTTTATCAAATATAACGATTTATTTAAAATTGTGGTAAATAAACCGAGATACAATTAAATTGTTAACAAAATATAATAATATCGATAAAATGTATAAAAAAACCCATGAAATTCATGAGTTTACCTTATATTATGAAAAATATCTAATTTATGCTTGAAATATGTATCATTTCATTGGTTTCCAATTTATAATCTACGCCTTTGAATCCAAATCCAAATAAATTATAAAAATCATTGCGGTATCCTTCTAAATCTCCTAATTCGGATAAATTTTCTGTTGTAGCATTTGCCCAAAGTTTGGAAATTTTTTCTTGAATATGATCTGTCAATTCCCAATCGTCAATCCGAATTCTTCCTTTTTCATCCAAAGGAATTTGTTTTCCAGTAAATAATCGTTGTGAATATAATCGTTGAATTTGTTCAATACATCCTTCATGAGTTCCTTCTTCTTTCATTAATTTGTACAATAATGAAATGTACAATGGAATAACGGGAATAGCCGAACTAGCTTGTGTTACCAAAGCTTTGTTTACAGAAACATATGCTTTGCCATGTATATTTTTTATAGAATCTGTAATTTCAAATGCTGTAGCCTCCATATGATCTTTGGCTCGACCTATGGTTCCTTTTCTGTAAACAGCTTCGGTTAACGATGATCCTATGTAAGAGTAGGAAACTGTTGTAAAACCATCGGAAAGTAAATTATTTTCTTTAAGTGCATCTATCCACATTTTCCAATCTTCACCACCCATAACAATTACAGTATTCTCAATATCATCACCTTCACTTGGCGAAATTGAAATATCTGAAACTTTTCCTGAGTGAAAATCTACTGTTTTGTTGGTATAAGTGTCGCCAATTGGTTTTAAAACAGAACGATGTGTAATTCCCGTTACAGGATGTGTTCTTACTGGCGATGCCAAACTGTAAATAACCAAATCTATTTGACCTAAATCTTGTTTGATCAAATTGATAGTTTGTTGTTTTATTTCGTTTGAAAATGCATCTCCATTGATGCTTTTTGCATACAATCCTGCTTTTTCAGTTTCCATTTCAAAAGCGGCAGAATTATACCAACCTGGAGAAGCTGTTCTTCCTTCAGTTGGAGGTTTTTCAAAAAATACGCCTATTGTGGATGCGTTTGAGCCAAAGGCACTCGTAATTCTAGAAGCCAATCCAAAACCTGTCGAAGCACCAATCACCAAAACACGTTTTGAACCATCAATTTTACCTTTTGATTTTATATATTCAATTTGATTTTTTACATTTTGCGCACAACCATCTGGGTGCGCTGTGGTGCAAATAAATCCCCTCATTCTTGGTTCTATAATCATTTTATGTTGTTTTTGTTGACTTGTTTATTTGTTTTTCAAAAGTAATAAAAAAATTAATTTAATAATGCTTTTGCGTGGTTTAGTGCAGAATCTGAAATATCTTTTCCTGATAGCATTTCTGCAATTTCAAGAATACGTTCTTCTTTGCATAGTAATTTAAGTTCAGAAATAGTACTTTCTCCTTGTATTGATTTAAATACTTTATAATGATTATCGCCTTTTGCTGCAATTTGTGGCAAATGAGTGATGGCAAAAACTTGCATTTGTTTGCTCATATTTTTCATAATATTGCCCATTTTATGTGCAATTTCTCCTGAAACTCCAGTATCAATTTCGTCAAAAATTATGGTTGGTAGTTTGGAATAATCTGCCAAAATAGCTTTCACCGCCAACATAATTCTTGACATTTCTCCACCAGAAGCTACTTTTTTAAGTAGACCAAAATTTGTGCCTTTATTGGCTGAAAATAACAATTCAACTTCATCTTTTCCATTAGGTAAATAGCTTTCGGCCTGTTTAATATCAAATTGAAACAGCGCATTTGGCATTCCCAATTCAGATAGAAATTCATTAATTTTACTAATCAAAACTGGAATAGATGTTTTCCTGTTTTTTGAAATATCTAATGCTAAATTGTCCAAAACAATAACATTTTCTTGAATTTGAATGTCTAATTTTTGAATTTTAGATTCTAAATCATCAGCCAAAACTACTTTATTATCTAAATTATTTTGTATAATTAGCAAATCTTCAATAGTTTCTACATGATGTTTTTTCTGAAGTGTATAAATTGTTTGCAATTTTTGATTGACTAATTCCAATTTTTCAGGATCATCTGTCAAATTATCTACTTGCTTAGACAATTCAATATTTATATCTTCAAATTCTATTAATGTACTTGAAATTCTTTCAAAAACAGTTTTAAGTTCTGGCGATAGATTTGCAATTTTCTGAATTGAAATTTTTACTTCCTTTAAATTTTGAATTATACCAATCTGTTCTTCATTTGTCAATGCTAAAGATTTATCTAATGCCTCTTTTATAAATTCTACATTATTTAATTTCTCGAAAGTGGCTTCCAACTCTTCTTGTTCATTTGCTTTTAAATTGGCAGATAGCAATTCTTGTAATAAAAATGAATTATAATCATGCTCTTTTGACAAAGCTTCTTTTTCTGATTCAATTTTTTTTAATTGACTTTTTAATGATTTGTATTTGGATAATTGTTGCTTATATTCTGTAATTAAATTTTGATGATTCGCAATAGCATCAATAATTTCAATCTGATACGCTTCGTTAGAAAGTTCCTGTGTTTGATTTTGCGAATGAATATCCAATAAAAATTCACTCAATTCTTGCAGTTCATTTAAATTTACGGGACTGTCATTTATAAATGCTCTAGATTTTCCAGAAGGTAAAATTTCTCTACGAATAATAGTTACATCTTCGTAATCTAAATTATTTTCAGAAAAAAAATCTTGTAGGTTGTATTTCGAAATTTGAAATTGTGCTTCAATAATACATTTTTCAGCTGCATTTTTTAGAGAAGTTAAATCAGCTCTTTTTCCTAAAACCAATCCCAAAGCACCCAATAGTATCGATTTTCCAGCACCAGTTTCACCAGTAATTATAGAGAACTGATTAGAAAAATTTATTTCCAACCTTTCAATTAATGCGAAATTTTTTATAGATAGCGAAGTAAGCATATTGATCTGTTAATAGCTAATTTGTCCCCATTTTGAAGCATTTGTGGGTGACATTCTATTCAGATTGTCAATAACGTCAGCCACATCAACTTTTGGGCCTCCACTAAATATACTTAAAATTTCTTCTACTTTTGCATCAAAAAATACGCGAGTGATGTAGGCATTGGGTCTAAGATTTGTAATTTCTTGAAGTGTTTTTAATGATGATTTAATATTTTCTTTAGCTTCTTTAGGATTTTCAGTCATTATGTCCATTGCTTTAAAATGATATTCGTACATCGCTTTTCTAAAAGAAGAGAAACTTGGCGATAACATATCGTTTATTAAAAAAAATCTGTTTTGATTTCCGTCTGTTGCGCTCCAACCTTTTTGTTGACCTTGTTGTGCAATATTGACAATATTTTGAGCATTTTCTAAAGATTTTGAACCACCTTCAGATGAAAATGTATCACCATCAATACCTACAATCATATTGGCATAAAATGCAATAATAGAAATAAGATTTGAATCGTATGAGTTAATATCGAAAAATAAATTTTGAAATTCGGTATATGTAAAGTTAATATCTTTGTCGTTGATATTTAAAATTGGAGACATGTAAGTTGCATTAAATATTGGTCTTGATGCTTGTATTTGTAGGGTTCCTGAAAATTGATCTGAATTGTAGGTTGTTATTGTAAAGAAAAAGGAACATTCAATTTTCTCATTTTGTTTATAAACCTGCTGCGACCATTTTGTATTGTTTATAAATTCAGTCAAAGATTTTTGAAGTGTTACGAATATTTGTTTATTGGTTGCACCAACTTGATCGGAATTAATTTCTACTACACAATTTAATTCTTGCGCGTTTGAAAATCCAAAGAATAAAAGAAAAATCCAAACAATAAGTTTACGCATAATAGGAAATAATTTTATTAACAATGTCTATGGCTACATCTTCTTTAGATTTTAAATCTTGAGCCTCAATATTAAAATGTTTATCAATAAAGGTAACTTTATTTGTTGATTTTCCAAAACCAGCACCTTCATCATTTAAAGAATTAAGAACTATCAAATCTAGGTTTTTTTTCTGAATTTTAAGCTTTGCATTTTCAATTTCATTTTCAGTTTCTAGCGCAAACCCAATTAGAAATTGATTTTTTTTAATTTCTCCCAAAGAAGCTAAAATATCTTTGGTTTTTTCTAACTCAATATTAAACGTGTTTTCTATCTTTTTTATTTTCTGTAAGGCTACATTTTTTGGTTTATAATCTGCAACCGCGGCTGCTGCAATGGCAACATTACATTTGCTAAAATAATCGTGACAAGCAAAATACATTTCTTCTGCTGAGGTAACACTAACAATTTTTATTAATTGATTTTTTGCCTTTAAATGAGTTGGGCCTGAAACTAAAATTACTTCTGCGCCCATATTCGCTGCTGCTTCAGCAATATCAAAACCCATTTTCCCTGAAGAATGATTGCCTATAAATCTCACTGGATCTATGGCTTCATAGGTTGGACCAGCCGTGATTAATATTTTTTTGCCTCTTAAAGGAAGTTTACCTTCAATATCTTTTTCTAGAAAAGAAATAATATTTTCGGGTTCTGCCATTCTGCCTTCGCCGGAAAGTCCACTTGCTAATTCGCCACTTTCAGCTGGAATTATTATGTTCCCATATTTGGCGAAAGCTTCAAAATTTGATATTGTAGAAGGATGTTTGTACATATCTAAATCCATAGCTGGAGCAATATAAACTGGGCATTTTGCAGATAAGTAAATGGCTATTAGTAAATTATCGCAATTTCCATTGACCATTTTTGACATGGTATTTGCAGTTGCAGGTGCAATAATGATATAATCTGCCCAAAGCGCCAAATCTACATGATTATTCCAAACTCCATTTTCCTCATCTTCATCAAAAAAACTAGAATATACTGGGTTTTTGGAAAGTGTAGATAGCGTAAGCGGCGTTACAAAATCCTTAGAAGCAGGAGTCATTATCACTTGGACATGCGCTCCTGCTTTTATAAAAAGTCTAACCAATGATGCAGATTTATAAGCGGCAATTCCACCAGAAACACCCAGCACTATTTTTTTACCGCTTAAAACAGACATTAGCTATTTTATTTTGATGTAGATTTGTAGTAAATTTTATCGCCCAACCACTCTTCCACAGCCAATGCGTGTGCTTTTGGTAGTTTTTCGTAAAATTTAGATACTTCTATTTGCTCTTTATTTTCGAACACTTCTTCTAAACTATCGTTATAAGTTGCAAATTCTTCCAATTTTTCAATTAACTCTTTTTTAATTTCAGCGTTAATTTGATTTGCTCTTTTAGCCATTATGGTAATCGCTTCATAAACATTTCCAGTTGGTTCTTCAATTACATTTTTATTGTAAGTAATTGTGTTTACTGGAGCAGTAGTCTTTTTTAAATCCATGACTTTTTTTTATTTAGAAAATTGTTGTAAATCTTTATCTATTCTTACCAACATATCATTGGCAATTTCTTTAAATTCTGTGTTTGCATTAAATTTTATTAAAGAAGTATGAGCTCCTTTTGCTACATTTAAACGATCTTGCATTTTGCTTGGCACGCTATTAATCGCTAATTGGTAGCTAGAATTCAATTTATAATATAATGCTTTTTCTTTGTAAGGAGTACCTGGATATTCTGCAACAAAATTATCCAAAGCTTTTATAGCAGCTTTATAATCTGAAATATCATTGTAAAGTTTGGCATTTTCAAATGCTTTCTTTTCTAGTTTTTCTCTCAAATCTTTAACCAAAATATTTGCCTCAGCAAGATATTGAGATTTTGGATAAGTATTTATGAAACTTTGCAATTTTACAATAGCTTTATCTGTATCTACTTGATCCAAAGAATACTCTGGAGAAAGTTGTGTGTATGATTTTGCAGATAAAAAAGCGGCTTCTTCTACTTTATCACTTTTTGGGTATAAAGCAGTAAAACTATCAAATTGATAACCTGCTAAATAATATTGTTCTGATTTGTACAATGCTTGAGAATACAAGTAAAACATATTTTGTGCTTCTGGTTTGCCTCTGTAAGCTGGGGCAAGCTGTTCAAACAAACGAATGGCTTTTTCGTATTTGCCTTTGTTATAATATTTTTCGGCTACAGTAAATTTTGTAGCAACATCTTCAGATTTGAATGCTTTTTGGTATTCACTGCACGAAGAAATAAGGGCAAAAATGAGGAATGTATATATTAATTTATTCATATTTATTTTAGAAATGTCGATTTTATTGGCTTTTCTTGCTTACAAACCGAATTGCAAATTTAGTTAATATTTCTTATCTACAAAATTTTATTTTGAATGTTATTTAGAAAGATTTTTTGTGAATATTTCCAATCTGTTTGCCAAGTCACTATTTACAGTTACCAATGGCAAACGTACTGTATTTTCGGATAGATTGAGTGTTTTAAAAATTTCTTTTACGCCAGCTGGATTTCCTTGTTCAAAAATCATGTCAATACTTTCCATTATTTTGTAATGTAAAACGTAGGCTTCTTCTACTTTTTTATTTAGTCCCAAACGAATCATTTCAGAAAATTCTTTTGGATAGCCTTCTCCAATTACAGATATTACACCAGATCCACCAGCCAAAACTATTGGCAATGCTATCATATCATCGCCAGAAATAATTAAGAAATCTTTCGGTTTGTGCTGAATCAATTTCATTGCTTGCACAATATCGCCAGCCGCTTCTTTAATTCCTATTAAATTTTTAAAATCGTTTGCCAGTCTCATAACGGTTTCCGGTAGCATATTGCTAGCGGTTCTTCCTGGTACATTGTATAAAATTACTGGAATGGGTGCTGCTTCCGCTATAGCTTTAAAATGCTGGTATATTCCTTCTTGAGTGGGTTTGTTATAATAAGGAGAAACCGAAAGAATGGCTGAAAATTTCGAAAAATCTCTACTTTTTAATTCTTCAACAACTTGCTGGGTATTATTTCCTCCTACGCCTAAAACTAGTGGTAGCCTTCCTTTATTGGCTTCAATTATAGTTTCAATTACAATTTCTTTTTCCTCTTGATTCAATGTTGCAGGTTCTCCGGTAGTTCCTAAAACCACCAAATATTCTACGCCACCATCTATAACATGATTGACAATTTTTTTTAAGGCTTCAATATCTACAGAGAAATCTTTTTTAAAAGGAGTAACCAGTGCAACTCCAGTACCAATAAATGCTTGCATTTTATATTTTTTTTAAAATTTTTAGATATTTAAATAATTCTTCGGTAAAAACGGTATAATTTTCTACTGTTGTATTGATCATTAAATTATTGAGTCGTGTATCGATTTTTGAAATTCCAACCTTAAAATTAGCTCGTGAATTATGAGTAATTATAAGGAGTGGTGCTTTTTCAACATCATAATAACTAATAAGCATATCAAATGGCGTATTTATGAAATCATTTATAAAATCTTTCTTCAAAACTCCCTTCCAATTCATGTTTTTATTACTGAAAGTTAATTCTTGATAGGCGTCATTCTTTTTTATTTTGTCTTTAAAAACAATAATTTTTATGTTGTTTTCTTTAATTCCATTTTGAATTATTAGTTGTTTAAGTTGCTCTTTTTGTTGAAAGTAGCTCTCATCAATCAATAAACCTACAGTCTTAATTGGTGTTGAAAATGTATTTGAATTAGCATGTTTGAGTGTACTTTTTAATAATTTTTTTACAGATAATTCTTTTATATACTTTAGAAACATATTACTTTTACATATTAATCAAAAAAAACAAATTTAATCAAATAAGATTCAATTGGTATGGTAAATGTAAAAAAGTGCGTTCTTGTTTTAAAACTTTTTGTTTTAATTTTAACGTTGTCATTAGTTTTCACAAGTTGTTCCAAAAATTATAACGTTACAAAAATTGAAGGAAAACAAATAAATATTTCCGATAAGGCTGCTTCAAATCAGGACATTGAAAATTATATTGCTCCTTTTAGAAAAAATATTGAAAAAGATTTAGATAGTGTTTTGGCATACGCGCCAGAAACTTTGGACAAAAGTAAAGGAGAATGGCAAACTAGTATTGGTGATTTTTTAGCCAATCTTACACTTCAAAAAGCAAATGTTGTTTTTTTGAAAAGAGAGCAAAAAAACATTGACATTTGTCTTTTAAACGATGGTGGAATTCGTGCCATTTTGCCAAAAGGAAATGTAACTACAAGAACTGCTTTTGAAATTATGCCTTTTGAAAATACCGCCATTGTCATTGCTTTAAAAGGAGAACAAATTGAGGAAATTGCAAATCATATTGTAACTGTAAAAAAGCCACACCCTATTGCAGGATTTACTTTTACTATAGATAAAGATAATAAGGTAAAAAACATTAAAGTAAAAAATGAAGTTTTACAACTTAATAGAATTTATTATGTGGTAACTTCTGATTATTTATCGAATGGTGGCGATAATATGGATTTCTTCAAAAAAGGTGTTCAATCTTTTGACTTAAATTATAAATTGCGCAATATTTTAATCGATTATTTGAAGGATATTGATACTATTGCAGTACCATCTGAAATAAAAATTGCTAAAGAAAACTAAAATGAAAAGAAGAGATTTTATACAGAAAACAGCTGCTAGTACTACATTTTTAACTTTGGGAGGATTGTCTTTGAGTAGTTTTGCATCGGGCGAAATAAAAAAAATAACCATTTTGCATACGAATGATGTTCATAGTCATATTGATCCGTTTCCGGCTACACATCCGAGAAATGCAAATATGGGTGGAGTTGCTCGTCGTGCTTCTGTTATTGAATCTATTAGAAAAGAATCTGCAAATGTGCTGTTGCTAGATGCTGGCGATATTTTTCAAGGAACTCCCTATTTTAATTATTATGGTGGTGAAATTGAATTTAAACTTATGAACATGATGCAATATGATTTGGCCACTATTGGAAATCATGATTTCGACAATGGTATTGATGGACTTTTGGCTCAAATGCCAAATGCTAAATTTGAGTTTGTAAATGCAAATTATAATTTTAAAAATACTGTTTTAGATAGTTTTGTAAAACCGTATAAAATTTTTGTAAAAGATGGAATCAAAATAGGCGTTTTCGGACTTGGAATAGAACTAAAAGGTCTGGTAGATCCTAAACTTTACAAAGAAACTGTTTATAATAATCCAATTGAAGCGGCACAGGATATATCTCAAAAATTAAAAGAAAATGAAAAATGCGACCTAGTTATTTGTTTGTCTCATTTGGGATTTAAATATAAAGACAATCCAGAAAAACCTTCGGATATTATGCTGGCTCAAAAAACCAAAAATATTGATTTGATAATTGGCGGACATACACATACATTTCTTGATAAACCAGTTATCGAAAAAAATAGTGAAGGCAAAGAAGTTCTAATAAACCAAGTGGGATGTTTTGGTATAAATTTAGGCAGAATTGATTTTTATTTGGACTCGAATAAAAATGTTTCCACAACTGGTAAAAGTATTATTGTTTAAATTTTGTAATAAAATCACTTTAAAACTTTCACTATAAATACACTGATTAATCATCAAATTCTATATCCGAACGGTATATTTTTTTGCTTGTAAAGTATTTCACCATATAAAAATAAGATGCTGATTGCATAATTAAATTCAATATTTTAAAAATTTCAATATTTATATAGAAATTATATACTGCATAAGATACATTGGAAATTATAAAACAACCACACATTAATGCGGCAAAAGTGTTTCGCAAGCTGTTGGAACTATAAAAATGAAATGCAGATAAAGAAGCTAAAGCCCATAAAATAAATCCATAAATATAAAGGCTAAAATTTAATGTTTCATTTTCAATATTTATTAAATTAAGCACAAAAAATAGTATGAAAGAATTGATTAATGTTGCCATTAAAATATAAATTTTTCTTTTACTATTGATAAAATTTGGTTCAATATCTTTAATTCTGAAATATAATAAAATTAAAAAATTTACAGCATTAAAAATTATTACAAAGTAAATAGTATTTCCAAAATTTAGTAATGATATAATATCGTCCAAAAAATGGCAAAACAATCCTATTGTAAAAAACCAATTAATAGATATTTTTGTAGTTTGCACATAATAGAAAAAAATGGCTGGAACTATAACAGGTTTTGAAAATAAAAGTAATATTTCATTATCCAAAACAATACCTAGAACAGCAATAATAACTGCTATAGTGTATAAAATAAGTGCTGGAATGCTATCTCTCATTAAATAAATATTTAGTTTTATTGTGATTGTTTGTTTGGTTTCTCTAAAAAATAACTAACTAGAAAATAAAAGTTAATTACATTGCATAGAATGCTTATATATCTAAAAAAAATAAAATCATAATAGTAATAATATAATGCGTAAAATAAATCGCAAATAATAAAACAAAAAGTAGATATCATTAAATAAACATTGGCTTTGCTATAATTTGCTATAAATTTTATAGTATTGAATATTCCTAAAAACAGCAATGTAATAGAATACAAAACTATAAAATAATAAATATCTGAAGTTGGATTAAATACCACAAACATTGATACATACGCTAGTGTCATTAAAAAAAAAGATGTTATAATTACATAACTTACATTGACTCCGTCAAGAAGTTTTATTTTTAATTTAAATATTGATAAAATAGTATTTGTTAATAAAATTCCGTATACAAAAAAATTGACAATAATAACGTAAACCAATACCAGTTCATCTTCAAAAGTGTTCAAAATTCCACTTATAAATAAGAGAATTAGAATTAAAGTATACCAAAAACTGACTTTACCTTTGCATTCTTGCAAATAATAAAATAGCATTGAGGAAGCTATTATTGGCTTGAAAAGTAATATTAAATCAGAATAATCAAAAATAATAGAAAGTAAGTAAAAAATACTAGAAAATATATATAAAATCAATGCTGGTGAACTTGCTTTCATTTAATAAATATATAATATTTTTTAATTAATTGGCATTCTTGAAAATTAAATTGCATTTATTCCATAATAAATATATTAACCAAAAAATAAAATCCTTATCAATATATTCAATTTTATTTTAAAACCTACGCAAAGTCATTGTCAGCTTGAATTTCTCTGTTTTGTACTTGGAATAGATAAATCAAGAAAAATCCTAAAAAATGCAAAATTCTTTCAGTAAAATTTAAAACAATATCATCTAAAAAATAAACTATCAATGCTGAAATTGTATCCGAGAAAAATATTGAAAAACTTCCAAAAAAATAATAAATCGATTTTTTTGTAAATTCAATTCTTAAATAAATTAATGCGGTAATAATCAGTATTAAAGCGGCAATGGCATTTAATAGAATGATTAAATTTAAATAAATTATTGAAATGTTTTTAAATATAATTGAAATTACTATACCCAAAAAACAACAAATTAGTATAAAAATGAAAATAGTATTGGTTTTTACATAATTGAGTAACTTTAAATTTTTTAAATACGGAAAAGCCAATATTGCAACGGTTAAGTAGCTCAAAAAATAAAAAGTCAATGCTAAAACATACAAAATAGGTTGACTCTCATGATGAAGTAAAAAAGTTTCTCCTAAATAAAAAAAAGCAACAAAAAAGAAATAATTTTGACTTAGTTTTCCCCTATTTTTTGCAAAAGCATACAACATAAAAATTGGGATAATTGCTGGTTTTGTATAAATTACATATTTTGCATCATACAAATAGGAAGCCCCAAAATATATTATTAGCGCAACATTTAATAAGGTAAAAAGTATAATCTTAATATTCACTTCAAGTAAATTTAATTTGAAATCAAGTTTTGAAAATCGGTTTCAGAAATAATTGGAATATTCAATTGGTTTGCTTTCTCCAATTTTGCAGGTCCCATATTTTCTCCTGCTACAACATAATCTGTTTTTGAAGAAATGGAACTTCCTACTTTGCCACCATTATTTTCGATAGCTATTTTCAAATCATCGCGTGTGTATATTTCAAAAACGCCTGAAACTACGAAGGTTTTACCCAAAAGTTTGTCTGTTGCATTCGGATTTATTTTTTCAATTATTTCGAATTGAATGCCGAACGATTTTAATCGATTGATGATTATTCTATTTTCTTCATTTTCAAAAAATTCAATAACACTTCTGGCAATTCTATCTCCAATTTCGTCAACCAAAATCAATTCTTCCAATGTTGCTTCACTCAAAGCATCTATATTTTTATAATGTTTGGCTAGTTTTTTGGCAACAGTTTCACCTACAAAACGGATGCCGAGGGCAAATAAAACATTTTCAAAAGGTATTTTTTTGGATTCTAAAACGCCATTCACCAAATTTTCTGCCGATTTTTTTGCCATTCTTTCCAATGGTAAAATTTGTTCCACTGTAAGTTCATACAAATCTGCATAATTATGAACCAAACCATTATTGAATAACAAAGCAACTGTTTCTCCGCCCAAACCTTCAATATCCATGGCCTTTCTAGAAATATAATGTTGAATTCGACCTATAATTTGCGGCGGACAACCATAAAAATTCGGGCAATAATGGTTGGCTTCTCCATCCTTGCGTTCCAGCTGGGTATTGCATTCTGGACAATTTGTTATGTATTTAGTTGGCTGAGTATTTGCTGGTCGTTTGCTCAAATCGACAGCAATTATTTTAGGAATTATCTCGCCACCTTTTTCTACAAAAACTTCATCATGAACTCTAATGTCTAATTTTTCAATTTGATCAGCATTGTGCAAAGAAGCTCTTTTTACAATAGTTCCTGCCAATTGAACAGGTTCCAAATTTGCTACTGGCGTAATCGCGCCAGTTCGACCCACTTGGTAGGAAATCGAATTTAATTTGGTAGAAACCTGCTCCGACTTGAACTTGTAAGCCATAGCCCAACGTGGCGATTTTGAAGTGTAGCCCAATTCTTCTTGGTAATGAAAACTATTCACTTTTACAACAACACCATCGGTTTCGTAAGGCAAATGATGGCGGTTTGTATTCCAATAATCTATAAATTCAAAAACTTCCTCCAAGTTTTTCGCCAGTTTGGCTTCAATTGGTGCTTTAAAACCCCAATTTCTAGCAGTTTCCAAACCTTCAAACTGGTTACTGAAAGGTAAATTATTACCAATCAAAAAATATAACAAACAATCCAATGGTCGTTTGGCAACTTCTGCACTATCTTGCAATTTTAAACTTCCAGATGCCGTATTTCTTGGGTTGGAGTAAGGAGTTTCGCCAATTTCTATCAAGTCTTGATTCATTTTTTCAAAACCAGCAAAAGGCAAAATAATTTCACCACGAATATCAAATTTATCTGGAAAATTTCCTTTTAATTTTAAAGGTATCGATTTTATAGTTTTAATATTATTGGTCACATCATCACCCTGAAAACCATCGCCTCGGGTAAGAGCCTGAGTCAATTTTCCGTTTTCGTAAGTTATAGAAATCGATGCACCGTCATATTTCAATTCACAAGTATATTCCAATGGCACATTTCCCAACACTTTTTGGATTCTGTTTTCCCAATCCAACAAATCTTCTTTCGAATACGAATTATCCAAAGAATACATTCTGTATTCATGTTTTATTGTTTTAAAATTTTTTGTAATCGATCCGCCCACACGTTGCGAAGGCGAGTTTTCGTCAAAATATTCAGGATATTTAGCCTCTAAATCCTGGAGTTGTTTTAACTTCTGATCAAATTCATAATCAGAAATTGTGGCATTGTCCAGCACATAATAGTTGTGGTTGTGTAAGTTAAGTTCTTCACGCAATGAAGTGATCAATTCAATATCTTGCATTTTCAAAAATTGTATTGTATGTTTAAATAAAATTTAAAAATACAAATTTTATTTAGAAATATTTTTAAAAGGTTGCAATTAATACTAATAAATTTTAATATTTAGAGTAGGATAATAACCAAAAAAAAGGTTCCGAATTACTTCGAAACCTTTGCGTTATGTAGGGTGGCTGACCGGGTTCGAACCGGCGACCCTCGGCACCACAAACCAATACTCTAACCAACTGAGCTACAACCACCATTTATTTAACGAGTGCAAAGATATTGTAAAAGTTGGTTTCTGCAAACAAAAAAACAAAAAAATTATTTCAAATCATTTAAACTATTGACTGCCAAATACCTTTCTACAGTAAAACCTTCCCCATAATTTGACCCAATCAATCTTCCTAAATCTTGCGCCCTGTACAGCACACTGTCCAAAAAGTTTTTGGAAGTAATGGGCGATTCAGGCTCCTTTGAATTTGGATTATAAAACTGAGTTTGATATGCTTTTATGGCTTCCATTTTTATCTCCATAAAATCAGAAACATCGACCACAAAATCGGGTTCAATGTTTTTCCATTGAATGTAATGATAGACCAATTTTGGGCGCCAAACTTCTTGAATTTTGCCATTTAAACTGGTTTCAATTTTTACTAATCCTGATAAGAAACAGGCATCAGAAACCAATTTGCTCCCTTTTCCATGGTCAATATGTCTGTCTTCGATAGCATTGCAAAGTACAATTTCAGGTTTGTACTTTCTTAACATTTTAATTATTTCCAGCTGATTTTTTACATTATTTTTAAAAAACCCATCTCTAAATCCTAAATTTCCCCTAACGGAAACTTTCAAAATTTTGGATGCATTGCTAGCTTCAATATCTCTTGTTTCTGCTGTTCCTCGGGTTCCCAATTCACCTCTGGTCAAATCGATAATGCCAACAGATTTTCCAAGTGAAATTTCTTTTGCAATCGTGGCACCACAGCCCAATTCTACATCATCTGGATGTGCGCCAAAAGCGAGTATGTCTAGTTTCATGTATTAAAATTAAATCTTTATTAAAAAATACTTTTCATTGTTTTTGATTTATTCACCGTTTCCTCCCATTCATTTTCTGGATTACTCTGGTCGGTTATGCCGCAACCTATATATAATGTAGCAGTGGTTATTTCAGAATTATTTACAATATTAATTTTCATGCAACGCAAATTTACATACAAATCTGTTGCCGTTTCATTTTTGCTAGAGTCATGATTCAATTCGCCCAAAAATCCAGTATAAAATTCCCTGTCGTAGGTTTCATTTTCAAGGATAAAATTTTTTGCAATTTCTTTTGGCAAGCCACAAACTGCGGGTGTTGGATGCAAAATAGCTACCACATCTTTACTACTAAAATTTGGTTTCAAAATGCCTTGAATATCTGTTTTTAAATGTAATAAATTCCCAGCTTTTGTGGTGTACGGACTTGAAACTGTAATCTCTTCCGCTATATTTTTAAGATTCTCAATAATATATTGTGTCACAAAACCTTGTTCTTTAGTTTCTTTTTCCTGCCAAGAAACCAAATAATTATCTTCAAATTGTTGTGTTCCAGCCAATGACATGGTGGTGAATTTATTTTCTTTCACTTGCAACAATGTTTCGGGTGTTGCGCCCATCCAAAATCCAATTTTTGGATGAAACCAACAATAACAAAAAGCTGTTGGATATTGCTGAAGCATTTTTTTAAATATTTTACGTATTTTGAAATGCTTAATTGAAACAGACTCTATTCTTGACAAAACTACTTTTAGAAATTCACCATTTGATATTGCATCTACACCTTTTTTTACTAATGAAATAAATTTGGACTTTTCCTCCTCATTTATTTTTGATTCTTTTAAAACTAAATCTTTTTTATTTTTTAGTTTAAATGTTCCAAAATTTATTTCAGAATGTTCAATAGGGAAAACAACTGTATTTCCATCTTCAAATGGAGCAAAAACAAATCCTTTTTCTTGAAGATTTTTAGAAAAATACACATGGTCATTTTCTTGAAACATCCCAACTACAGTTTTGGAGTTGGGTTTTCGAAACAATACAAAAGGCAAATTTTGCTTCTTGTGTTGTTTCATTTTTTCTAAAATAAGTTCCATGAAATTATTTATTAACTGGTAAAACCATGTTCGTCAGTTTACAAATAGATATCAAATTGTCTTTTTCATCCACAATTCTTATTTCCCATAAATGGATAGATTTTCCTTTGTGAATAATTTTTGCAGTAGCAAAAACTTCGCCATCTGTTTTGCTCTTTAAATGATTTGCAGAAATTTCAATGCCACGAATTTCTTGCAAATTTCTATCAATAAACATTACCGAAGCAGCACTTCCAACGCTTTCAGCAAGCGCAACAGTCGCACCACCATGCAATAATCCAATGGGTTGATGTACTTTTGAGTTTACTGGCATTTTTGCTACTAGATAATCGAGTCCAGCATCAATATATTCTATTTGGAGTGTTTGCATTAAAGTATTTTCACACATTTTGTTGCAAATTCGTAGCATTTCTTCTTTATCAAAAGACATATTTTAAATTTTGTAATTCAAAGCTACAAAAAAGTAAACTAAAAATCATTTTTGAACGTTAAGTTTAATAATAATTTAAAACATAAAGGTTTTTATTATTATTTTTATCAAAAATTAATTGGATCATGCGTTACTCCTTTATCATAACAATCTCTTTGCTCTTAATACTTGTATCTTGTCGAAAAGATTTTGATACAATTCCAAATAGTGGTAAGCTAGAATTTTCAAAAACAACGGTATATCTTGATACGGTTTTTTCAAATATTAGTTCAAGCACCTATCAGTTAAAGGTTTATAACAAATCCAACGATGATATTAACATTCCAAGTATTGGTTTAAAAAAAGGCAATAATTCAAAATATAGAATTTTGGTTGATGGTAAAACAGGTGTCGATTCGGATAATAATGGTTTTGGCGATGGAAAACTTTTTAGTAATGTAGAAATTTTAGCCAACGATAGTTTATATATTTTCATTGAAGCGACGACAGATATTGCCAATGCAAATCCTACCGATTTGTTGTACACCGATGAAATATTATTTGATGGTGGAAGTAGTTATGAGCAAAAAGTAAATTTGGTAACACTTATTCAAGATGCTGTTTTTTTGTATCCTGAAAGGTATCCAAAACAAAATGGCGGCTACACCTACGAAAATTTACAAATTGGATCCAATCCGCCACAAAATATTTATGGTTTTTTCCTTAGTGATAATGATCCTTTAAACGGCAATGAATTAGTTTTTACCAATGCAAAACCCTATGTAATTTATGGTTATGCTGCCGTTCCGCCCGGAAAAACATTAGTTATAAATCCTGGAGCAAGGGTTCATTTTCATGATTCATCGGGAATAATTGTGGCAAATACTGGAAGTATTCAAGTAAACGGTACAACATCTACAGATCCAAAATTATTGGAGAAGGAAGTTATTTTTGAAGGCGATAGGCTAGAGCCTGATTTTTCGGAAGTTCCTGGTCAGTGGGGAACTATTTATTTAACAAATGGTAGCACAAATAATTCATTTACAAATTTGACTATCAAAAATGCATCGGTTGGTATTTTAATTGAAGGGAAAGATGCTACAACCGTGCAAATAAAAAATACACAAATATACAATTCGTCAAATTTTGGAATTTTATCTAGAAATGCCAGATTAAATGGTGAAAATATAATTATTAATAACGCAGGTCAATATGCATTGGCAACTATACTTGGGGGCAATTACCAATTCAAACATTGTACTTTTGCGAATTTTTGGAAAGGCGGTTCAAGACAGTCACCTGCAGTTTTGGTGGATAATACTTTTTTTGATGGTACAACTGTTTTTATTGCCGATTTGCAAGCTAAATTTTACAATAGTATTGTTTACGGTTCCAATAATATTGAATTGGGATTAAACAAAAACAATGGAGCACTTTTTGATTTTAATATCGAAAATTGTCTGATTAGATTTAATGATATTAATAATGTATTTGATAATAATGCTACATATGCTCCAATAAGAAATGCAACAAATATTTTGAGTAATAATGCAAATTCAAATAATCCGCAATTTAGAAATATTGACAAAAATAATTTGCGAATTGGTTTAAATTCTCCCGCTAAAGCAAAAGGGAATACTCTTTATTTGGTTCCCAATGATGCCGATGGAAAACTAAGAACTTCACCTTCCAATCCAGATTTGGGTGCTTATGAGCATTTATCGGACTAGTCTAAAATCGAAAAAATTAACTCTAATTTTATAAATTATTTGGGTTTTTCTATCATTACAAATATAATTTTAACCGCACATGAAACCAATATTTAGAATATGGATAATAATGGCATTATTACCATTAAATAATTTATTAGCACAACAACTTAGTCCAAAAGATACCATTGCATCAACCAAAGTTGAAAATTTAAAATTTCATTACAAACAACTCATTATTCCTTCGGCACTTATTGCTTATGGAGTAATTGGTTTAGAAAGTGATGATTTAAAATTATTCAATGCCATTATAAAAGAAGAAGTAAATGAAAACATAGACAGTAAAATTACACTTGATGATTTTTCACAATTTGCACCAGCCATTTCTGTTTATGCTTTAAATTTCGGTGGTATTAAAGGTAAAAACAATTTTAAAGACCGATCTATAATTTTAGCAACCTCTTATTTACTAATGGGAAGTTCTGTTTATACATTGAAAAATACAACAAAAGTAGAGCGTCCTGATAAAAGTTCTTTCAATTCTTTTCCATCTGGACATACTGCAAATGCATTTGCTGGAGCTGAATTTTTGTGGCAAGAATACAGAGATGTTTCTATTTGGTATGGAATTTCAGGATATTTGGTCGCAACTGGTACAGGAATGTTTAGAATTTATAATGACAGACATTGGTTTACAGACGTAGTGGCGGGAGCAGGTATTGGCATTTTAAGCACCAAAATTGCGTATTGGATTTTTCCATATATAGACAATCATATTTTCAAATCCAAAAAGAATGTGCGCTCTACAATGATTGCGCCATTTTATAACGGAAATCAAATGGGTGTGGGAATGATTTTAAATCTTAAATAAACAAGGAAATAGAATTTTGAATATACTATTTAATTGTTTTTATTAAATGAGATTAACCCAATATTTGATTGGCGTGGTCTTTGGTTTTTACATCTGAAATTACATCGGATATCATTCCTTTTTCATCAATGATGAATGTAGTTCTATGAATCCCACCATATTCTTTACCCATAAATTTTTTGGGTCCCCAAACTCCAAAAGCTTGAATAACAGATTTGTCTTCATCTGCCAACAGTGGAAAAGGGAAATCAAATTTTTCTTTAAATTTTAATTGTGCTTTCGCAGAATCTGCGCTTACACCCAAAATTGCATAATTGTTTGAAGTAAAACGAGCATAATTATTGCTCAAATCGCAAGCTTCTGCCGTACATCCTGGTGTATTTGCTTTTGGATAAAAGAAAATCACCAATTTTTTACCTGCATAATCAGCCAATTTGTGCGAATTTCCATCTTGGTCAAGTGCTGAAAAACTGGGTGCTTTGTCGCCTTTTTTTAATGTTGTCATTTTTTGATTATTAGATTATTGGATTGTTAGATTATTAGATTGTTGGATTTTTAGAAATTTTTATTTTGAATATTAAATTTTGAACTCTGATTACCGAACACTGAACACATATTACTAAAAACTTAAGACTATTTCAAATCATAAACATTATATGCCCCAGATTGAAGTGGAAACCCCACAGATTGGAAAATTTATTTTTCTTGCAAAGCCACAGCGACCAAAGGAAGCTCGTGGCATTGTGTAGAAAAATAGTTTTCCAATCGAGGAGTTGAAACGGAAAGCGGGATTAGGCACATAATTATTTGTAATTTTAAATTGGTTTTTGATATTGCAATTGAAATCGTATTTTTACAATTCAAATTTAATTAAAAATGACCAAAAAAGAGCGTGTAACTTTTGTTATAAATACGTTAAAAGAATTTTATCCAACTATTCCAATTCCGCTGGATCACAAAGATCCATATACTTTGCTAGTTGCTGTTTTACTTTCGGCGCAATGTACAGATGTGAGAGTAAATCAAATTACACCTTTATTATTTGCAAAAGCAGATAACCCTTACGATATGGTTAAAATGTCGGTAGAGGAAATTAAAGAAATAATTCGCCCTTGCGGACTTTCTCCTATGAAATCTAAAGGGATTTTTGGATTGTCAAAAATGATAATTGAGCTACACAATGGTCAAGTTCCTCAGAGTTTCGAAGCACTTGAAGCCATGCCAGCCGTTGGTCATAAAACAGCCAGTGTAGTTATGAGTCAAGCATTTGGTGTACCAGCATTTCCTGTGGATACACACATACACCGATTGATGTATCGTTGGAATTTGACAAATGGCAAAAATGTAATTCAGACAGAAAAAGATGCCAAACGTATTTTTCCTGAAAAAATCTGGAATGATTTACACCTTCAAATCATTTGGTATGGACGCGAGTATTCACCAGCTCGAGGTTGGAATTTGGACAAAGATATTATAACCAAAACTATCGGCAGACCAACCGTTTTAAAAGAATATTACAAAAAAAACGCTCTGTAAATAGAGCGTTTTGCTTTTAGTTTAAAACTGTTTCGTAAACCACATCACCTAACTTTTCTATTCTTAATGCTTTCGAATAGTTCAATATAAAATTGACTGTTTCTTTTTTAGGCGACATTTTTGGGGTTGCATTTTTCTTTTTAGAGTAAATTTTTGCCATATCAATATTTAATTTATTAACATAACGCAACCTTAAATATAATATTGTTTAATTAGTCAAAATCATTTGATTTTTTTCTATAATGCGTCTCAAGTTCATCAATGCATAGCGCATTCGTCCCAAAGCAGTATTAATACTCACTCCAGTTAGTTCTGCAATTTCTTTGAAACTCAAATCTTGATAGATGCGCATTTCGACCACTTCTTTTTGATCGTTTGGTAACTCATTCAAAAGTTTAATTAAATCGTTTTCAACTTGTTGGGTAATAATTCTGCTTTCAATATTTGGAGTATTGTCATTCATGATTGAAAAAATAGAAAACTCTTCTGTTTCACGAAACATAGGCATTTTTTTATTTTTCCTAAAGGAATCTATAACCAAATTATGCGCAATTCGCATGACCCAAGGCAAAAATTTGCCTTCTTCGTTATAAGAATTTCCTTTAAGTGTTTTTATTACTTTAATAAAAGTATCTTGAAAAATATCGTCGGAAGCATCTCTATCTAATACTTTTGAATATATAAAACCATAAATTTTTGATTTGTGTCTTTCAATTAAAATGGATAAGGATTTTTCGTTACCATCAATGTAACTTCGTACCAATAATGCGTCTGGGAGTTGAGTAGTAGCCATAACAATACTTTTAGATTTTTGGGTTTATCTGAAGAGATTTTTTCTCTTTTTTAAAAGTATTTCTTTGTTATAAGCTTTTTGTTTTATTATTAATTATTTCCAAAATTAACAAAATATTTAATATAGGCAATATTTACCTTAAAATTTAACATATTTAACACAATAAATAAATACCTATGGATATTTTAAAAGGAATTGTTATTTTTTAATTAGTTAACTATTATTTTTTTTAAGCTTTTTTCTAATGCTGAATAAACACTTATCAAATAAATACCTTTAGAAAAATTTGATACATCTATTTTATTAACATTTACATTAGTTTTCATGACTAGATTACCAATAATATTGTATATTTCTACTTTATCAATGATATTAATACTAGAAATATTTATAAAATTACTGGTTGGATTCAGAAAAATATTAAATTCACTTAATTTATTTTCATTTGAACTTAAAGGATTTTGATATACTCGTAGTCAATTAACATGTACCTTTGCGTAAAATTAGACAGTAATGAACCTGCAATTCCACTCATTGCAATATTAAGTAAAATATATTGTTCAGTATCAAATGGGCAAGTGTTAGCGTTTTTAATTATATGATTATAGGTGTAATAAATAATGCCATCGAGTAAAAATGATATTCTATTTGATGACCAATTTAGGGAATATATATGATAATTGTTTGCAAGATCAGATTTTGATGAAACCATTGATTGGAATCTATTGCTCCATTTATATTAAATTCAACTGACCAAACTAAAGTTGAATATACAACATCAATCTGTGTAAAAGAGAATTGACTTATTAGGTAAAATAAAAATAGAATTTGAATAGGTTTTTTTTTTTCATTGGAAATGATTTTAAAATAAATACTACTTGCTATTTAAAGGAATTATTTTATCTTTTTAAACTAATTTACCTTCCATTACTAGCTTTGGCGTTCTGTCTATTTTAAAAAGTCCCCAATGTTTTTCTGGCTCTAATGGTTCTGATGAGCCTTTCCAAGATTCGTCAAAAGCTTCAAAAACAAATGTTAAAATTCCTTCTGCATCTGTCCATTTTACTAAATCTTGGAAATAAATTTCTTGATTTTCTTCACTTACGTTATGTGCGTCTATTCCGCGTCCGTTTGAATTTGTTGCCCAACCCGCTTCGGTAATTACAGCTGGTTTATTAGGATACATATTGGCAACTGTTAAATAGTTCTCTTTTGTATATTCTAATGCTTCGTGGATATTTTTATATTCCCAAACTGGATAGGTGTGTATTGATATAAAATCGACTTCTTCTGCTAAAGGTTTTAATTTACCTAACCAGGGCACATAATTTTCACAAAAAGTTACAGGCTGCTTTGTTTCTTTTTTAATTAATTTTACATATTCAATAACGCTAGCAACTGACACATAATGATCTGTCCAATCTACACAGGCTTCATTTCCTGCTGATAGCGTTGAAATAATTGTTGGATATTGATTGGCTAAGCTGATAAGTTTTTTAATCTGAATTCCGTTTTTTAATCGGTTTTCATAAAGTTGTTCTTCGGTGTAAACGCCACCACCCCAAGGGCAACCAAAATTATTCATTTCGGCTACAATATAAGCACCAAGCATTACTTGAAATGGTAATTTTTCATTTTTAATTACTTCTAGAACTGTTACGGCATGAACATCGCAATCATACAAACGCAAATATCTCCAGTGATTTTGAAGCAATATCAAATCTTCTTTTACTTCATTATAACTTGGATAAATTCCACCTGGTTGTTGTCCTTCTCTAAAACCAGAATAACAAATTGCTCGACCTGGTTCTAAATTTAGCGCTTTAAAACTGTTCATTATTGTATTTTAATTTTTCGTTTTTATCCCAAATCCCCCAATATGCACCGACTTCCCCTTCGGCACCAACTTTCCAAGATTCGTCAAAAGACGAGAAATAAAAAACATCAATATTTTCTTCTTTGGACCATAGTTGGGTATTGACAAAATATTGCAAAGCACCTTGTTTTGACGGATGCGAATCTTTAAAACTTTCGCCTTGACTTGGCCAGCCCGTTTCGGTAATAATTACTTTTTTGCCATTTCCAGCTTGTAGTGCTTGGTGGTACATGCTTTTCATATGTGCTAACGAATAATCAAGATTGCAACCTTCCCAGAATGGATAACAATTGGTTAATATTACATCGCAAGCTTCAGTAATTCTTGGTTTTATAGTAAATTCATAATAAGCATCTACGTAACCGACTGGAATTGTATCTGGAATAGCTTTTTTTACTCTGTCGATAAATTTTAAGAGTTCATCTTCAGTTAAATCTTTACGATACATTACCTCGTTTCCCACTGCTGCAATATCAACAAAGCCTTCGTTTGAAAGTTTAATTAATCCTTCAATCTCATTTTTATTAACTTCTGGATCATCTCCAAGCCAAGCACCAACTAATGTTTTTATTCCGAATTCTTTAGCAATTATTGGAATAAACTCATTGCCCTCGGTACACGAAAAAGATCTCACCCATTTGGTGTAAGGTGCAATAATTTCCATTCTTCGGCGAACTT
Organism: Flavobacterium sp.; assembly: GCF_031363805.1. Lineage (GTDB taxonomy): Bacteria > Bacteroidota > Bacteroidia > Flavobacteriales > Flavobacteriaceae > Flavobacterium. The sequence goes on along the minus strand of NZ_JANLVD010000130.1, from coordinate 22,700 downwards.
GTTCATCAGAAATCATGTCGCCTGGTTTCTGACCGTCTTGATACATACTAAAACAAATTCCGTGCATTTCTGTATTCAATAAGTCGCTGAAAAGCACATTTAATTCTTCTGGCGTTTTTGCAGTAAAATCAATTTTGTTAAAGTTTTTAAACTCATTGTTATTATCAAATTTTATTTGATAAAGTGAATCTTCTTTTCTTCTAAATGACATTAGTTCTTATTTATTATCAAATTTCAATTTTTCGTTTTTATCCCAAATACCCCAAGCTGCACCTACTTCGCCTTCTTGGTTTACTTTCCAAGATTCGTCAAATGATGAAAAATAAAATAGTTCAATACCCTGATTTTTTGTCCATTCTTGAACAGAAATAAAATATTTCATTGCATTCAAATTAGATGGTTGAGCTGATTCGACATTCTCTCCAGTACTTGGCCAACCCGTTTCGGTAATAATTACTTTTTTGCCTTTAGCCACTATTTGTGTTAGTTCGATCATTCCGTCAAGATAAGAAAGTGAATGTGTAATATTTGCACCTTCCCAAAAAGGATAACAGTTAGCCAAAATAACATCGCAAGCATCAACTAATGCTGGTCTTTCAAGAAATTGATAATAAGCATCAACATAACCAACAGGAATAATACTTCGCAATGCTTCTCTAACTCTCTTAATATATTGTAATAACTCTTGCTCCGAAATTTCTTCCCGATGTAGTACTTCATTTCCAATGGCGGCAATGTCAACTTTACCCGCTTTAGCCAAAGCAATTAGGGAGTTAATTTCTTTTTCGTTTCTTTCTTTATCATCACTTATCCAAGCTCCTACTAGGGTTTTTAATCCTTTTTGTTTTGCTATTTCTGGAATAAGTTCGTTCCCATCTGAACAAGAAAATGTTCTAATCCATTTGGTATGTGGACTAATTACATCAATTCTTTTTTGAATTTGATTTGCTGATAAAATATCACCCGCTTGTTGTCCTTCTAAATAAGGGCTAAAACACAAACCGTGTAAACCATTATTTAAAACTTCCGAAGATAGTGTTCTAATTTCGGTGTCGTTTTTAGAACTTAAATCATTGCCAAGAGTTCTATTTATTGTGTTTTCACTTTTCTTTAAAGAAAGTAATTTTCCAGAAAGATATGCAGAAGACTGCTTTTTTAATGGTGCTTTTCTAGCATCTAATTCTTTTTTGATATCTCTTGCTTTTTGTTCTGTTAAGTCATAATTTCTCATTACCCACATAGCAATCAAAGTTCCGATAATTGGAACACCAGAAAAGAAAAGTCTTAAGCCAGTAACAGCACCTTCGGGTTGCGTTGGAGCACCAGCCTTAAAAGCTACTGCCGACATAATTACACCCGTTAGCAATCCTGCAATTGCAAAACCAAACTTTACCATCCACCAATAAATAGCACCAAAAACACCTTCTCTTCTTTTACCTGATTCCAGCTCATCCATATCACAAACATCTGCTGTCATAGACATCATTAAAGTAAACAAACTTCCGATACCAAAAGAAAAGAAAGGTAAAGCAAACAAAAACATATACGGTTTACCTGGAATAAAGAGGAACCAAAGCAGAATGTATCCAAAAACAGATATGCCTTGACAAATCAAAAAAGCTTTCTTTTTCTCCATTTTTTTTGCTAACCAAGCTACAATAGGAATTACTATAAAAGTAGTTGCCAATGCACCTCCACATCCAAAAAGAGTAGGCCAAATACCTGCCGCACCAGTATCGCCGTTAAATAAATAATATACCACTATAAAAAAGGTAAAACCAGCAACTGTATTGAAGGCGTTAAATATAAAAAATGTAGCAATACATAATTTTCTAAAAGGCTTGTTTCTAAATGCTTCTTTAAAACTAATTAAAATTTCTTTTAAACTTCCTCCAATATTTCTAAAAGTTAAGGGTTCTAAACTATCATTGAACTGGGTTGATTTACTTTTAATAAATATAGCTGGAACCATGGCTAATATCATAAATATAATGCCTACCCAAATGGATAATGTTCTTGTAGCGGTATCGGCATTTGGAAACCAAGATGGATCATACATTACTACCCAAAACCAAGGCGCAATTACCCAAGCCCATTGCCCAATCCATTGCGAGATTGCCATAATACTGGTTCTTTCGTGAAAATCATCACTCATTTCATAACCCATTGCTACATAAGGAACGCTGAAAATTGAAAGCCCAATATGAAATATAAGCGACCAAATAAGAAAAAAGGTGAAATTGTATAATACGCTATCTTCTCTATATAATTGCCACATAATCATAAATGCAATTCCCATAATTATGGAACCAATAAAAACATACTGCCTTCTTCTACCCCAAACCGATTTGGTATTATCAGAAACAAATCCCATAATTGGGTCAAAAAAAGCATCTACAATTCTTGGTACAAAAAACAAAACACCCCACATCCAAGAAGGCATGCCTAAATTTTCTACCAATACAACCATAAAAATGCCTAGGGCTGCAGGAAACATTTGGTTGGCTAACATACCCAATCCAAAGGCTATTTTCTGACTCATTGGAACTATTTGCTTCGTGGTAGAATTGTTATTTGACATATTTTAAATATTTTTAGTTATAAATTTATTACCACCGTTTGCAAAGCTTTTGCATTAATAGAAATACTTTTTTTAATATTATTTAAATTAATCTCTATACCAACAGCCTCATCTGTTGGGTTAAAAATAGCAACGGCAATTGATCCATCAGGGTTTTTTACAGCCGTAGAAATTATATCTTTATGATTAATTGTACAGCCAATTTTTACCGCACCTGGACGCATAAATTTGCTAAAATGTGCCATTGTGTAATATAAAGGTGTGAAATAAACCTCATCTTTTTCAACATCTACAATTACAGGCGCAACGCACCAGTTTTTGAACCAATTTGGCCCTCCTTGACGGTCTAAAACCATATTCCAATCGACCCAACCATCAACCCAATTATTCAAACAACCTATTATATCGTTGGCATATCGATTGACCGGCGCATATTTTGGGTGCAAATATTTGTCTTTCTCACTTGCCCAATCCCAACCCCAATCGGTGGCTTCTTTTTTCCAATACCAAAGGTCATCATTCCAATGTGGTATTTCAGAATCTACACAAGCTTCGGTTTGAATTAGGTATTTATTAGGTGCTTTTTTGTGTGCATATTGTAAGTCTTCTGGGAAAACTTCATAAGTGCTTTCATACCAATGAATCGCTGTTCCAGCATAATATTTTGATGATTTTTCGTCTTTATACATTTCGTCGACCCATTCTTTAATTCCAGCTCTATTTTGATCGTAACCTAAAATTTTGATATCTTTCCAACCGTCTTTTTCTAGTTTTGGTCCTAAATTATTTTGTACAAATCGGGTCATTTCTTGAGGCGTAAAAAGCATACTTTCCCAATTGTTCCCATTTCCGTGTGGTTCGTTTTCTACTGTTACTCCCCAAATATTGATGCCTTCTTTTTTATAAGCTTTTATGTATTTTGAAAAATAAAGCGCCCAAGTATCATAGTATTCAGGTAATAATTTCCCGCCTACCCATTTTTTGTTGTCTTTCATCCAAGGTGGCGAAGTCCAAGGTGATGCAATAATATTGAAACCGTCTTTTGAAATAGATTTTGCTTCTAGAATTGTAGGTATAAGATGATTTTTTTTGTCTTCGTCAATGGAAAAATTTTCTAAATTTTTATCCCCATCAACCATTGCGTACGCATATTGTTTCAAAGAGAAGTCACAAGAATTGATATGTGTTCTTGTTAATGAATAGTTTGCTCCTTTTTCGTTAAAGTAAGCCTCCAATATTTTTTTTCTGTTTTTAGCACTTAATTTATTGAGTAAATATGCTGATGATTCGGTAAAAGCTCCTCCAAAACCTGTAATAGTTTGAAATGTTTCTTCAGGATTTAATGAAATTATTATATTAGGCTCTTTCTCTGAAAAAGTTTCCATTTTTTTTAATGAATTCCCATTCGCCGAGGTTTCGTAAACTTGTACTTTCATTTGTTTTGTAACACTACAACTCATTATACTCATTGCCAATATTGGGTAAATTATATTTTTCATTTTCTAAAGAAATTATCTTGAAAAGAAATATTTATTTGAGAAATCTCTCCTGTTCTTTGAAATATTTTTTTACTTTGAATAACATCTAAAATCATTGCTTCATTTTCTTCAACATTGCTATTTTTGTAACTGATTTTTAATTGATTAACACTTGAAATTGTGTAAATAATAGGTACTTGACAATAGGTAAATGCCATACTGTTTTTTTCTAAAAAAATGGAATTCTGTGTGCCATCAACAGCTATAAAATTTACCTTTTGACTTTCACTTAGAAATTCATTTTTATTTAAAATCAAAGGTTGAAATTGAATTTTTCCTTCGCTTAATTTTATACCTAATTCGCTAATTCTTACTAAAATATCTTCTTTAACCTGACCAGTCATTCCGGGTTGCTGTGCACCTCTATGTTGTGGTGTATGAGAATATGGATCGGTTGGAAAAGCACCATAAACATTTGGCGATTTATGTATTCCAATTCCTTCGCCAATTTCTTCAAAATGTTTAATTAAAGATTTTATAACCGCTTCGTTCTCTTTGTCATCAATGGCTTTAATACAAACTTCTTGTACTGCTAAATATAACTTAGAAACCATATGCCAATAGATAGAACCTAATCCTTCAAAGGCAAAAAATGTTCCAGATCTTCCTGTAAAAGCTTTATGATTAAAAACTTCTTCGAAAATTTGTAAAATTGAATCTGATTCTTTTTCAACTAATAGTTTATAGGTTTCATCATTTTTTAAGCTTTCTAATGCTTGCTTTAAATCTGCTACATTGTGAAAATTTCCATTAAAGTGATAGTCGCCTTTACAATCTTGATTGATAATTTGTGTGTTATTCTTTTGAAGAAGGTTTGTTAGTAAATTAGATTGTATTACTTTATTGTTGGGTAAAATATTTTTTTCTAAAAATTTTGGAATTTCTTTGTTTGGATACAAAATATAACTTTGTTGATCTGGTCTGTACAAAGTGCTATTTCTTAAACTATTTAAAATTTCTAAGCTTTCTTTTGCACTCAAAAATCCAGAGCTAATAACAGCCACTTGACCTTCTAGCATTTCTGATAAATGACAAATTGCTACTTCATCATTTTGTATAGACATTAAATTATATGCGTGATATAATTTATCTTCTCGCTGATTCGCTTTAATGGAATGGTCAATAAAATCTAAACAAACTGCTGTAAAGTTTTTTAGTCCTTGCATAGAATGTGTTCTTTTCTTGCCCCAAAAACCACTATTATATACTTGAAAACGATATTCTGATGCTGCTTTACCCAAAGCATCTATTATATTTTTTCTGTCTTGATTGTTGATAGTTGTATTAAGTAAGGGTTTAAATTTGATTAGATTTTCTCTAATGGCGTGATAAAATTCAACCATTTCATTAGAGATTTTAATGTTTTCTTGTGTTGATGTTTCTAGTAAATTTTGAAAAAACTTTAAAAAACGCCGTAAATAATAGAGTGTAACCATAGAAACCCCGTTGCCAACCAATGCATTGTTGGCATCATTCCACTCTGGACGTTGCGTATTCATCCAAATTCCAGCTTCAGGAATAAAATTAGACATTTTAGACAAAACGGTAGCTAATATTTTTTCGATAAAATTTACGTGATAAATTTCCTCATTGTTGTCCCTCAACAAAGCTCCATCTGCACCATTTTGCTGTTTTCGATTATTAATTTTTTTATCCCATTCGTGGTTGTATTCTATAGTATCTTTAGGATTTTGAAGAATATTTTGGTACGGTTTTATTGTATAAGGCACTGCGGCGTAAACAAAACAGTCTTTTTCAAAATAAGAATGTAACTTTCCAGGGCTATACTTTTCTATAAACTCTAAAAATTTTAATAGATAAATAATTTGGTGATCACCCCAATATCCAATATAAGACCATGGATTGTCTGGTTCTATGGTTTCCCAATCAAAACCAGATTTGGTAACTCGATATGGATTGTATCCATCAAAAGTTGAAGCGTTTAAAAATTTAAAAATCATTCCCTCAATAAATTCTGGATAAGAATATGCAAGCGCTTCCCAATTTTGGAAAATATCTCTCCAGTTTCCTTGGTAATCTAAAATTTTAGATCCATCAATTTCACTTCTGGTATTAATTGAAAATTTATTCCAAGGACGGCTAGGATCGCCGTGTCTTCTACTAAATTTGAGTGGTAAATATTCTGTACATAAACGAATTAAATCGAGATCAGTTTGATGAGAAAGTAATTGTTGCAGTTCTGAATATGAAAATTCTTCTTTTAGGTTAGTTATAAAAATTTTATTTGTTTGAAATGTATTTTTATTTGCCTTAGACAAATAAGAGCTAAAATCTTTTTTTTCTATTTGATAGTTGTTGTCAAAAATTCCTCCACGCATACTATTGAAAAGTACATTTGAAAAGTGACGCGTATCTTTTTTTTTGTCGGCTGTAAATTGCAATCCATCTGCTGTAGCATTAAGTGCAATTAGGTTTTGTTTCCCTAATTCAATATCGTCATTTAATTTGTTTTCAAGTTCTTCATCTTTCAAAATGTCTTCGCAAAGTTGAATAATTTGAGATTGGTTTTGATTAACGTTTGCTATAATTTTCCAATTCTTATTAGAGTTTTTAAGCAATTCTATTTCAGTGGAAACGAAGTAGGCACCTTTTTCTCCTTTAATATCTTTTTCAGATAGTATTGTTTGCTTTTTTCTAAAAGCTGGAAGTTGCATCGAAGAAAGTAAATATGTTGGATTATTTAAGCCTAAACTCCAAGCAATATTGGCTTTAAGTGCTTCGCTTGGTTCTGCTTTGTCAACAATAATGGCACTTAATGCAAAAATTCCGAGCCCACTTTTTTCGATAATTTCGTTTCTTTTGTAAGCGTCAACTAGATTACTGGTACTCATTTGTAAATCGCTATGTACTCCGTGTGGCAAAAGATTTTGAATTCCATCTAGTAGTGTAATTGCGTAATCATTTTGGGAATCATTAATAATTTCAGATTTTTTGATAAATCCGAAAATATTACTTGAATTCCATTCGTATCTATATGTTAATTTGAAATCATTGAATATTTCTTCAAAAATTATTTTATTACCATATATATTTTTATATAAATTTCGTGTAATAGAATATCCATCATTAAATCTTTCCGAAAATGGTTCCCAAAGATGGATTTTATTTTCGTAATGGATTTGAAAAATAGTTTTACTACCAGTAATATCTGCAAATTCGGTAATTTTATCATCGGTATAATATGGAAAAAGAGCGAATTCTGCATTTTTTCTACCAGCTGTAAGTCCTCCATTACTAGATATAAACATCCAATGGTTAGAATCGCTTACTATACTCATAAAAAAAGGACGCATACTATCGTTATTAACTATTTTATAGAATTGCTCTCCTTGTATAATTACTATATCCATTGTTATAATTTTGTTTGTATCTCCTTTTTATTATCTCTAAACAAGGTCTGGATTTTGCTTATGTTTTGTAAAAAAATTTAATTGCATATCATTACAAAACAAAATTTCCTATTAGAATTCTATTAAAAAAATAAGGTCTAATTTGAAAATTTTATTTTGACTGAATTACTTGTAAAAATTGTATTTAAATTTGTTTGTAAACTCTAACGTAGTCTATCGTCATTGTTTGTGGCAAAGGAGTTTGTTCGGTAGGAAAACCTACAAAATTTCCACCAACCGCAATATTAAGAATTAAAAAGAATGGATTGTCATAAACCCATTCCCCTTTTTTAGCTACATCACTTTTTTCAATACGCTGATACAAATAATCATCAACATAAAAATCCATTTTATCAGCATTCCATTCTACTGCAAAAACATGATAATCCACATCATAACGACTGTTTTTTAATGCGTATGTTCCTGTTATGGCGTTACCGCCTGAGTAGCCTGGTCCGTGGATTGTGCCGTTGTTTATGTTTGGAAGTTGGCCTCTTAGTTCCATTATGTCAATTTCTCCACATTGCGGCCAAGCTGTAGTTGTTATATTAGATCCTAGCATCCAAAAAGCTGGCCAAATACCTGGTCCGTAAGGTGTTTTTAGTCGGGCTTCAAATCGTCCATAAGTTTGTTCAAACAAAGCTTGGGTTTTTATTCTGGCTGAAGTATAAGCTGATCCACCAAAATTTTCTTTTTTGGCTGTAATCACTAGATTTCCTGCTCCATCCATAGCTACGTTTTCAGTGCGATTGGTATAATATTCTAATTCTTGATTACCCCAGCCACTATTTCCTGTTCCTATATCATAAGCCCATTTGGTTGCATCTGGTGATGCTCCAGCGGCACCATTAAACTCATCGCTCCAAGATAATTGCCAATTTTGTTGATCAACTTTTTGTTTGTCGTCAGAATTACAACCAACTAACGAAAATGAAAAAGTTGAAATTAAGCCAAATATTCGCAAATTATATATCTTATTTTTTAAAAAGTTTCTCATATCATTATTTTTATAAATTAATTACGGAAATAAATATTGTCTAAATAAATATCGCCATTTCCATCAAATTTTAATTGAATTATATCACTCATATTTACTGGAGCAAATGCAGTTAAAGGAATGTCTACACTTCTCCAACCACCAGTACCCGAAGATGGGACTGTTAGGGTATACGGTCTTTCTACAGGCCCTGTACTTATTAGATATACTTTTAAACTTGTTGAATTTGCTGTATAATAATCTAGATGTAAAAAGTTTTTAGTTGATACGTTTTGGCTACTTCCAATTTGTAATCCTTGGTAATTAAGTCCAGCATATTTAAGTGTATTATTACCTGCGATTGGTACCTGTGTAGTAACAGTAGCTTGTCCCCAATTTGGATTTAGATCAGATCCTGCTACATTAGTATAAGCATCACTAAAAATAGACGTAACATTTGCAGCTGAAATTGAAGGAGTAGGAGCAGCTGCAGTTGGTACAGCTGGAATTATACTTCCGTCGTTATAAAAATAAATATTATCTGCATAAAAAGTTGAAATATTTGTATTTGTTGTACTCAATATTATTTGAGCCAAGTTAATTTTTCTTGTTAAACCAGCTAAACTTGATAAGGGTATGTCTAAACTTATCCAATTTTGAGAAACTAAGGTAGGCGTAAAAAAAGTACGAGAACCAGTTACATCATTTCCTCCGCCAAAAGCTGCATCTGAACCCCAATCGTTTACTTCAATTTTAAAATTAGAACCTGCCAGTAATGGTGTTGCTCTTGGAATAAATATATCTAAATGCAAGTGCGACATTAAAGTGGCATTGATTGTAGGTGCGCTAAACTGTATTCCTACAAAATTAAAATTAGTATAATTTAAAACATTGTCAGTACCCACAGTAAAATCAGCTGATTGTGTGGTTTGATAAGGGGCATAATATCCATTATAGTAATCAACCGGAACATTAGGGTATGTTTCGCTAAAAATTGAAATAACATTAGACGCATTCCTTGTTGGTGTTGGAGCGTTAATAAATGTACCAGAAGAATTTATTGTTAAAGATCCTATTGCTAATGTATCTCCCAATTTAGCAGTTATTTTAGCTGTACCAGTTCCAATAATTGATATTTTACCCAGCTCATCAACTGTAGCTACTGATGTATTGGAAGATGAGAATACAAAATAAGAAGGAGTTACTGCTACTGGCTGATTGATTCCATTTGGTAAATTAAAAACTGAAATCAAAGCATCTATAGTTTTTGAAACTCCTATAAAAGAGGTTTCCACTTTATCTACTCCATCAAAAATAGAGCCTTTACCGTGTGCAATAGTTCCTAATTTCTCGAATTTTACATCATCTATCCAAAATGTATAACCAACCCCACCTTCTGGTCCTTCGGATATAAAAAACATTCCCTTTTCTGCTTTTAATTTTGAAGCGTCTGCAATAGGTATTATATATTTTTTCCAAGCTGTACTTATAGTTAATCCAGAAATTGAACCTTGATATTTATTGGCTCCAAAGTCATTTCCAAAACCAACTACATCAATTGTTGCAGCTTTAGAAGATTTTGCCCAAAAAGTTAAAGCATCGTAACCTGATAAGTCTCTTCCAACAGAAGTAAAGAAAGAACCTCCTGCATAAGCTCCACTAGGATCGTTTACATTGGGCACATCAAAACGCATGGAAGCGCTAGAATTACTATAAGTTATTTCATTATCAACTTGAAAAGCCGTTGGTACTGCGCCACCAAATGATGCAAAGTTTAGTCCATGGCTAAATCCATCGATAAAAACTTCAGGATTAATTGGATAACTGGCTTCTTCCAAATCATTTAGGTCTTTTTCACATGCTGAAAAGGACATTGCAATCATCAATAAAGATAAAATTTTTACAAAATTAAGGTTTGATTTCATAATATTTATATTTTTTTAATTTCCAATATTTATAAGAACATAGGTTCTAATTTCCCACTCCTGACCGTTTGGAAAACCTATTGCATTTGGATTAGGTACAAAATTACCTGTCCCGTCTAACATTTGTGCTGGATTGTATCTTGGTGAATACTTGTCTAATGAACGCCATGCACCTCGCAATCCTATGCGTGTACTTGGTAATACAAACCAATCAGGTTTTCCAATTTCGGTAGAAATATCTGCCATTAACTGAACAGGAAAAGTTAGATTAAAATCTCGGTGGTAATCGTATGGACCCCAGTCATTTATTTTTGAAGAAGTGCTTAACTTAATTTTATTATAAATCATACGAATATCCATACCGATTCGGTTAATTGTTCTAGCATCACTTCCGTTTGCTTGACCCTCACCACCATAAATATTAACAATAAAACCTAGATCTTTGTTGAATTTTGATACTAAACGGGTATTTATTTCATACAAATTTTTAGCAGGAGCTGCGCCTGAAAAAGCAAAAGTAGTTCTTCCGTTAGGGAAAATTCCAATAGCTGCATCTTGTGTGGTTGGCAAACGACGGAAAACTACACCTGCGCTTATGGAGAATTTAGAATCTTCTGTTCTATCATTATCCCAATCGTACATCCAAGTACCAGGGGTTGGATCGTAAGTAAATAGTAATTCACCTGCTACTTGCTCTCTGTTACCTCTTACGATAAAAGGATCATCAAGAATATTTCTGGGTCTTCCAGGCGCAGGAACATTTGTATTCATTGGTCCTTCAATTGGTTTTTGCCATAGAAAGTTAGGTGCAATTTGTAATTTGCCAACAGTATAGGTAAAACCACTTAAAAAGTTGTATTGATTTCCGCTCCCGCTATCTTTTAAACGCCATCCTGAAAAGGTTTGCGTATAATCTGCACCACCGTTTGCTACTAATCCCATAATAGCAGATTGTCCGTACCAATTAAAACTTCCTCCTAGGTAAGTAAATTTTACTTTTCCTCCCCAATTATCCTTAGTGTCAATTTGATTTTGAAATGCCTTGTAGTTTCCTTCTTCACCTCTTTGAACCTGATAATCCCTTCCATTCAATGGTTGACCTCCCCAAATACCTCCAAAATCAATTCCTATATTACCAATTTTTCTGTTCATGTGCAAGGTTAACCTTCTGGTTTTAGGTTGAGGAATTGCAAATGAACTCTGGGTTAAACTTTGTTCGGCAATATCTTCGTGAAAAATCCCCGTAACATTAAATTTTCCAATTTTTTTAGAATATTTAAGTAATAAAGCTGGATTTGCACCCCACCAAAGTTGTGGTCCAAAGGCTAATTTTAAACCCTTAAACAGTTTTTTTCCTTCTACTTCAAAACCAAAAGGAGCCGCACCATTATAAACATCGATTTGTGGACCATAGTTGGCCTCTGGATATAATCCGAAGAAATCGCCTTCATAGCCCCAGTGGTAATGTCCTGTTCTATAAAATCCGTTTAAATTAAATAGCTTATGATTCCAATTGTAACTGGCTTTGTAAACTTGAACTCTGTTATTTGAGTCTAGTGTTACGTTTCCGTTATTGCTGTTTAGAGCTATTGGAAGTCCTCGATTTTCGTAAAATATTTGATCAATAGGATTTTTAGCTACATTTCCTAGAATATTAAACTCAACATTTACTTTTGAATTGGCTGATGGATTGCCCTCTACACCAATAAAATAGGATTGCATATGGTCAAATCCCAATTGATTCGGATATGTGGTATTGTTTACAACCTCATTCTTAGGTGTTGTAATTAAATTCCCACCTGTATTGAATATTGTAAATTCTGCTGATAATCTACTAAATCTAATTTTATCGCCTTTTTTACTATCCAAAGCTGCTTTATCACCTCTGGCTTTTAAAGTTGCGTCCATTTGTTGAATTCCATCAAAATGAGATTTTATAGCATTTAAACTTGTTCCCGCTGCGTACGGATTGAGTTGATGTGCTTCTTTTAAAATATAATACGCAGAACGTGGATACAATTGGTATAAACCATTTGAATTGCTTGGTCCTTTGGCGCAAATTCCAAACCATTCTTCATTCATATTATTTGCGCCTTCTTCATAATCTTTTTGATAACCCCCGTTAGACCAAGAAGCTGAATTATCGTGTATGTCTAAATTTACGGTTTGACCCGTTTTCCACCAACCATCACTGAATTGAAAAGTAAAACCGCCTAAAGAATTATCAGATTTACCAAGACCCGCAGCATTTTCATAAATTTCTCTCCAATTATTTTTCAAATAGTAGGATTGTGATTTTTGATCTTCTTCATTTGAAATAACATTAAAAGCATCTGACCCAAATTCTGTAAATAAAACAGGCTTACCTGTTTCTTTTTTTACTTTGTCGAAAAAATCTCCAAAAGAAACACCACGATAAACATTAGCTCCTAAAATATCAATATCCTTACATTCTTCTGCAATAATATCTAAAAACAATAGATCCCCATTGCAAATTGCTATTGGATGTGAAGTATCTATTTGTTTCATAGCCACGACAGCTTCATTAAATAATTTGTACATAAAACGAGCACGTTTAGTTGAAGCTCTATCTTCTACAGGAATATTTTCTGTTGTAGCTCCATCCCAAAATAGTCCATAATTATTTTCATTTCCTAATAGGAATAAAAGTAGCCCTTTGGTATCCTTGTACTCTTTTATCATTTGCGTAACTTCTCCAAGAAGTACTTCGCGAGTTGTAGCGTCAGAATATTCAGTATTAACAACCCAAGAGCCATTTAAAGTTAAACCATAACGACCAAAAGTGTGATTTAGCATTGTGTAAATTCCAAAATTGGCATAAATATATTCTATCCATCTTTTGGGTGTATCCGAATACACCCTTATGGTATTTACACCCATATTTTTAAGCAATGACATTTCGTCCTCTAAAGCTTCCTTAATAATATTGTCGGGTTGTTTCCATAAACTGTAGGAATAATTATTCCCAATTGGACAATAATCCCAGTTCATTCCATTTATCATAAAATCGCTTCCGTTAACTTTAAGTTTAAATCCTGAATCGGACTTGTCAACTATTACCTTGTCAGATTGCGAATAAGTACTGGAAAAACAAAACCAAAAGGTTAGTAAAAAAAAGATTTTTTTCATACGATGTGCTTATTTAGGTATTTGGTAAAAAAATGCATTAAAAAATTAATAAAATGTATTTTTATCAACATTTAATTGATAGAAATATAAAAGTATTGGTAAATAATGGTTTTAACACTAAATAAACCTCAACAAAAAATATACACAGAAGTAATTTTTTGGTCTCCATCAAATTATATCGTAGTTAACAGCAATTTAACGTTTTAAATTATATTGATTCATATTGTAAAAACTGATCTTAAATTATTTTTGTTGTGGTAATGTATAGTTAAATGAATAGGTGCTTTTTTGATTATATGGAAAGTATATAATCAACAAGTCCTTTCTCGTGTTGTAATTCCATTTTTTTACGCAAACGATATCGTTTTATTTCAATACTTCTTACTGATATGTTTAATAATGGTGCGATTTCTTTAGATGACAAATTTAATCTCAAGTAAGCACATAAACGCAAATCATTTGGAGTTAGAGATGGATGTGCTTGTTTTACTTTTTTCAGAAAGTCTTTATCAGCAGTATCAAATGCTTCTTTAAAAATGTTCCAAGTATTATCATCAGATATATTTTTATTAATAGTTTTAATTACAGACTTTATACTCCTTAAACTTGCTTCGTCTGAGGTTTTGTTTAAATCTTCTTTGATTAATGACAATAATTCGTCTTTTTTTATCAAACTCATTGTGGATACTGCTAGTTCTCTGTTTTTTGTATCAACATCTATTGATAATTGTTCGTTTTTCAATTTCATTAATTGTTGTTCGTTTTCTAATTCTTTTATTTCCAGTAATAAATTGTTTTCTTCAATTAGTTTTTGTTCTTGTTTGGAGTAGTAATTTCCATAAGTTTTATTAATAAAATAGCCGAAAAAACAAATGGCTAAAAAATAAATAATCAAAGCAAAATTTGTTAAATACCAAAGTTTTGTAATTGCAAATGAATAAATAGCAATATTTTCAGGTTGAGAATTTGCTACTTTTGCACGTACTTCAAATGTATAATTGGCAGGTGGTAAATTTTTAAAATTAACTGTTGATTTTGAGCTCCATTCACTCCACTTTTCCTGGAAACCTACTAGTAAATACTGGTATTCTGCATTTATATACTTATCGTATTCGGGTACTGTATAGCTTAAGGTGATGTTATTTTCTTTGTAATTAAAATTGCCTTTTTGATCAATAGGGTAATTAACTATTTTTTCATTTAATTTATTATTGCTAACATTCGTTATGGAGACTTTATAATTCTTAAAGCTTAAATCATTAATATTTATAGTGTAATACCCGTTTGATGTACCAACTAGATAAATTGATTTTGAAATTTGAGCTATATTTTCGAAACCCAACAATGAGTTTGTTAGAGAGGCTGGAATTGGAATCTTATTTTGTTTAAGTTGTGTACTTAATTTGCTTAAAGAGAAATAATTGATATAATTTTTTGAAAACAACCAAATTTTATTTGATTCATCTACAATTATTTTTCCAGAAGTGTATTCATCTTTTTCAAATACCGAACTTAAAACGGCATCTTTATCAAACTTTTGTGCTTTAGAATTTAACTTATAAACACCCTCTTTAAAAGCATAATAAATTTCATTATTATATTTTACCAAACTGGAATTTTTACCTTTTGAAGGATTATCATAAGTATTTATTTTCAAGACTTTATCAAGTTTTGAATTGACATTTAGTCTAAATATACCTTTATATTCGTGACTTACATAAATATTATTAGCATTTGAAATTTCTAAAAACCTTGACGACGAGCTAAATCCATTTATTTTATTCTTAAAAATCCATTCATTATTAACTTTACACAAAACCGAAATACCGTAATAATTACCTTGTAATAATACGTTTTTTTGATTTGGGACTTTAGCGAACTTCCAAGTACCTGATTGTGAAAAAATATTTTTTGCTATTTCGTTTTCAATAACAAAAGTTCCTGAGTCGTGACCACAAAAAAGTGTTCCTTCATATTCGAATAGTGACCATACCTGCCCTTTTGTACCATTTACTAATTTGAAATCATTACCACTATTAATATTTTTACAGAATAATCCTTGATTTGTACCAAAATAAAGTTTATTATTATAAAATATTGAGCTATAAATGGTTCCTAGAACACCAGCATTGTCTGAATAACTTCTAACGGGAGATTGTAAATTGATGCAATTAATTCCGTTATCTAATCCAATCCAAAGGTTTTTGTCTAAATCTTCAAATAAAGATAAAGCTGTATTATTGCTAAGTCCTTTATTTTGATCAATATGATATCTATTATTACCCAATTCATCAAGGATAAAAATCCCATTTGAAACCGATCCTACGGCAAAACTTCCATCAAAAAGCATTTGACTACTATAAATGCTACTAGTTTCCAATTGAGCATCAGATTTTGTAACAAATTTCGATAAATTACTATCTGTAAGTTTATAAAAACCTTTTAACTGTGTATGTATAAGTAAGGCGTCATCTTTGGAAAAAATAGCGGCTATTTTATTTTTTTGGAGTATTATATTATTCGAAACAATTTTACTTTTTCCGTTTTCAATTTCATACAATCCTTCCTCTAATACTTGATAATATATAGAATTATTGGTTTTAAATATCTTTGTAATATTATTTTTTGGAGTAATAATTTTTATGTCCGAAGTTTTTGTATCATATATATAAATTCTACTTAATGATTGAAAAACTATCCATTGATCATAGTTTATGATATTCCAAAATTGTTCATCATCAAGTATTTTATTTTTTATAGCATTCGATAACGAGAAATATTTAAGTTGCCCATTTGATTGCCTTTTCCAATATCCAAAATTCATATAACAACCCGTATAAATTTTGTCCTCAACTACTTTTACCGATCGAATAATGGTTTCATTTGGCGAAGGATATAACGTCCAGTTTGATCCATTATATTCCAACAACCCGTCATTGTTAGCAAAATAAACAAACCTATTTGAATCTTGTGAAATCATCCAGTTTTGATTTCCAGCACCGTAAACAGTGGATGAATATTTTATAATAGGTGGCAAATCTTGAGAAAAACCAATACTATTAATAAAAAGTAAAAAGAAAAAAATCGATGATTTAAATTTGATCATTATTTGATATAAATATTTATACAAATTAATAACTTAGTTAACTATTCATGAAATTTTTATTCATAAAAAAAGCACGTTTTATAAAAAACGTGCTTTTAACTTTTTCATTGGGACAAAAAAGTTTATTCTTTTATCAACTTTGATGTTGCAATTTTTCCTCCAATCGAAGTTTTCACGATATAAATACCGCTTTGTAGGTTCGAGATATTAATTGAAGCATTTTGGTTATTGATAGTTTTAGAAACTACTTCTTGACCTAAAAGGTTGTAAATTGAAACATTTTCGATATTAGACTTTGCATCAATATTCAAAACGCTATTTGCAGGATTTGGATACATTCTTACATTTAAATTTTCGAAAGTAGAAGTTGCTAAGTTGGTAGTACTAAAATAGATATTATCAAAATAAACTGTTCCATTGCCATCAAATTTCCATTGATAAATATTATTTAGATTATATGTAAAACTACCTGTATTAAAACTACTAAAATGAGATAATGGAATAAAAATGCTTTGCCATGAACCTTTAACAAGTGGAGCATTTGGTGTTGTTCCTCCAAAACTATATCTAGGTTCAGCTGGGTTTCCTCCAGGGATATTAGCATTTTGGTCTATTAAATAAAAATTAAAATTATTAGAAGTTGTTGCATAATAATCTAAATGTACATAACCAAAGGAACTGATATTTGTAGCAGTCCATTGAGCTCCATAATATGATAGCCCATTTATTTTACCAGATTTATTACCATTATTTTGTATATCAACTTCTGAAATAGTTCCAGCTCCTTGAAAAGCGTTAAAAATAAAATTAGAAACAGTATTTATTGCAGGATATGTTTCACTATAAACAGAACGTACATTAGCTGCTGGCGCTAGTGGACTTGGTGCAGACACTGTTGGGTCAAGAATGCAAACTGGACAATTAGTTCCACCACAATCTACACCTGTTTCATCTCCATTTTGAATACCATCAGAGCAAGTTGGTACAGCTGGATCCGTTAGTTTATTTGCTCCCCATGAAATATTATCTACTAATAATTGAACGTCCGAAGGTCTTGCTATTTCACCTGTACATCTCCAATCAATAAAAATAACCATTTGATCTATGTTCACATTGTCTGCAGCATTGTATGCTGAAATGTCCCACGATAAAGTAACCCATTGATTAACAGTAGAAACCAGACCTTGATTGTCTTTAATTTCAAATACGGTTCCATTAGTTGCGTTTCCAAATTTAATACCCACTTTTCCAACAATACTTTTGTTTACTTGCATGGTTAAGGTCTTATTTGATAAAATGGTTGAATTTAAATTCCAAGTTCCTAAAGTGGAATGAAAATTTACAGCGCCACCATAACATGCAGAACTTTGAACCATGTTAAGTTTTAAAACCTTTGTAGTTGCAGAGGTATTTGTTCCATTAGGATTTGGGTTAGTGACTATATCTGCAACTGGATTCGGATTTTCGAAAGTTGCCCAGTTACTTAAAATTCCAGAAGGTGTTCCTGGCTCAAAACCTAAATTGTACTGTTGTTGTTGAGAATATCCTAACGAAATAAAAGTTAAGAAAATGAATAGTGTAATTTTTTTCATAATATTTTGATTATTTTATACTCTCAAATTTAGGGTTGTTTGTAAAGAAATCATTAAATTGAAAGTATATAAAAACTATACCGAAAATATTAGTAATCATTTACATTGATTATAACAGTATTATCAACGTATTTAAGGGTTTGCAAATAGTAAACACAATCAATAATTAAAAACTACAATCTTAAATGTTGTGGTCATGAATGGGTAACTATTACGTTTGCGAAGCATTATTTAATGCTAAATATCTATTTATAAAATAAAAAAGAGATAAAATTAGCATATATGCAAAAACTCAGCTGAAAATTTATGACATTAATATAAAAACGTTTAAATAGCATAAAATTATTAGTTTTAAATCTTTAACATTTGTCAACACAGAATTAATTACCTTTGTAAAAATTGACTTTTTTATATGATTCATCAAGATATTTCGAAGCTAGAACCAAAAAAAAATATTATAATAAAAGGTGCTCAAATTCACAATCTGAAAAACCTTGATGTTGCCATTCCAAGAAATAAATTAGTGGTTATCACGGGGCTTTCTGGCTCCGGAAAATCTTCCTTGGCTTTCGATACTTTGTATGCAGAAGGACAGCGACGCTATGTAGAAAGCTTATCGAGCTATGCGCGACAATTTTTGGGCAGGTTGGATAAACCAAAAGTAGAATATATAAAAGGTATTGCGCCAGCCATTGCCATTGAACAAAAAGTAAATACTACAAATGCGCGTTCTACCGTAGGAACTTCTACCGAAATTTATGATTATTTAAAGTTGCTTTACGCTCGAATTGGAAAAACTATTTCTCCTATTTCTGGCAAAGAAGTAAAAAAAGATACTGTTTCCGATGTTATAAATGAAGTCAAAACTTTTGAATTGGACTCAAAATGGTTGCTTCTGGCACCAATTCATTTGGAAGAAGGCAGGAAATTGGAAGACAAGCTCAAAGTATTGTTGCAACAAGGTTTTGCTCGTATTTTAGTTAAAAATGAATTGGTTCGATTGGATGCTTTAGAGGAACATTCCTTGGACAATAAAGATATTTTGTTGATTATTGACAGAATTGTAGTCAAAGAAGAAGAAGATTTTTATAACAGATTGGCAGATTCGGTACAAACTGCTTTCTATGAAGGCAAAGGAATTTGCTATTTGCAAGAAGTAAATTCCAAGAAAAAATATACTTACAGTTCCAATTTTGAATTGGACGGATTGTCATTTTTGGAACCCAATGTGCATTTGTTTAGCTTTAATAATCCTTATGGAGCTTGCCCAGTTTGCGATGGTTACGGAAATATTATTGGAATTGATCCGGAATTGGTTATTCCAAATACAGCTTTATCTGTGTTTGAAAATGCTATTTTTCCATGGCGAGGTGAAAGTATGGGTTGGTTTCGAGACCAATTGGTCAACAATAGTCACAAATTTGATTTTCCCGTTCATAAACCTTATTTTGAGCTGACAGATGCTCAAAAAGATTTAGTTTGGAAAGGAAATAAATATTTTGAAGGGTTAAATGGTTTTTTTAAAGAATTAGAAGAAAAAAATTATAAAATTCAAAATCGTGTCATGCTTTCTCGTTATCGCGGAAAAACTAAATGTTATGCTTGCAAAGGAAAACGATTACGTCAAGAAGTTTATAACATAAAAGTAGGAGGGAAGACACTGCCCGATTTGGTCGATTTATCTATTAAAAATACTGTTTTATTTTTTAAAGATTTAAAATTGTCAGATTATGATGTGAAAGTGGCTAAAAGATTATTGATTGAAATTAACAATCGATTGTCATTTTTACAAGAAGTTGGTTTGGATTATTTGACTTTAAATCGAAATTCAGCAACACTTTCTGGCGGTGAATCGCAACGCATTAATTTGGCAACTTCATTGGGAAGCTCACTGGTGGGCTCCATGTATATTTTGGACGAACCGAGTATTGGTTTACATCCAAAAGATACCGAAAAACTAATTGAAGTTTTACTTTCTTTACGAAATTTAGGCAATACAGTTATTGTTGTGGAACACGACGAAGATATTATGAAAGCCGCGGATATGATTATCGATATTGGTCCAGAAGCTGGAACTTTTGGTGGCGAGTTGGTCGCGCAAGGTACTTTTGACGAAATATTAAAATCTACCTCATTAACAGCAAAATATTTGAATGGCGATTTAGAAATTGCAGTTCCCAAAACCCGAAGAAAATCTTCTACCTATATCGAAATTTTGGGAGCTCGCGAGAATAATTTACAAAACGTAGATGTTAAATTTCCATTGGAAATGCTTACCGTAATTACTGGCGTTTCGGGTTCTGGAAAGAGTACTTTGGTCAAAAAAATTCTTTTTCCAGCCATGCAAAAAAAGATTGATGGCGTGAGTGAAAAGGCTGGACAGTTTACGGAAATGCGTGGTTTTTATCACAAAATTCACCATATCGAATATGTAGATCAAAATCCAATTGGTAGAAGTTCAAGATCTAATCCTGTCACATATATTAAAGCTTACGATGATATTCGCGATTTGTATGCCAAAGAAAAATTATCCAAAAATCGTGGTTACCAAGCCAAGCATTTTTCTTTTAATGTTGATGGTGGTCGTTGCGAAATATGCAAAGGCGAAGGTTCCATCAATGTTGAAATGGTTTTTATGGCCGATGTGTCGTTGCCTTGCGAAACTTGCAGTGGCAAACGATTCAAAAAGGAAATCCTAGAAGTTACATTTGAAGGAAAAAATATAGATGATATTTTAACCATGACAATCGACGATGCGCTTACTTTTTTTATTGAAACCAAACAGACTAAAATTTCTCAAAAACTCCAACCATTACAAGATGTTGGTTTGGGATATGTCCAATTGGGACAATCATCCTCGACACTTTCTGGTGGTGAAGCGCAACGAATTAAGCTCGCCACATTTTTAGTGAAAGGTGCTACAAAAGAAAAAGCCTTGTTTGTTTTTGATGAACCAACTACTGGTTTGCATTTTCATGATATTCAAAAATTACTCAAATCGTTTAATGCTTTAATTGAAAAAGGTCATTCTATCATTGTGATTGAACATAATCTCGACATGATAAAATGTGCCGATTGGGTGATTGATTTGGGTCCTGAAGGCGGTGAAAACGGTGGACAGATTCTGGCTATTGGAACTCCGGAAGAAATTGTTAAAAACAAAAAATCGATTACTGGGAAATATTTGAAGGAGAAGTTGTGAGAGTGGATATAGGATTGTATCTAACCTTCTAAATATTATTTATGTTAGTCAAAATTTGCTATTATTTTTTGGCAATTATTTACTTTTAATATTCAATTTTTCTTTTTCAATTTTTTCGAAATTGTCTAATTCTGGAATTGCACTTATTCTTGACAGAAAATGAATTGTTCCAGTTGTTTTAAACTTTTTTGTTGCCCAAATAATTTCGATAATTAATCCAATTGATGCAATAAATATTCCAAATACCAACCCATAATTGTTTGGGAAATTATAGTAAATTCCCAAACCGAATGCTATTCCAATTAAAGTAGGAGATAATACAATTTGTATCCAGCCAACGATTTCTGTTATTATTTCAAATGTTTTGTGCATTGTTATTAATGAAAATTTGTATTTGTTTTAATTCTATATTTTCACCTCGCTAGTGCAAGTTTCTTGTTTGTGTCTATTCTTAGTTTTTATATCATTTTAATTAAAAAACATTTTTATGGATAGGAGCTAGTACTTACTTTATGGCTGTAAAGTCAAAGACATTTCCAGAACAGTTTTGTAGTTTATTTACTCTTTGCTGAGCGGGGTTTGTCTTTAAAAATCATGTCGAAATTTAGGTTTTCAATATTCAATTTTTTTTTAATTTTTTCGAATTCAGCTTTGTTTAAAGGGCCATGAATTCCTTTTGAATTATCGTGTTTTTTTTATTAATATCAATCAAATAGTAATTAGTTTCAGCATTAAAATTTTGGTGTTGATTTGCTATAATATAACTTTCGTTATGTCCAACTGCAAATACATAATCACTAACTATTATATTATAATAATTTTCGGAATTTTCAATTTTTTTCAAAATTGCGCGATTGGATTCAAGGTCATTCCAACCAACTTCATATTGTTCAATAATTTTTTGATGTTCACTTTCATCCAGCCAAGCACAACTGTTTATAAAAATTAGCAAACATATTAAATCACTATCAACCGACGAACCTAAAAATAAGGCAATAAAATGCTCTCAACCCTAGCAAATGCTATGGTTTAATTTTTAAAACAAAACCCCACCCCTCTATGTATTAGAATAATGCGGTTTGAATATTTGCAGGTTTGGTTCTTTTTTGTCGTTTTGTATAGGTTCTTCGGCTGTTTTCGATTACCCAAAACACATCAAGATTGCTTATCAGGTGTATTCTTACCAATGCAGCTACCGTTGAAAATGCTTTTTGGGTTTT
>NZ_JANLVD010000123.1:0-25377 GCF_031363805.1 Flavobacterium sp. | reverse complement strand
TCTATTATAGTTGATGCCACACATACTTTATCGAGATCAAATCCATTTTCGGCAATTGAAGTATTACGTCAACGCTCCAAACTACTACGAAAAACAGTTTATTTATTTGATCTCGATAAAGTATGTGTGGCATCAACTATAATAGACTTGGAGCGGATGATGCCCTTTTCAACGGCTATAGATACTGTTTTGCTAATCAATAGCACTAGTGTCCACTATAGATTAAAAAAAGTTCTTTGAAATTATTGTAAATCTGTATTTTAAGTCTCATTTTTGAGCGTGACGATTTGAAATGAATCTATTATGTTCGTAAATTAACTTTACGAATATGAATCACGGAAAATATGTCTTTTCTCAATTAGTTGAATTTCTGCCACAACGTGTTTTTGATAGACTTGTTACAAAGTATAATGGCAATAAAAATGTTAGACATTTTACTTGTTGGAATCAACTTTTATGTATGATTTTCGGTCAATTATCTTCTCGTGATAGCTTGAGAGATTTGATAATTGTTATTGAAGCGCATCAATCAAAATCTTATCATTTAGGTTTTGGAAAAAATGTAACACGAAGCAATTTATCCAAGGCAAATGAGAATCGCAATTATAAGATATTTGAAGACTTTGCCAATCATTTAATATTGATTGCTCAAGAAAAAAACAGCAATGATAGTTTTGAAATAAAAGGCAACATTTATGCTTTTGATTCTTCGACTATTGATTTGTGTTTGAGTGTATTTTGGTGGGCTCATTTTAGAAAAAACAAAGCGGGAATTAAACTCCACACACTTTTTGATATTAACACACAAATCCCTGTATTTATTCACATTACCGAGGCAAATATTCACGATGTTAATGCAATGGATATTATCAATTACGAACGTTTTGCTTATTATATTTTTGACCGTGCTTATGTTGATTACGTAAGGCTTAATCGAATTACAAAATCGCAAGCTTATTTTGTTGTTAGAGCAAAATCAAATTTAAAATTCAAAAGAATGTATTCCAAAAAGACGGATAAATCTACGGGAGTTATTTATGACCAAACAGGGAAAATAGATGGCTTTTATACTTCAAAAGATTATCCAGAAAAAATAAGAAAAGTGAAGTTCTTTGATGCTGAAAACAAAAAAATGTTAATCTTTTTGACGAACAATTTTGATTTATCAGCTCAACAAATCGCCTTACTTTATAAACAGCGTTGGCAGATTGAATTATTCTTCAAATGGATTAAACAACATTTAAAAGTTAAGACCTTTTGGGGAACAACAGAAAATGCTGTTCGCATACAAATAAACATCGCAATAATAACTTATTGCTTGGTGTCAATCATTGCGAAAGAATTAAAAATCAATCGTTCAATCTACGAAATTTTACAAATTATATCAGCATCATTACTCGACAAAACACCTGTAAATGAATTACTTATGAAATCAGATTACAATAATGTCAATGAACATAATACTAACCAGCTGGTTTTCAACTTATTTTAAGTGGACACTAGTGATTACATTTATATAAATTTTAATTAACAAATGTTTAGAGTAATTTATTTAAGTTCTGCAACAAAGCTTTTGTCAAATGACGAACTGAGTTTTTTATTGAGAAATGCGAAAATAAAAAATAGGAAAAACAATATCACAGGATTATTACTCTATATAGATGGCGACTTTTTACAAGTGATTGAAGGTGAAAAAAAAGACGTTTTAAATCTTTTTGAATTAATAAAGATTGATGAAAGAAATCGATCTATAATAACAGTATTTAGCGATGACGTCGATAAAAGACAATTTCCAAATTGGTTGATGGGTTTTAGTCAATTAACTTATCATGATTTACAAAAAATAGATTCCTTTGAAAATATTACTAAAACTACACTTTCAAATATTGATGATAAAGTGGCCATAACTTTTATAAATACTTTTGTAAAATCGCACAGAAATCAAATAAGTTTTATATGAAAAATCCAGCATTTAGCTCTACCGTCTGGACACAAATAAATTTTTATCTTTGAGATAAAAAATGCAGACAAGACATTTCGTGGATTTAAAAGACAAGCGATTGTTGAATAGAGGAAATTCTATTCTCAATCGCTTGTTTTCTAACAGTATTTATTCAATACGACAATTAGCCAGTAGTGATTCCGAAGCCAAAGCGATGTATCGTTTTTTGCAAAACGACAATGTAAGTGAATCAGACATTATTAAGAATATGTCTTCAAATTGTCAGAATTGTGTTGGAAATAAATCAGTTTTATGTATTCAAGATACAAGCGAGGTTAATCTTTATAACCATAGAAATAGAATAAAAAAGGATGATTACATTGGTCTTAACGGAACTGTTGGGAGTCTTGGTTTCTTTATTCATCCGAGTTTTGTTCTTGATTCAGAAACTCTTATTCCTTATGGTTTTTCAGATGTAAAAGTATGGAACAGAACTCACGAAGAACCAAAAAAAGACCATAGCCATCAAAAAAAGTTGCTTCCTATTGAAGAAAAAGAATCCTACAAATGGATAGAATCTTCGTTAAAAACCAAGAAAGTTTTAGAAAAGGCAAAAGAAATTATCATCATTCAAGACCGAGAAGGCGATATTTACGAGCAATTTTGTCTTATACCAGATCAAAAGACGCATTTACTGATTCGGGCAAAAACGAATCGAATTCTTCAGGGAAAACAAAAACTTTTTGAACATCTTTCCAACCAAACCCTGCAAGGGACATATACAATAGAATTAGAAGGAGATAAAAGAAGAAACATTAAAAAAAGAACAGCAACAATAGAAGTTCGTTTTTCAAAAGTAACTATAACTGGAAATCAATATACTAATAAAAAGCTTCCAGAAAAAATTACTCTTTATGCCATTGAAGCCAAAGAAGTGGGAGAAAATATTGAAAATCCGATACATTGGCGATTACTAACGACCAAGAAAGTGGAAGATCTTGCAACGGCATTACTTTGTATAGAATGGTACACTTGCCGATGGATAATTGAAGAAGTTTTTAGAATTTTGAAAAAAGAAGGGTTCAACATTGAAGCTAGCGAACTCTCAAAAGGCAAAGCCATAAGAAAGCTGACTTTAATGATGTTGGAAACCATCATAAAACTCTTTATAATGCAAATTGCCTATGATACCCAAGAAGAAATAAATCCAAGAAGTTGCTTTTCACAACAAGAAATAGAATGTTTAGAGATTCAAATACAGCAACTAGAAGGCAAAACCCAAAAATTAAAAAACCCATATAATTCGTCTGATTTGAAACGTTATATATGGGCTATTGCTAGATTAGGCGGTTGGAAAGGATATCTTTCTGAAAGAAAACCAGGTATCACAACCTTTTGGATTGGTCTTCAAAAATTTACCGCAATTATGCAAGGATGGATACTCTTTAGAGATGTGTCCAGACGGTAGTCGAAAGAAGGGGATTTTTTGTTTGGTATTATTTATCAATTGAAAATTAATATTGGTTTATTACAAAATGAATACTAATTATAATTGTTATCATATTGTTAAATGAAAAAAGCTATCTCTTCGGATAGCTTTTTTGTTTTAAATTGAAAATATATTTTATTCTGTTCTTTGAAAATCAAAAGAAAATCCGTCTCTAAATTCTTGGTCTGAAGTTGAAGTATTTGGAAAAACGGCTACTGCATTAGGATTTGTGCCTCCATAAATGAAATCTGTAATTACTATATTACCAGAAGTAATTGGGTAAAGAATACTGCTCCCTTTTGTAAGATTGTAAAAATCGTTACTATAAAAAGAAATTACATACTCTTTATCTTTATCTAAAATAATTGGTGTAGTTAAAGTCTTTTTTGCATATACATTAATTGATTGTACTGCAATATTTTCCGTTGCAATAATGGCTTGTGTAACTTTGTTCCAAATTGTAATTCTTGTAATATTTGTAGCAGGAAGTTTCAAATTTATAGCATTTATTTTCCCTTTAACTGTAGGTTTAAAAACTATTCCACTTTCATAATAAGATGGCAAATCTACATTTGAAACTCCATCTGCCTGTGTAAACATAGCTTTCGTTTTAAATTCATTTAGAAAATTTTCTTCTGGATAA
This sequence comes from Flavobacterium sp., assembly GCF_031363805.1. Taxonomy (GTDB): domain Bacteria; phylum Bacteroidota; class Bacteroidia; order Flavobacteriales; family Flavobacteriaceae; genus Flavobacterium. The sequence continues at coordinate 21,303 of NZ_JANLVD010000123.1, read as the reverse complement.
ATGGTAGCTGGTGTTTGAGAAGCATTGTCATCCTCTTTGCTACAAGAAATGGAAATTAATGAGAAAGCAAAAATTCCCAGAATAATTTTAATTGTTTTAATTGAATTCATTTTTAGTTTTTTTTAATTATTGTTATATTAATTGTATGCAAAAATACATTTATTTATTTTTATAAATGAAATAGTATTTTTGTTAAAACAAAAAAAACATCATTTCTGATGTCTTTGAATATATTGCCTTTTACAAGTTTTCTTTTACTTTTTCGACCAACTCTTCAAATTCTGTGTTGGATAAACTTACTTTATTTTGAAAACGCATGTCATCCATTTCATTTAATGGTATAAGATGAATGTGAGCATGTGGAACTTCAAGTCCTATGACAGCCATTCCAATTCGCTTACAAGGGACTGTTTTTTCTAAAGCAATGGCTACTTTTTTGGCAAAAGCCATTAATCCCAAGTACAAATCGTCTTGAATATCAAAAATTTTATTTATTTCTTGTTTTGGGATACACAAAGTATGTCCTTTTGAATTTGGATTTACATCCAAAAAAGCCAAGAAATTTTCGTCTTCAGCAATTTTATACGCTGGGATTTCTCCGTTTACTATTTTGGTGAATATTGACATACCATTTTTGATTTTTGATATTAGATTTCAAATTTAAATTGCGAACTAATCTCTAGTTATTTCAAGTATTTCAAACTTCAAAGTTCCATTTGGAACAGTAATTTCGGCAATTTCTCCAACAGATTTTCCCAATAATCCTTTTCCAATAGGAGAAGTTACAGATATTTTTCCTGTTTTAAGATCTGCTTCGCTTTCTGCAACCAAATGATAGGACATTTCCATACCGTTAGTTTGATTTTTTATTTTTACGTGCGATAATACCAATGCTTTGGATACATCCAATTGAGATTCATCAATCAAACGGGCGTTGGAATATACTTCTTCCATTTTCTTGATTTTCAATTCCAAAAGTCCTTGCGCCTCTTTTGCTGCGTCATATTCTGCGTTTTCAGACAAATCGCCTTTGTCTCTGGCTTCTGCAATATCCGCCGAAGCTTTTGGTCTTTCAATGGCTTTCAGTTGTTCTAATTCGTCTTTTAATTTTTTTAATCCTTCTGCGGTATAATAAGATACTGTACTCATAATTTATTCGTTTATATAAATAGAAAAAATCCCATCGCGACGGGATTTCTTTCGGCAAAGATATTATTTTTATTTCAATTATAAATTTTATATGATAATCATATGGTAACAAAGTTAATTAAATTAAATTTGTTACCATAATTCTAAAGCAATTATTTAAAATGAAAAAACTTTTTTTACTACTTATTTTATCTGTTATAAGTTGCAGCAAAGATAAAGTTATAAACGACAATCCTTATATTCAAAATTATTCGTTTTCGACAATAGTAAATACGAGCTTGCCGTCCTACAGCCAATTGGAATTTGCAGGGAATCCGGTTCTAATTGATGGTGCTGGAATTGGACTTAAAGGAATTATAGTCATGAAAGTTGGCAATAACGATTATAGGGCTTTTGAAGCCAGTTGTCCAAATCAATATCCTAGCGATTGCACAAAATTAACCATCAATGGAATTAATGCAAAATGTACATGTGATGACAAAGAGTATAGTTTATATACTGGTTTAGGAGTTGGTGTTCAATATCCTTTGAAACAATATAGAGTGGAAGTTTTAGGCGCTAGCTTGCGGGTTTACAATTAGTTTGAAAAAAATCTCCAAAATTAAATATGAATTTTGGAGATTTTTAAATTGATTTTTAAAACTTTAATGTAATTCCCGCCAAGATATTAGCTGTTGCTTGAGGATAATATCCTGCACCTTCAATGGTTTTAATGGTTCCAGGATTTGAAAAATCATCATTATAAGTAAAGAAATACCCATTTGATATATACTCTTTATTCAAAATATTATTAGCTAATACTGAAATTACTATGGATTTGAATATTTTTTTGGTTTCAATTTCATAGGTTATATTCAAATCGTTTATAAAATAATCATTTAATTTTGAACCTTCTGCATCAATATTTCCCATAAATTGTTCACCAACAAATTTTGATAATAATGAAATTTGCAATGGTTTTAAAGGAGAAAATGTCAAAATATTTCCAGCTATAATTTGTGGTGAAAAGGATATGTTTGTTTTTCCTAAATTTTGTAAAATACCATCTCTCTCGAAATAAAAGTCTTTGTTTTTACTTTCGCTAATAGCGATATTGGGTTGAATAGACCATTTATCTGAAAGCTGAATTTTTGCATCGATTTCTAAACCCATTCGATAACTTTCTCCACTGTTTTGTGCAATGGGTGTGCCTACATCATTAATTGCGCCAGTAAGCACAAGTTGATCTTTGTATTGCATGTAATATCCATTTGCATTTAATTTTATTTTTTGGTTTGCAAAACGCCAACCAAGCTCAAAATCATTTAGTTTTTCTGGTTTTACATTTTTATTTTCATAATCATCTCGTTTTGGTTCACGATTGGCCACTGCAAACGAAAAATAAATATTGTTTTTATCATTTGGAGAGAATGTCAATCCTGCTTTTGGATTAAAAAAATTAAACGTTTCGTCGATAAATGTTGGTAAAACACCATTGGCTTTATAATTGACTTTACGATATTGCAAATCTATAAAAAGATTGAGTTTTTCTGCAATTTGATAATTGGCTTTGGCAAAAAAGTTGAGGTCTATTTTTATACCATAATCATCATAATAATGATCTCCCAATTCACTTGTAGAAGCCAATCTAGCCCAAATAACTTTACCGTAGTGCAAACCTTCATATTTATTGGCACTTCCTCCAAAAATAAAATCTAATTTTTCATTTTTATAATTTACAGAAAAAGTGGTGCCATAAAAATCATTATACAACCATTTTTGACGAATCAAATCGGTTGTTGTTGATGTGCCTATTGGTGTCAAGTTATAGTCTACAAATTTTGCATCTTCTTTATAATTTTCATAATATCCTTTTCCTTTGGTGTAATGAAAAGCAAGATTTGTATTCCAATTTTTAGAAATAGATTCATTCCAATGCAATTGATAGTGATCTTGCTGGTAATTATCTGTTTCGTTATCATAAAAACGACTATTCCCGAACTCATCAGTAAAACCACCTATTGAATTTGATTTTCTGTCTTTAGCCAGTGTTTCGGCATCAATACCATAATAAGCTTGGTATGTTTTTTCAGTTCCGCCAAAAACCAAGGCTTTAATTTTTGTAGTTTTATTAATGAATGATCCTTGTAAAAAATAGGATTTTAAATCTGAAAAAGCCCTATCGATATAACCATCAGAATAAATTTTTGACAATCGCCCTGAAATTTCAAAATGATTATTCATTAATCCTGTATTGAACTTTACGCTGTGTTTTCCGGTGTTGAAACTTCCGAAAGAATTGGAAATCTCGCCACCCGCTTTTGTATTTGAATTTTCGGTCAATAAATTCAAACTAGCTCCAAAAGCACCAGCACCATTGGTCGAAGTTCCAACGCCACGTTGCAATTGAATGCTCTCTACAGACGAAGCAAAATCGGGCATGTTTACCCAAAAAGTACCGTGACTTTCAGAATCATTGTACGGAATGCCGTTTATGGTAACATTGACACGTGTTGCATCGCTCCCACGGACACGAATACCAGTATAACCAATGCCTGCGCCAGCATCTGAAGTGGTAACAACTGATGGCAGAAAATTCATTAAAATAGGAATGTCCTGACCAAGATTGCGTTTGGCAAATTCTTTTTTAGTAAAATTTGAAAAAGTGACAGGTGTTTTGTCATTGGCACGAATGGCTTGCACCATAACTTCTCCTAGATTTTTGGTTTTGGTAGTATCTATTTCTTGTGAAAAGGACAGAAAAGATAATAGAGAAAAGATAATTGATAATAAGACTTTGTAACTTTGCGACTTTGCGACTTTGCGACTAAAAAATTGTTTCATCTGTAAAATGTTTTACAAATAAAAGGGGGAATTATTCTTTTTTAAATTAATAAATGATTGTTCAATAACAATGGATAACGTGCACATTATCTGTTTGTCATTTTTTCCCTTGGCAACATTACTTGCCCAGGTTCTTTGGGTATAATCTCAGCTCGTTATTTGGAGCACCCCTTTGAGACGGTACAAAAGTAATTTATTTAAACACTAATTTCACAAATTATCACAAATTTATTTTGGAAAAAGCTAAACTTATAATTTGCTAATTTTTAATAAAAATATAAATTAGCGAATTAGCGGTTATACATTTTAATATTTCTTGAGTTCAAAAACATTCCCATCAAAAACACCGTAAGTAAAATAGCCAATCCAATCGCCAAGATTGATGTATTTTGAATTTTCGCCAACCTGAATTTCCATTGGTAAATGCCTGTGACCAAAAACAAAAAAATCATAATGTTTGGTTTCGAGTTTTCTTTTGGCGTATTGAACTAGCCATTCGTTATCTTCTCCTAGGAAACGAACATCTTCATCGCCAGAAATGAGTTTGTTTTTAACTGATAAATATTGTGCTAACTTTACACCTATATCAGGATGAAGCCATCTGTATAACCATTTTGAAAACGGATGTACAAATACCTTTTTCATTCTTTTATAGCCTTTGTCGCCAGGACCTAAACCGTCGCCGTGACCTATTAAAAAATGCTTGTTGTTGAAAGTGAATTCTTTGGAAGTATGATAAACAGGAATGTTGAGTTCTTTTTCAAAATAATTGCCCATCCACAAATCATGATTGCCCACAAAGAAATAAATTGGGATTCCGCTGTCGCGAATTTCGGCTAGTTTGCCTAAAACACGTACAAAACCTCGCGGTACAACCGTTTTGTATTCAAACCAAAAATCGAATAAATCGCCTAATAAAAAAATTGCTTCTGCATCTTCTTTTATTTCATTAAGCCAAGCCACAAACTTTTGCTCACGTAGGAAACTGGCTTCGGGAGTTGGCGCGCCAAGGTGTTGGTCTGATGCGAAATATATTTTTTTAGAAGAGTTCATTGAATTACAAATATTTCTTTAAAATGGCTTCTTTTAATTTTGGAATTTCTGCAATTTCAGTTTCTAAAACAGTTATTTTTGATTCAATTTTCTCAATTTCTGAAACTATTTTTTGTTGTTCGGAAAGTGGTGGAACTTGTATTGAAACAGATTTTAAATTCTCAACTGATAAACCAGGTTGAGCAGTTCCTGTTGCATATTGATTTAAGTTCAATTTTACAAGTTGATAATAAAGCCAATCATTATTAATATCTGAATTTGGTGTTACAACAACAGCGTGTTCAGTAGCATGAAATTGACCTTCTGCTTTATTGATATTTCCACACAAAGCTCCTTGCCTCCCAATAAATGAATATTTTCCATTATGAGTAAAAGTTTTAGTATAGCCACGAAGACCATTCCCACCGTAACATGGAAATAGACTTTCTTCTTTTATTGATTTTATATCGTAAGCCGAAACAAATTTACCAGCCTTCATATCACAAACTTCGCCAAGCTTTTTGTTTTCAGCTTTTTTACTCGGAATAATTAACTCTTCAATTTTTGATTTTAACAACTTCACTTCTTCTTTAGCAATCTTTTCTTTGGTTTCTAAAACTTCAATTTCTGAAACAATTTTTTGTTGAATGTCAAGTGGTGGTAATGGAATTTGGAACTCTTTTATTTTTTCAGCATTCAAATTAGGTTGAGTTACTGCTACACTATTAATCTCTACTTGATCCCAGTATAATTGTGTTTTTGTAAAATTGAATAAATATTGGGGTAATATTTTATTATCGCTAACTGTTAATCTAATCAAATATGAAGCAAAAATCATTTGCTCATAATTTTTAGATTTAAAAATTGCAGACTTACCAACACTTCCGCTTCTTGCTATTACAATATCATTGTTTTTTAAGAGGAATTGTTTTTTAGTTTCCTCATCAGGATTAATAAATTTAGATTCATTGGACAAATTTATACTTCCATCATCATTTATATCAGTAATTCTTAAATAACGAATTTCTCCTTTATCAGTTGCTTTTTCAGTAAAACCGTATTGTGTATTAGCAACTTGACCAATTCTAACTAGCTCCCACTTACTTTCAATTTTTACTTTTTTTTTAACAGCAAGCGAAATTGTTTTCTCAAATTCTACTCTATCAAAAGTCAACATATCTACTAAATTGTGTCTAGAAATATGGTTTTGCATTTTTGGATCAATTACAAAATCTACATTCGTAAACGCTTTTAAAATATAAGTACTTGCTTTTTCTGGATTGTCAAATACTTTGGCGTCATACATTTGGGTGCATTCATCAACGGTTTTATCACGTTGCATGGCATGCATGCCTTCGCTGTTGCGTCGGCTACTAAACTCGTAACCCAAAAATCGTTTTTCGATTTCTTTTTCGCCACTTTTTACTAATACTACTTTTTGGTTTAGAGCAATAATAAAATATAAAAGTTTATCGGCTTCGCGGTCTAAAAGTAAATTCCAAAATTCTTTTTCGGTTTTAAATTTTAGTTTCTTGCGGTATTCTTTATAAATTTCGTGGTTTTGTATGGATTCGTTTGGAGTTTTTTCTAACAAAGAAATATAATCGCTAAACGAAACATTTTCCCAAACATGGTTTACATATTTAGCAACTGGTTTTTCAATGCCATTAGTAGTAATATCTTGCAAGTTTTCGAAGAAATGAGCTACTGATTTTTTCCATTCGACACTCAATTTATTGGCTCTGCGACGTAAAAATAAAGTTACAGTATTGGTTCCTGTCGCCATGAAAGTATTGCTACCCAATTCTGCAATGGCAACAATATCAAAATATTGCAAAATAATTTCTCGGGTTTTGGTTTGTATTCCTGTATTGTTCAAAATAGAACTTGGTAAAATCAAACTGGCAACACCGCCATCTTTTAGCAAATGTTTGGTTCGTTCTACAAACAAACATTCAATATCTTTGCTTTTATCTGAAAGACTTGAATACAAAGAATATTCTTTTTGAGCGCCAATATATTCTAAATCGTCTTTACAATCATTTACCGCATACGGCGGATTCGAAATGACAACCGAAAATTTGGCTTTTGATGAATCTTCAATATTTATATTTTCTTGTAAAAGTCCTTTGTAGGTTTTAGAGGTTTCAAAACTATCCAAACCATCGCCGTGAATTATTTGCGCTACACCATCGCCATAAAAATAGCAACCAACTTTGGCGACTTTTACTAAACGATAATCTTTTTCTATGCCATAAACATATTTCGCCGCCCAGTTGTATGGATCTGCAACCCAACTTTGTACGGCTGTTTTTGCTTTCGGAAAAGTTAATTCTTTTTCAATATTGATATTATTGATGATATCTTGATATTCTTCTAGCGCTTCTGTAATAAAGTGCCCGCTGCCCGCTGCGTAATCAATTACTGCAGGAAGTTTAGGTTCTTGATTGTTAATTTCTTGTAACATCATTTTTTTGATTGGCAAGGAACGAACAATGAATTTTGTTACTGGTGGAGGTGTAAAATATTGCCCAACTTCTTGCTTTAAACCTGTTGTTAAAAGCAATTCGAAAAAGTCAGATAAATGTTGTTGTTTTCTTGGGTAACGAATTTGATATTTTTCTAAAAGTTGTACAACTTCTTTCAGAACACGTTGGTTATTTTCGAAAGTTTCGTCATCATCAACTTCTTTGATAGCGAAAATATTATTGAATTTTAATATTTTTTTCTTTCTTTCTAAAAGTTCGTCCGCATTTTTATAGCCTTCGAAATCGGAATCTTCAATTCCTGCAACTTCTTTTGCTAAAAATGACAATAACCCATTTTTGTGTAAATTAATCAATCGAACCTGAAAATCAATAGGATTATCGTCTTCTCGCCAATGAAACTCGAGTTCCATATCGTCGCCTTTGGCTTCGTCATATAGTTTAGCCAAAAACAAATTGAATATTTTGTTGAATGCATTTGGTTTGTCAGAAACAGAATGTTTACGTAAAATAGATGCAAAACCGTGAAATATTTTATCGCTCTGGTCTTTGTTTAAAGGTTTTAAATCGGATTTATTAAAAGTTTTTTTTATTTCAGAATTATAAGGTTGATTTTCCCAAATTATGTTTTGGTGGGTTTTTTTGTTCCAAGAAATATGAAAGTCTTCTTTGCTTCCTAGTTTATAAACTCCTTCAATTTTTACAATTTCATTTTTATATATTATCTCATTTTCATTTAATTCAGATGCGTAGAGCATAATTAAGTCTGCTTTATTGCTAAATTTGAAATATGTGAATAATTGTCCACCATCTTTTTTTATTCGATTAAATTCTTTGTCGAATTCTTTTCCGTAGGTTTTGCATTCAATCAAAAGATATTCTGAACCATCTTCACGATTTACACAAATATCCAATCGTCCAGAAAAGCCGTGTCCAGCTGGATAAACTTTTTCTAATGAAATATTTTCTGGCTTGTAACCAGTTTCTAGTAAACGATTAACACACTCCAAAACTACCCAATCTTCTGATTTTGTAATGTTCTGAGAATCTTTACCTAGAATTTTTATTTTCCCACCGAAATGGAAAGTTTTTTTATCAAAATCTATTTCAATAGCATAACCATCAAGATATTTTTTTATATAAATATCTTTTGCATTTTCTTTGGGCTGAAAACCAATTACTTGGGCTAAGTTTTTCATTTTTATGAATTGAATTTATTTATGGCAAAAATATACTAAAAAAAATTTAATTTTCATACATGACTTATAAAACTATACAATATATATTAACCAAAACACCAAACTTTAAATTTTAAGTTTAGTGTTTTTATTTCTTCAAAGCTTTATAAGCAATAACCAAACTTATTAATATCAAGAAACCACCCAAAACAAATGGCGCTTCAGCAAATTGAAATGGCGCAGTTTTGTGGGTGAAATAATAGAAAACACTGGACATCATTGGCGGTCCAATAATAGACGAAGCGCTCATGATACTTGTCATAGTTCCTTGAATTTCTCCTTGTTCTGTGGCTGGAACTTGTTCTGAAACTACAGATTGCAAGGCTGGCCCAGAAATTCCGCCCAAGCAATATGGTATTAAAAACACAAACATCATCCAACTTTGTGAGGCTGTTGCAAATAGAAACATACCCAAACAATACAAAGCCATACCAATAAAAATACTTTTGTTGTTGCCTAATTTCGGATTTACATACCTGATTAATCCACCTTGAACAATGCCAACCAAAAGACCAACAACCCCAAGCGAAATTCCAACCATTTTTTCGTCCCAACCAAATTGATAAATTGTAAAATAACTCCAGTTACTTTGTACAGCATGTGAAGCAACATACAAAATAAAAGTTGCCACAATTAATCCGATTAAAGTTGGATATTTCTTTAAATTTAAAATAGCACCAACAGGATTGGCACGTTTCCAACTAAAATCTCTACGGTTTTCTTTGGCTAATGATTCTGGCAGAATAAAAAAGCCATACAAGAAGTTAAGCATACACAAAATGGCTGCAGCATAAAACGGAACACGGGCGCCATATTGCCCAAGAAATCCACCAATTACAGGACCAATAATAAACCCCATTCCAAACGCAGCACCAATTAAGCCAAAGTTTTTAGCCCGATTTTCGGGTGTGCTCACATCGGCAATATAAGCAGAAGCCGTTGTGATACTTGCGCCAGTAATTCCGGCAATAATTCTACCTATAAAAAGCCAAGTAATCGTCGGCGAAAATGCCAATAGCAAATAATCTAGAGAAAAACCAAATAACGAAATTAAAATTATGGGTCTTCTTCCATATTTATCACTCAAATTACCAATTAATGGCGAAAATACAAATTGCGTTATCGCATAAGCAAACAGCAACCAACCACCATATTTTGCTGCTTCGCTAATGTCTCCATTGATTAATTCTTTGATTAATGATGGAATAACGGGAATAATAATTCCGAGACCTATTATGTCAATGAGCATGGTTATAAAAATAAAACCAATTGCTGGAGTTTTTTTGTTTTGTTTCATTGTATTAATTTACATAACTTAAAAGCAAATGATAAATTTCCTTTTCTTCAGGATGAAAAGTGAAATGACTGTCAATTGATAAAAAAGAAGAGATTTTCTCTATTTTTTCGTTCTCTCTTTTATCTTTTTTAAGTAATTTATTAATTCCCTCAACACAATTTTCAACTGTTCCTTCTAAAATATATCCAACAAGAAATCCGTCACAATTAAAATATTTTCCACCGTTTAAGAAATTATTAATTCCAGTTGTAATATATCTTCTTTTTAACCCTGAATCATTTATTTTAAGGTTTTTTGCTTCAATGAAATATTTATATTCTTCACATTCCCAAAACTTAGTAAATCGCATATCAATTCTAGAAAACTTGGCAGCAAAACCTTTAGTTTGATTTGCCGTTTTATCAAATTGATAATCCTCTCTGTTTGTGAAAATTTTCCATTTTTTCCTATTTGGATTTTCGTCAATGTAATTGTGAAGTACAGCTGTAATGTCATTTTCTTCAAAATCTAGAGAAATAGAATTGTTTGATATTGAAGTATAATATGCTTCGATAAACAAAGTTGTACATCTTTCTTTAAACTTATTTTGAAAGTTTAGGAAAATAGAAGAATTTAAAGTTCCTGCCATTATTCTTTCATATTAAGAATTTCAACTAACAAAGATTTACTATCTTCCATTGCAACTGTTTGACTCCAAAATCTTCTTTGGTTTGGTTTTATAATGTAAACATCATTGCCATCATAATAATTTAGTTTTTTTCTAAAATATAAATTTTGTCCTTCTTCTTCCCAAAGACTTTTATCTATTCTTTTCAATTCATCATAGATATTTTCTTTGGATTCAAAAACAGGTTTTTGCTCATTTCCAAATGAAATTTTGACCATATATAACGGACAATTTCTATTGATATCATAGATGGTTGTTGAAACTTTTAAATTTACATCATCCAACCAATCATTTAATTCTTTTGATAATCGATTGGTATAGTCTTCACTATTGATAACAGGAAAAACAGCTTGTGATTTTTCTTGTTTTTCAAATAAATTCAAACCATAATTTAAGGTGTCTTGGATTATAATTTGTTCATCTTTAGATAATTTTAAAACATCATTATAGATAATTTGGTCTATTTCTTCTTCTAAATGTTTAATGCCTTGGTTGACTTCATTTGATTTTTTAATTGAAATTATTGTATCAATTAAAGTAAGTAAATTTTTTTTAACTTCTTTATTTAAAAAATCAAAAATATTAGGCAATGAATACAACTCATTATCTAAAATATCATCATATTTTAAACCCCATGCAGAAGAAAAATTAAATTGAAAATACTTCGCATAAGTAGAGTTGAAATATAACAAAAGTATTTTTAAAGAGTCAATATCTTCTGTTTTTACACCATAAATTCTATTTAAAAAAAAGGTATCAAAATCAACTAATGAAGCACATATATTTCCTTTTGTAATACCTTTTTTTACAATCAAAAAAGGAGCTTCTGTTAATTTTTTATCTATTTTTAGATATTCAGTATTATTGTCTTGAAGATCATTTTTATTAACTAAATATCTTGAAACTTTTGTTGTATTAATTGTTTTATCTGGTGTAATTAAATTTTCCTCATTATTGTAATCACTAGATGGAATATGCAAACCAGTTCCTTTAATCCATTTATTACTATTTTTTTTAAAATAATCTTTTAACGAATTTTCTTCATGTTTTTTTATAAGCTCAAAATCAAAATAACTGCCCCACATTGCAATTTTCCAAATTTTTGTATCTGACTTTTGACACTCAACTCGTGGCAAGTGTTTTTCATCTGATGAATCAATAACAATACCTTCTAAAACGTCATTTTTTATATAAGTTTTAGGTGAATAATAAATAATTGTATCCTTTTGGTCTCTTAACTTTTCATTTTGATAGAAAATAATACATATTGGTTCAATTGCTGAACCAAAGAGTTGTCCGCCAAAATTCTTTTTTGCTTTTCTTAAAATCGAAAAATTATATATTTTCTCTACATAATTGTCACTAAACAACCAATGTCTGAAATTTTGATAAGTCCCACCTGTATTGGTTAAGATTTTAGTATTGAAAATTAATGCGATTTCACCTTTAGGAGCTAAAATTGTAGCTTTGTGTAAGAATGGCAAAACCATTTCTTGGGCAAAATTTTCTTTTTTACAATAACTGGTGATTGATGGTAATAAGTTTTTTGTTCCAAAAGGTGGATTCCCAACAATTAAGTCAAAATTTTGTAATTCTTTTATTTCTGACAAATCCGAAATAGTATCTCTTTTAAAAAGATTGTTACCTTGGTGATTTAATGTTTTATCTTCTGGGTCATTAATTAAATAAGGAAACGTTATGGTGCCATTCCACCACCCAGTTTTTGGATCAAGATTGTCTAATAACGCTAGATACAAACTAAAAGCGGCTACTTTTATTGATTTTGGATCTATTTCTATCCCGTAAATGTTTGTTTTTAGAATTTCTATTAAAATAGTAAAATTATTAAGTTTTGAATTATGCTTATTCTCATAACGCTTTACTAATCTTTTAAAACTTTGAACTAAGAATATTCCTGAGCCACAACTTGGATCTAAAGTTTTTACATTAAAATTTATTTCCTCCTTATTAATTGGTAGTTTTTCATTAAGGATTAATTCAACTAATGAAGGCGGTGTATAAAAAGTTCCTGTATTCTTTTTCTCTTTCTTATCTAATTCGGATAAAAAGTTTTCATAAATTTCGCTTAATAATTCTATTCTAATAATGCTAAAATCAAATAGTTTCCAACGGAATAATTTTTGCTGATGTGCATCTAAATTTCCATCGGAAAAACACTTTTTTATTAATGATAAATGTTCTTTTGTAATAAAATCTTTTTCATTTTCTTCAAAATTAAAAAGACTTCCGTTGAAATCGTCAGCTAATTTTCCAAATAAACTATAGGTAGCATCTGGGCTTTCAAGAATATCAAAAAAAGAGGTTGATTCTGGTAAAATAGACTGGTATAAATCTATAGATGTGGCTTTTCTGTCTTCCAAATAAAACAAAAATAAAGACCGCATTATCAATTTATGGATAATCAATTTATCATTTAATCCATTATTATCTAAAGCTCTTGCAGTCTTGATTAAGCTTTGAACCAAAAATTTATCAACTCTTGTTTCTAATCTTAACTTTTTCTTTATCTCGATTGCTTTTTCTGATGACCAAATGAAGCCAGTATCAATAGCAATTCTTGAAAAAAGAGTGTTTAATGTTTCTAACTTTGATTTATCTGATTCTAGGCAAGAATAAACTTCTAAGTCATATAATTTCTTTTCAAAATCTTTTACATCAATATTGTTTACATCATAACTGAAAGGTTTTTCAGAACAATTATAAATTCGTATTTCTGTTTTAGTGTATACGTATAAAAATAGAACTTTTTGAAAATTCCAACAAAGTCTTTGTATTTCGGCAATTTGTTTTAAAGTAGTTTCGTCAAAAGTATCAATTTCCTTTAAAAAAAGAACTGGCTGGTCAAAATTACCATAAACTTGAATAATTCCGTGTTTAGAAACATCAAATAAATCAATATCAAAATCATTGCAATTTTTCGCAAAATTTATAATATCTAATTGATCTATAATCAAATTATTCATTTGTTTGTTTTTCTTGTGCAAAAATATAATAAAAAAAAATTAATTTTCACACATCATATGTAAAAATATACAATACATATTAACCAAAAAATCCCAAAGACCGCATTGGAACTTGGGATTTGTATCTTTTAACTTAATTTTTTTAAAGCTCCAATGCCTTCAAAGCATTTCCACCCATCAGTAATTCCAATGGATTTTCCAACGCTTCTTTTACAGCTACCAAAAATCCAACAGATTCACGACCATCAATAATTCTGTGATCGTAAGAAAGCGCCACGTACATCATTGGATGAATTTCCACTTGCCCATTTACTGCAATTGGACGCTCAATAATGTTGTGCATTCCTAAAATTCCAGATTGTGGCGGATTGATAATTGGTGTACTCAACATACTTCCGAAAACACCACCATTAGTAATAGTAAAAGTTCCGCCTGTCATATCGTCAACAGTGATTTGACCGTCGCGGGCACGAATTGCCAAACGTTTAATTTCGGCTTCAACACCTCTAAAAGTCAATAATTCTGCATTGCGAACAACAGGAACCATCAATCCTTTTGGTCCAGAAACGGCTATTGAAATGTCAGCAAAGTCGTAAGCGATTTTATAATCGCCATCCATCATGGAATTTACGTCTGGAAACAATTGCAAAGCGCGAGTTACCGCTTTGGTAAAAAATGACATATAACCCAATCCAACGCCATTGTGTTTGGCTTTGAAAGCGTCTTTATATTGGTTACGAATGTTGTTTATTGGCGTCATGTTTACTTCGTTGAACGTTGTTAACATAGCGGTTTCATTTTTGGCAGCCACCAATCTTTCGGCCACTTTACGACGCAACATGGATAATTTTGAACGTTCTGAACCTCGACTTCCGCCAGTTGGTGTTCCCATAGACGGTACTGCATTTACAGCATCATCTTTTGTGATTCGTCCATCTTTTCCAGAGCCAACAATGGCTGAGGGTTGTATGTTTTTTTCGTCTAATATTTTTTTGGCAGCGGGCGAAGGAGTTTGTGCGGCATAAGTAACTGGAGCAACCTTTGGCGTTTCTACTTTAACTTCTGCTTTTGGCACTTCAACTTTTGGGGCTTCTTCTACAGGTTTTGCATCGGCTACTGTTGCTGAACCAGATGGTTTTACACCATCTGTATCAATATGACATACAACAGCTCCAACAGCAACGGCATCGCCTTCTTCCGCTTTTAGCGTGATGATTCCGCTGGCTTCTGCTGGCAATTCTAGCGTTGCTTTATCTGAATCGACTTCGGCAATGGCTTGGTCTTTTTCTACATAATCGCCATCTTTGACTAACCAAGTTGCGATTTCAACTTCTTTGATTGATTCCCCTGGTGATGGGACTTTCATTTCTAAAATCATTGTATATTTATTTTAAATGATGAATTCTATATTTTAAATTATTTATTTTTTAGCCCTGATGGAAGTGAAAATCCTTTTCTTTTTTTTCTTTAAAAAAGAAAAGATTGCAACGCACAGCAGGTTCCTGGCTCCAAATTATTCTAATAAATTTTCTATCGAAATATCTTCGTCAATTGCTGACCAATGTACGCCATCTCCATTGCCTATTAATCGCCAATCATTTAATTGTGCTACTGTTGCTTTTCTTAATCTTGGAAACCATTCTAAAGGAATTGACAATTCTCTTCCATCTTCTAAAAATACAATCATTTTAGAATCTGAAAATAGAATATTTATTGCCTTTTTTGATTTACTAATTACTGAAAAACTCATCCCATTTTTGTATTAAAAGTTCTTGATTTTCTTCAACTAAATTACGAATTTGTTTTAATTCGGAAGCATTAAACCTTGACGATTTAATCAATTCAATAAAGTTGATATTAAATTTTGCTGTTTTTTCTGCTTTTTCAATATGTATGTGTTTTGGCAGATGTTCATTACTATAAAAGAAAAATCGAAATCCATCTATGTTAAATACAGTAGGCATGACCGAAACAAATCCTTATCAAAAACCATTCGAATTGCATCGGCGTGACGGCGTTTGGCTCTTGTGTAACTTCCTGCTGCTGGTGCGGCGTAGGCTTTTAACGACGCTAATCTCCATTTGATGAAATCGAAATTCATCAACATAAAACTATAAGCTCCCATATTTTTTGGCTCTTCTTGTGCCCAAACATAATCATCTACATTTGGATAAGTTGCTATAATAGCTTTTAATTGTTCGACAGGCAACGGAAACATTTGCTCGATTCTAACCACTGCAACATCGCTTCTTTTCAAATTTTCTCTTTCGGCTGTGATGTCATAATAGAATTTTCCAGTGCAGAAAACTAATGTTTTTACATCAGCTTTGTTGACTGAAATATCATCAATTGTTTCTTGAAAACTACCATTCGCCAATTCGTCTTGTGTTGAAACGCAACGTGGATCACGAAGCAAACTTTTTGGTGTGAAAACTATTAAGGGCTTTCTATATTTGGTAACCATTTGTCTTCTTAACAAGTGGAAAAAATTGGCAGGCGTAGTACAATCGGCAACAACCATATTGTGACGTGCGCAAAGTTGCAAGTAACGTTCCATTCTTCCTGATGAGTGTTCTGCACCTTGACCTTCATAACCGTGAGGCAATAATAAAACAATTCCATTTTGGTTGTTCCATTTGTCTTCGCCACACGAAATATATTGGTCAATCATAATTTGTGCGCCGTTGGAGAAATCACCAAATTGTGCTTCCCAAATAGTCAATGCATTTGGATTTGCCAATGCATAACCGTAATCAAATCCTAAAACGCCGTATTCTGAAAGGTGAGAATTGAAAATATTGAAATTCCCTTTTTTACCTTTTACATCATTCAATAAAATTACTTCTTCTTCAGAATCTTCGACTTTTACAACTGCATGACGGTGGGAAAATGTTCCTCTTTCTACATCTTGACCTGAAATGCGTACATCATAACCTTCGGTTAAAAGCGACCCGTAAGCCAATGTTTCGGCTGTTCCCCAATCGATAGTATTGTTGTTGTACATTGTTTTTCTATCATTGACAATTTTAGAAATTTTATTGATAAATTTCTTGTCTGATGGCAATGTAGAGACGGTTTCAATTATTAAATTTAATGTGTTTTTATCAAATTTGGTGTCTACCTTTTGAAGCATCACATCATCAGAAACCTGATTGAATCCAACCCATTCATTTTGCATGAATGGTGTAATTATTGTTAATGATTTTTTACGAGACAATTCTAAATTATCATCTAAATCTTGTTTGTATAGTGTTTCTAATTCATTCACAAAATTCCCATCAATTACGCTTTCAGCAATTAATTTTTCAGCATAAATATCACGAGGATTTTTGTGTTTTGCAATGATTTTGTATAATAAAGGTTGGGTAAATCGAGGTTCGTCGCCTTCATTGTGACCATATTTTCTATAACCTAATAAGTCAATGAATACGTCACGACCAAATTGCATTCTGAAATCTAAAGCAAAAAGCATGGCATGAACCACTGCTTCAGCATCGTCTGAATTAACATGCAATACTGGAGAAAGTGTTACTTTGGCAACATCTGTACAATAGGTAGAAGATCTAGCGTCCAAATAATTGGTGGTGAAACCTACTTGATTGTTGATTACTATATGAATGGTTCCGCCAGTTTTGTAACCATCTAGTTGTGCCATTTGGATGATTTCATATAAAATTCCTTGACCTGCAATTGCAGCATCTCCATGAACGGCAATTGGTAACACTTTTGAAAAATCGTTCGGGAAATATTTGTCTTGCTTGGCACGTGTAATTCCTTCAATAACGGCTCCTACAGTTTCTAGATGCGATGGATTTGGCGCTAAATTCAAATTGATATTTTTCCCAGAACGTGTTTTTCTGTCGGATGTTAATCCCAAATGGTATTTTACATCGCCATCAAAATATTCTTGATCATAATCTTTTCCGTCAAACTCTGAAAATATATCTTGTGTTGATTTTCTGAAAATATTAGCTAATACATTCAATCGACCACGGTGTGCCATTCCCATAACGAATTGCTCTACACCTTTTTCCGCAGCAGCTTCAATAATGGCATCAAGTCCAGCAATTATAGCTTCGCCACCTTCGAGTGAAAAACGTTTTTGTCCTACATATTTGGTGTGTAAAAAATTTTCGAATGAAACTGCTTCGTTTAATTTTTCAAGAATAATTTTCTTTTGATTGTTGTCAAAATTTGGTAAATTATCATTGATATTTAATTTATCTTGAACCCATTGAATGACTTCTGGATTGCGCATGTACATATATTCGATACCAATGTGTTGGCAATATACGTTTTTAAGATGCGTTAAAATTTCTTGCAACGATTTTGGCTGATGCCCAAGAATTTTTGCAGCGTCAAAAACAGTATTTAAATCGGCATTTGACAAGCCAAAACTTTCTAATTCTAGCGATGGTATGTATATTCTACGTTCGCGAACTGGATTAGTTTGTGTAAATAAATGACCTCTCGTTCTATAGGCATCGATTAATTTTAAAACACTAAATTCTTTATGGATTTTGTCTGAAATCTGACCATTATCAACATTTTGGATTGCAATATTTGACATTTGATTGACCACATTCTCCTCATTGTAAGTGGTCATTCCAAAATCGAAACCTTGAAAAAAACTTCTCCAAGATGGTTCAACGCTATCTGGATTTTCTAAATATTGGTCGTATAATTGAGCAAAAAATTCTGTATGGGCTGCGTTTAAAAACGAAAATCTATCCATATTATCTATTAAATGAATATTATATTAAATTTGTAGCAAAAGTAAAACATTTACAACAAATACATTGGATTTTTAATACTTTTATAACTCAAAATTTAACACTTTTAAATATGATAACTTTAAATCTAAAAAAATTAGTCATTTTAAGTCAACTATTTTTGTTTGTAAACAGTTATTCTCAAGATTCTACCTCTGTTGAAAAAAAGCAAAAAACAAAATCTGAATTTTGGAAAAGAGTTCGTTTTGGTGGAGGTTTGGGTTTAAATTTTGGAAACAATGTAAGTTCAGTTAC
Organism: Flavobacterium sp.; assembly: GCF_031363805.1. GTDB lineage: Bacteria > Bacteroidota > Bacteroidia > Flavobacteriales > Flavobacteriaceae > Flavobacterium. The sequence continues at coordinate 2,600 of NZ_JANLVD010000123.1, read as the reverse complement.
GGTTGCGCCAAGTGCTGTTTATCAAATGAATAAATATTTTGCCACAGGAGTTGGATTGCAAGGAAGTTATGTTTCGTTTAAAGATTCTTATAAATCTTACATCTATGGTGGAAGTTTAATTGGACTGGTAAATCCTATAGAACAGGCTCAGCTTTCTGCAGAACTGGAGCAGTTGAGGGTGAATACCAATTTTGAGGCTCGTTTTGGAATTCCTTCACAAAGAAATTGGAACACTGCTTTGTTTTTAGGTGTCGGTTATGTCAGCAATAATTTTACAGTTGGCGTACGATACAATGTTTTGTATAAAGAAACTGACAATGTTTATGGAAATGCTTTTATGCCGTTTGTTAGAATCTTCTTTTAATGATTAATTAACGATTATGAATGCCATTTTAAACATTCGTTTTGTTTATTTGTATCGAAATCTTTTAAATTCATTCAAATGAAAAATACTATTTATATATTTTTGTTCAGCATTTCTTCTTTGTGTTTTTCACAAAATTCTGTTATTCAATCTGGTCCAATGGTTGGTTATTGCGAAATGAAAGAAGCAGTAATTTGGCTTCAAACAACAAAAAATGTTCCAGTTAAAATTGAATATTTTACCATTGATAATCCGAAAGAAGTTTTTTCTTCAGAAACTTATTCCACGTCAAAAGAAAATGGATTTACATATCATATTATTTTAGATAAATTACAACAAGGCAAAAAATACAAATACAATGTTTTTATAGAAAATAAAAAAGTGGTTTTACCTTGTGAAACTTCTTTTTCATCAAAAAAGTTGTGGCAGTGGCGGGAAGATGCACCAGATTTTACTGTTGCTTTTGGAAGTTGCAACTACGTAAACGAACCCGAAGTGGATCGTCCTGGAAAAGGATATGGTAGCAATCATGAGATTTTTGGCGCCATTGCAAACAAAAATCCAGAAATTATGATTTGGGGCGGAGATAATATGTATTTGAGAGAAGTAGATTGGGATTCTAAAACTGGAATTTATTATCGAAATACCCATTCTCGTGCCATTAAAGAAATTCAGCCATTATTGGCAAAAACTCAAAATTTTGCTATTTGGGATGATCATGACTATGGCAATAATGATTCGGATCGAAGTTTTTACAATAAATATGTAACCCAAAAAGCATTTAAAGATTTCTGGGCAAACAAAACTTATGGCTCGGATGCGAGCCAAAACGAAGGAACCTATTCGACTTTTAATTGGGGCGATGCACAATTTTTTATGCTCGACGATCGTTTTTTTCGTTCTCCAAATGATCGAATTACTGGCGATCATACCATGTTGGGTACCGTTCAATTCAATTGGTTGATTGATGCATTATCATCATCGACAGCAAGTTTTAAAATAATAGTTATTGGCGGACAAGTATTAAATTCTATTGGAGATTCCGAAAATTATGGGCATTATCCAGAAGAAAAAGCCAAACTTTTAAAAGAAATTTTAGACAATAAAATAAAAGGTGTTTTATTCTTGACAGGCGACAGGCATTATGCCGAATTGGCGAAATTGAATCGCGAAAATACTTATTCTCTGTATGATTGGACGGTTTCTCCATTCACTTCGGGTGTTGCAAAAGAAAAAGAAACCAATCCTTTGAAAGTGCCTGGAAGTACATTTTTTGTTCACAATTTTGGAATACTTTCTTTTTCTGGTAATAAAGAAAATCGCCAATTAAAAATGACTTTGTTTGATAAGGAAGGAAAAGAATTGTGGAATAAAATCGTTTTGAAAAAAGATTTAGAATAAATTATCAATATCTATTCCGAAACCAAACTTTCATCCACTCACGCTTTAAAATCAAAAAGGAAACTTGTTTTGCCAGTTCGCCAATGTCAGATCCGTCAAGTTTTTTTATTTGATCTTCAGGAACATCAATAATATAAAGCAGATTGAGATATTCCGCAAATTTGTACTGAATTAATCTGTATACCTTTTCGTGAAGCTGGATTTTTAATTCTTCGGGTGATGTGCTCATTGGAAAATCTATTCCTTCATTTGCTAAATTAAAATCTTTATTAATCTGCTCCACAAGTTTTGTGTACAAATCTTCTGAAGTAGCTTCTTGAAGCAATAAATCGGTATTTTGTGGAGAAATAAAATTCATTTTTCAATTTCAAAAATCAATTGCAATTTCAAATAATCAATTTCAATTTCGAAATTGCAATTGATTTTGAAATTGATTTTGTTACACTTTGCGACCCATTAAATTTTCACCAAAGGAATGTAGAATATCTTTCTTCTCGACATCAATATTAATTTTTTGTAAAGTATCAAATGCTTTTAAAGTAAAATCTTGAATGGCTTGTTGTGTCGCCTTTGAAGCGCCACTATTATTGAAAATTTGTTTTACAGATTCAATTTTATCATTATTATCTATTGGATGAATGGAAAATAAATGCAATAATTCTTGCTTATCTGAAAGAGAAGCAAATTCGATAGCTTTCAAATACAAATAGGTTTTTTTGTTTTCGATAATATCGCCACCTACTTGTTTTCCAAAGGTTTTAGGATCACCAAAAGCATCTAGATAATCATCTTGTAGTTGAAAAGCCAGTCCAAGATTCAAACCAAAATCATAAAT
>NZ_JANLVD010000101.1:0-5799 GCF_031363805.1 Flavobacterium sp. | reverse complement strand
CGATTGTTTTTAGTAGATAAATTGATTGATATGGGAGCCAAAATTATGCTTTGTGATCCACATAGAGCAGTAGTTATGGGTCATAATTTCGAATCGCAACTCAAAGCTACAACAATGAGTTCGCCAGATATTAGAGCTGGTATCTCACTTTTGATTGCTGCACTTTCTGCAAAAGGAACGAGCACTATTCAAAATATTGAACAAATAGATCGTGGCTACGAACGTATTGATGAACGATTGAGAGCAATTGGTGCCAATATCATTAGGGAATAATTTACCTGATTACTAAAATACATAATAATAATAAATTTATGTATTAAAGTATATACAGCAATTATATTATCAATTATTAACATTACATAAAATTCAATTTCCAGAAATAATTAAAAGTATTAACAATTGAAAATAAACTCTTTATAAAAAAAATTAAAATATAATTTACCCTATATTTTGGAATACTTGTTTAAAAATTTCATTGTGATTTGTTTTCAAAATAACACTACTAAATTATCATTAGATCAATTATAAATTAATTAACCCCTAATATTTATTTTAAAAATGAGAAAAACAATTATCTCTAGTTCGTTAGCAATTACATTATTATTATTTTCAAGTTGTGCGACAATCGTTTCTGGTTCAAAACAGAAAGTAAAATTTACAAGTAATCCGTCCGAAGCAACTATTATTATTGACAAAATTGAAGTTGGAAAAACACCATTTGAAATTAAACTTGCAAGAAAAAGTGAACACAGCGTTGTGATTAAACTAGATGGTTACCAAACTTACGAGACAAAATTAACTAAAAAATTTAATGGTTGGTATATTGGAAATGTATTATTTGGTGGAATAATTGGATTGATTGTCGACCCAATTACTGGTGCTATTTACAATTTATCTCCAAAAGAAGTGAGTGCACAAATTAATAAAGGAACTGCATTTAAAAGTAACAGTAAAGATGTTTATGTTGCAGTTACAATGAATATTGACCCAAACTGGAAAAAAGTTGGTCAACTTGAGAATGTTGCTAATTAATTTCTAAGCCAATATAACTTCTAAAAAAAATTAAATTTTAAATTGCTTCAAATTTATTTTTTAAAACATTAGATTTAATGTTTAACAAAAATCCTCAGTTTACTTAATTCGCAAATACATTATTGTATTTGAAAAATGTAAATCATTAATATATAAATCCCAATAGCACTGCAAATTGGGATTTTTTTGTAAAAAAACATGGAAAACTACATCATTATTATTTTATGTTTTGCCGCATTTTTTGCTGGTTTTGTAGATGCTATTGTTGGTGGTGGCGGATTAATTCAAACGCCAATTGCATTAATTTTACTTCCTAGTTTTCCCGTTTCTTCAATAACTGGTTCGCTAAAAATACCAGGTATAAGTGGTACAAGCGTGGCTGCTTTTCATTATTTGAAACATGTAAAGATGAACTGGAAACTATTGCTCATCATGGCAATTTTTTCTTGTAGTTTTGCTTTTCTGGGTTCCGAATTATTAACTCTGGTCTCCAATGATTTCATGAAACCTCTATTGTTTTTTATTTTAATTATACTAGCTGTATACACTTTTATAAAAAAAGATTTTGGATTGCAACAAATCAAAAATTTATCTGAAAGTAAAATGATACTATTTGGCATTCTGATTAGTTCTTTTATAGGATTTTATGACGGATTTATTGGCCCTGGAACGGGTAGTTTTCTAGTTGTTGCTTTTATAAGTATTCTTGGTTTCGATTTTTTGCACGCTTCAGCCAATGCTAAAATGGTAAATGTAGCTTCCAATTTGGGTTCCATAACTTTATTTGTTTTAAAAGGTAAAATCATTTGGGCTATTGCTATTCCGATGGCATTTTGCAATGCTTTTGGCGGTTGGATTGGTGCCAAGTTGGCCATAAAAAAAGGAAATGATTTTATTCGTATTTTCTTTTTGATTGTTGTAGTTGGAACATTAATCCGTTTTGGTTATGATGTGTTTTTTAAACGTTAATTTAATCAATAACATTCAATATTTTTAATCCAAAAACGACGCCATCGGTTTGAAAACCATTTTGATAGGCTCGTACATAATCCAATCTAAATAGTTTGAATTTCCCCCAACCCAAATTATCCAATCCAACAGAAAATTCTTGATAAGGTGTTTTATTTGGAATTGACAAATTATGAAATCCTAATACCAAACTTGATTTTAGTTTGTTTAATAATGGAATTTTATTCATGAAATAACCATTGTCATTGTACTCGGAATGCATTTCTAAAAAAGCGTTATTTGTACTATTGGTGTAATATGGCATCAAATTGAAAACGTTTAAATAATTTTCTGATTGTCCAATACGAGTTTGATTTCCCAGAAAATGTTTATAATCTACAAATGAAATATTTTGCGCTTTAAAAAATTTTCCAGCTGCTAAATTCAATCCCAATTTTCCTTTATTCCCCAAAGAAAAGTTTTGTATGGCTTGACTGCCCAAATAATCAAAGTTATATACGTTTTGATTTCCTGCAAAGCCTTTTTCATAAGTAACAAATAAGGTAGGATACTTTTCGTTCGGGATATTAAATTTTCCATCTGGTCGTGTCCAATATTTTTGACCGAAATTAATTCTACTTGTAATTTTAGATTTGATCAAATTGTGTTTTTCTAAGGCTGCTATTTCAAAATTATTAGGCAACAATGGATTGTTTGATGTGTATAAATCATCATTATTTAAAATAGTAAAATCTGTATTATTAAACAATGGTTTTCTCTCTGAATATTCTGCATTTAAAAAAACAGAAAACCCATTCGCAACTTCTTGACTGTATGACATTTTTACAAAATTCTTATCGTACAATTTCATATAATTATTTTTAAAGAAAAGTGTACTTACTGTATTGACAATGGCTGAAATAGGATTTCGATCATTAAACTGAACAATATCATTTCCCATTGAAAAAGAGATATTTGCATTTTTCTGATTATTAAATCTAGATGAAAAATCGCCTTTAATTCTTAGCCTATTTTCAGCAAAACCATAATTAAAAGTAGATCCAAAACTAATGTTGGTTCTATCCTCAGGATTTCTTTTTAGATAAGTTAATTTTGATGACAGATGATAGCCTTGAACTGTATTAAAACCGAGGGTGAGCAAAGGTCCTTTGTAGCTAATTGTTTTGTTTAAGTAAGAATTTTTATAAGTATAACCCAATACTATTTTAGACACAGAAAATGTATTGTTTTTTTTGTCAATAGAATCCAAGTAGGTTTTAGATTTTCTCAAAGTTTGAATACTATCTTTTCTAATATAATCAGTACTTTCCTCATCAGTCAAAGGAATTGGACGTGTAGAATTCCAAAAATTATTGTCTTTTTTGTTGGCTTCTTTTTCAAAAGTCAACACCTCAGCATTGAATGTTTTTTTAGTAAATTTAGGTTCAAACTCATAATTACTATACACATAAGTAAACCTACCTGTAACATTAAATCCAAACATTCCAGCAATAAAATCAATGCTTTGTGTATTTTTCGTCCAAATAAAATCTGTTTTATTAAAGCTATAATTCTGTTTTAAAATCAAATTATCAATGGCTGGCGTTTGCATTCTATATCCTTTCAAATTCACATCAACAGCGTAAATAGCCCAAGAATCTTCAACTATATAAATGTAGCCTTCAACTACGGGTTCCGTGTCCCGACGCGGAATAACTTTAATTTTATTAATTTGTTGATTGTTTTCGTTAAAAAAACTACCTTCAATTTTAAACTTATAATAGTTAAAAGCATTGTCATTAATGGGAGAAATTACATTAATTTGAAATGGTAAATAATTTTCATAAAAATCAAAATCTACTGAAGCAGCATTGTTAAAACTGAAACCATTGTCTTTTCCGCTTACTTTAGATGCCAATATGGTTTCTTTCATTTTGTCAGGTTTTTGAAATTTAAGTTTAGAAACTGTTTCCGACAAATATAAAATTCCAGTTCTGGTAGAGTCTAAAGCACCATCAAAATCGCCAACATTTTGTCCCATAATTTTTTTTGGCGCATCTTTAATTCTAAATATTCCACGTGAATAGAAGTCCGAATTGTATTTTGCAGTTCGTTCAGAATTTAATTTTTTGGAAGCAATGGCATTCCTTATAATTTGCTTTGCAGGATCTTCTTTACTCGAAATATTCACTTCGTTAAGAATATAATTTTCTTCAGATAATTTCACGTCCAATGTGTAAGGAAAACTATCAATATCTACTGCTATTATTCGAGTTTTAAAACCCAAATATTGAAAAATTATATTGTATTTTCCCGTTTTTTTGATGTTTATTTCATACAACCCATTTTCATTTGAAGTTGTATTATTATAGGAGTTCTCGATTAAAATAGTAACGGATGGTAAACTTTCGCCTTTGGCATCGAATACTTTTCCTTTAATTTGCGAAAAAGTAGGAACAGCAAAAAGTAGAAATAGAAGAATTTGGAATTTTTTCATTAAACTTTTATAAAAATGATTGTAAAGCCAAATCATAACTTTGTAAGCCAAATCCAATTATAATCCCTTTTACATTTGGAGAAATATAAGATTGGTGTCTAAAAGTTTCTCTAGAAAAGGTATTGGAAATATGCACCTCGACAACAGGCGTTTTTATAGATTTAATACAATCGCCAATACCAACAGAAGTGTGTGTGTAAGCGCCAGCATTTATAATAATTCCATCATATACAAACCCAACTTCTTGAAGTTTATTGATGATTTCCCCTTCCACATTGCTTTGATAATAAAACAACTGAATATTTGAAAATTTTGATTCTAATATTTTGAAATAACTTTCAAAATCTTGATTGCCATAAATTTCTGGCTCGCGTTTGCCAAGTAAATTGAGGTTAGGACCATTTATGATAATTATTTTCATGATGTGTTATTATGATTGTGTAAAGTTAATTATTTCAATTTCATATAAAAATTAAGTGGAGCAAATAGTCAAAAAAAGCTTGCAATAAATTGTAACTTATTGTTTACTAAATTTTTGAAAACTTATTTTAAATGCTAATTTATTTTATTTATAACATTAATAACTTCATATCAATTAATTTTAAAACAAATAAAAAATGAAAAAGTTATTATTATGTAGTATTGCAATTATCAGTTTTGGTTTTGCAAATGGTCAAGAACAAACAGCCAAAGGAAAATGGTTAATTGAAGCAAACACAGGATTTGGATCCGGTGTGGGCAGTACTCGAATTGGTTTTGATTCAGTAGACGGGGACTCTGAATACAATTTTGGTGCCGAAGGTGGTTATTTTGTAATAGACAATTTAGCCATTAAAGTTGGTTTGGGTTACGGTGGTACAAGTCAAAAAATTGTCAATCCTATTAATGGTGCATCAACAACAGTCAATGGTAGTGTTTTTGCTTATAAAATCGGAGCAAAATATTATGTAATAAACACAATACCAGTTGAATTGTCATACAATGGAATTTCTACAAGTAACAAAGTATCTGGACAAAAAGATCCTTCTTATGTAGGAATTCAAGGAGGTTATGCAATATTTTTGGGTGACAATGTAAGTATTGAACCTGGAGTAAGATATAACTACTCATTGGATGATAAAATAGCTGAAAGTATTATACAATTTAATGTTGGATTCGCACTACATTTCTAGTTGTAATCTATTTTTATTTCATAGAGCCGTTTCAAAGCAAAATTGAAGCGGCTTTTTTCATATTCCAAATACCTTTATTTTCCTACATAGAACTAATCAATTTTACTTCAAATTTAAAGACATAAAACATTACTATGATTTATGTATTTT
>NZ_JANLVD010000097.1:0-4011 GCF_031363805.1 Flavobacterium sp. | reverse complement strand
GAACCTGCCACTTCATTAACTGCACCTAATCCAACATTTACGAATGAGATTTGTTTTGGAGACAATAATGGTATCATTACCTTTGAAGGTATTACAGGAGGAACACCACCTTATTTTGCTACTCAAAATTATACAACAGTTACAGTAAATGGAGTTATAACAGACACTTCAACTTATGTTGCAATAAATAATCTTGCACTTAGCGGTCCAAATTCTCATGTTTTCCAAAACTTACCAGGCGGAGTAACTTATAGTATTGCTATCAAGGATAATAACGGTTGTATTTCTAGATTTAATCAATTGATTAAAAAAGGAGATAACATAATTCCAAATCCTCTTGTAAGTTTCCCGTGTGTGAACAACTTGCCAGCGGTTAAAATTGAAGTTCAGAATTTAGGTAATCCACCTGGATTTGGATTTGATCCAGCTATAAATTATATTTTCACTTTGAACAATATAACAGCAGCTCCAGTTCAAGTAGGCCAACAAGCAACTAACGTATTTGACTCGGCTACCTATGCAAGCTTATTGATTACTCCGGGTAATTATACTGTCGATGTAGAGAACCAATTTACTTGTTTGAAAACTTCGGCACCGTTTACCATATCTGCTACAGATGTTGATCCGTTAACATTGGTATTGGCTCAAGGCGGTTTAAATGAAATTGTGGCTACTTCAACAGGAGGTTCAGGTGGAAACACTTATACTTTCAATGGGGTAAGTACTGGCAACATCAATACATATATTTATGGAGTTACAGCAATTTATACGGTTGTAGTAACGGATAGTAGTGGCTGTACCGCAACCGCAGCTGGACCATTCGTATTTATACCTATTGAAATTCCAAATGTATTTACTCCAAACGAGGATGGAAATAATGATGGATGGGCGCCACAAAATACATCCAATTATAAAAACCTAATTGTTTACATTTATGATCGTTATGGTCGTAAAATTGCTGAACTCAAACAGGGTCAAACGTGGAATGGTAAATACAACAACAACGAATTGCCAACTGGAGATTACTGGTATGTGATAAAAGTTAATGAAAACGATGATCGTGAATATGTAGGTCATTTCACATTGTATAGATAATTTAAATTCACGAAACTATGATGACATCTAAATATATACTAGAAATTACAAAGAGAGCTTTATTAATTATTTTAATTTGCTCTATTAATAAAAGCTACAGTCAGGAATTAAACCTGCCTGTAGCTACACAATACCTAGCAGACAATCCTTTTGTGATTTCACCTACATTTGCTGGAATTGGCGATAATTTCAGGATTAGAGCCAATGGTTTCCGTCAGTGGATTGGTATAGATGATGCACCTCAAAATCAAGCTTTGTATGCAGATTTTAGAATTGGCGACCAATCAGGAATTGGAATCAATTTGTACAATGATAAAAATGGGTTGACCAGACAAACAGGTGGAAAGTTTTCTTTTGCACATCACATCATTTTAGATTATTACTCCAAACAATATTTGTCTTTTGGTATTTCATTCAATTTAAATAATTTTAGACTCGAAAGCGAAAAATTTAATATTGCAGACGTAAGTATTACAAGTGATCGATTTACTTCAAATAATAATTTCGATGTTGGTTTTTTGTATAGAAATAAAGGATTTTATGCTAGTTTCAATGCTAGCAATATTTTACCAAAAGACATCAAACAATTCTACAGAGCTGAACCAAATTTATTGCGAAATTATCAGTTATATACGGGTTACGTTTATAGAAGCAATCGAGACAGCAGAACCGAATTTGAACCTTCAGCCTACTTTCAGTATTTTGAAAGCGACAAACGTTCTAGTACCGATTTAAACGTGAAAATGCGTTTCTTAGACAATCAAAGAACAGGTTATTATTGGATAGGCGCTTCTTATCGTTTCTTAAATGATCAACCATTAAAACCATTGACAGTTGGTCCAATGATTGGTTTGAAAAAAGCAAACTTCTATTTTGCCTATTCGTATCAGTTAACCTTAAACGAACTGGCGGGTTTCAATTCTGGAACGCACATGATTACTTTAGGATTGGATTTCTTGCAAGGTATAAGCAATTGTCCTTGTACACAAACACAAGTAAATTATTAATATTTTTTAGAATGAAAACCATTTCCGATTTCAATTTTCAAAATAAAAAAGCGTTAATAAGAGTTGATTTTAATGTGCCTCTTGATGATCATTTTAAAGTGACCGATGTAACTCGTATAGAAGCTGCAAAACCAACTATTGATAAAATTATTTCCGATGGTGGTAGTGTTATATTAATGTCGCATTTAGGAAGACCAAAAGGAATTCAAAAAGAATTTTCATTAGAGCATATAGTTCAAAAAGTTTCAGAAATACTCAAAACTGATGTAAAATTTCTATCAGATTGCATTGGTGAAAAAGCCGAAAGTGCTGCACAAAATTTAAAACCAGGAGAAATACTTTTGCTGGAAAATCTTCGGTTTTATAAAGAAGAAGAAGTTGGCGATGTCGAGTTTTCAAAAAAACTTGCTAAACTTGGCGATATTTATGTAAACGATGCTTTTGGAACGGCACACAGAGCCCACGCCTCAACAACAATTATTGCACAATTTTTTCCAAACAATAAATGTTTTGGTCTATTGATGGCCAAAGAAATAGAAAGTTTGAACAAAGTACTTAAAAACAGTCAAAAACCAGTAACTGCTGTTTTGGGTGGAAGCAAAGTTTCCTCAAAAATTACGGTCATAGAAAATATATTGGATAAAGTTGACCACATGATTATTGGTGGCGGCATGACTTTTACTTTTGTAAAAGCACTTGGCGGAAACATAGGAAATTCTATTTGTGAAGATGACAAACAAGAATTGGCACTAGAAATTTTGCGACTTGCCAAAGAAAAAAATGTTCAAATTCATATTCCGGTTGATGTAGTTGCGGCAAACGCTTTTGCCAATGATGCAGAAACCAAAATAACAGATGTTACAAAAATTCCTGATGGTTGGCAAGGTCTTGATGCAGGTCCAAAATCATTGGAAAACTTTAAAAAAGTAATTTTAGACTCAAAAACAATACTTTGGAACGGTCCTTTGGGTGTTTTTGAAATGCCAAACTTTGCAAACGGAACCATCAAATTGGGCAATTTTATAGCCGAAGCAACCAAAAAAGGAGCATTTTCATTGGTTGGTGGTGGCGATAGTGTGGCCGCAGTCAAACAGTTTGGTTTTGAACACAAAGTAAGTTATGTATCCACTGGCGGCGGCGCCATGCTCGAAATGCTAGAAGGCAAAATTTTGCCTGGAATAGCTGCAATTTTAGATTAAAACAGCAAGTTTAACAATTTTTTTTATCAATTATCGTTAGAAGATTTATAAGTTTACAGCCCAAATACAACTTATTGACAGATAACGATTTAAAACCTACTACTATGATAAATAAGAAATTCACTTTTATTTTACTCTTTTTTACAACACATTTTTTTTATGCTCAAGTAGTTACATTGCCTGACACTGTAAAAATTCCACAAGTAAAAACTTCGTTTTTAGATTCAATCAAAGGCTCATTTGTCAACTACAAATCATGTGACAGAACAGACGATTTGTGGGCAAAAGAACTCTGCAATCTAGACTTATATAACGATTTAATAAAAGATATTGAAACCATAAATCCAGAAACACCGGTTGATTATGAATTGTCTACCGAAGTTTTCAAAGAAAGATTGCGTTTGCTCGATGAAAAATCTGCCTTCAATATAGAATATAATGTAGGTTTGGAAAACATCGTAAAATCGTTCTTAAAAAATCGTAGAAAATCGTATGAAAGGTTGATGGGACTTTCACAATATTACTTCCCTATTTTTGAGGAAGCCATGGCAAAACACAATATTCCTCTGGAAATAAAATACTTAGCTGTAGTAGAATCTGCATTGAAACCAAAAGCAGTTTCCAGAATGGGCGCTACTGGTTTATGGCAATTTATGTACCATACCGGGAAACAATACAAATTAAATATTGATACTTATGTAGATGAACGC
>NZ_JANLVD010000093.1:0-50783 GCF_031363805.1 Flavobacterium sp. | reverse complement strand
CATAGAATATGCCGAAAAACTGCATAAAGGCATTGAAGTTTTGGGAGTTATAGAACACAATACATCACAAGAACAAAATCATACCGATAATATAAAACCATTGGTCGAAAAATGGTCCAAAAGTTTCGATTGGGAATATGGAGGTTATGCTCGTGCGCCAAAATTTATGATGCCCAATAATTATTTGTTTTTGCAACGATACGGTTTTCAAACCAAATCCAAAGACTTGCTAGATTTTGTCGATTTGACCTTGACAAAAATGGCACACGGCGGACTTTTCGATACCATCGATGGTGGTTTTTCACGCTATTCTGTCGATATGCGTTGGCACGTGCCACACTTTGAAAAAATGTTGTATGACAATGGACAACTTATTTCATTATATTCCGAAGCATACAAACGAACTAAAAATTTATTGTACAAAGAAGTAATTGAAAAAACCTTAACTTTCGTAGAAAGAGAATTTCTAAATCCTGAAAACGGTTTTTTTTCTGCATTGGATGCCGATAGTTTGAACAAAGAAAGCAAACTCGAAGAAGGTGCTTTTTATGTTTGGACACAAGCAGAATTACAAGAAATTTTAGGAGTAGATTTTGAAGTTTTTAGTCATTTATATAATGTAAATGAATTTGGTTTTTGGGGACACGACAATTATGTTTTAATACAAAGTCAAACTACAGAAAGTGTGGCTTCCCAATTCGGCTTGACCGAAAATGAATTGCAAATTAAAAAGAAAAATTGGGAACAATTGCTTTTCTTAGCTAGGGAAAAACGACCAAAACCAAGGCTAGATGACAAATCGCTTACTTCCTGGAATGCCATTATGCTCAAAGGCTATGTCGACGCTTACAATGCTTTAGGAAATACACAATATTTGGCTTTAGCCGAAAAAAATGCTGCTTTTATTGTCCAACAACAATCGTCGCTAGAAGGATTTTTATATCATTCGTACAAAAACGGGAAAAGCACTATTGAAGGTTTTCTAGAAGATTACGCTTTTACTATTCAAGCATTTATCAGTTTATATCAAGCCACATTAAATGAAAATTATTTGCAACAAGCCAAGCAATGGACAGATTATTGTCTGGATTATTTTTACGATGAAAAGCAACAATTTTTCATGTTCAATTCCAGAAATGCTTCGCCATTAATTGCTACACATTTTGAAACCGAAGACAACGTGATGCCTGCTTCCAACTCAGTTATGGCGAGTAATTTATATGTTTTGAGTATTTTGTTTCACAACAAGTATTACGAAAAAATTGCCTTGAAAATGTTGCATCACATGATTCCCAATATGGATTATGCATCGGCATATTCCAACTGGTTGAACCTATGGATAAATTTATCCGAAGACAATAAAGAATTGGCAGTTTGTGGCAAAAATGCGGTAGAAGAAATTCAAAAAATAAACAAAGAATATTTGCCCAATATTATTGTGGCTGGAAGTATAAAAAGTTCAACGCTACCTTTCTTAAAAGATCGTTTTTTAGAAAACGAAACTTTATTTTATGTATGCCAAAACAAGGCTTGTTTGTTGCCAAAACAAGGCTTTGTTGAAGTTTTGGAAGATTTGAAAATCTAAGTATTTTGTGCCAATTCCAGCTTTCCGCTTTAGCCCTCATTTAAAAAGCTTTTTTTCTATGCTCGCAACAGGAGCTTCCTTTGGTCGCTCTGTTACTCCAAGAAAAAATAGCTTTTAAAATTTCGGGGCTGCCGCTTCAATCTGGGGCATAGTGGTAGTTTTTAACTACCAAACTACCGCAACTTCTCCATCTCGTTTTTTAGGTTTTGGTTTTCTTCTTCGAGTTTCTGTATATATTTTTTCTGATTATCTAAAAAATATTCAGGTATTGAATAAATATGATTATTTCCTTGATAATTTCCTGTTGCATTGTCTTTGCATATAAAGACCATGCTATCTTCTTGCTCATAAATTTCCTCTATTGGAGTTTCTAAAATTTTGGATAATTTTTCCCATTCTGTATTAGAAATTTTTATTTGCCCTTTTTCCCTCCTGTTATAATTGGAAACATCTACACACAAAGCTTCTGCAAGTTGTTGTTGCGTGAAACATCTTTTTATTCTCGCTTGTATTAATTTAGTTTTTTCCATTTTATAATACGATTTTATTTATTGCGAAAATATGCAAAAAATATGCAAACTTAAAATTAGTTTACACAAAAACATAATAAGATATTTGAATTATTAAAATTATTCCTTGTTGTTTTTTTATATCCCAAGTGCACATGGTGATTTAAAATGATTTTGAGGGGGTTTTATATTTATTAACAAATTAAAAATTTAAAAAATGAAAAAACTCAGTTTGAAAGATTTTAAAAAAGTACTTAAAAGAGAAGAAATGCGAGAAATGTCTGGTGGAAGATACGCAACTTATTTTGCATGTCACTCTGCTAGTTACTCGGAGGGTCCAGGATATCAGTGCTACTGGAATGGTGGCGGATGGATTCTTTCACATCCATAAATTAATTTTGGCTAAAACTTTGTTTTGGCCAAAATTTTAAACTTATGCTTTATAAAATTATATTTGTAAAACTAAATTAATATACTTAATGAAAATAAATAAATATAATTGTTTCATTTTTTTTATGATTCTTATCCAAGGTTGCAAAGAAAACCATCGAAGTGATAAAAAGACTGATAAAGATATTGGATTTGCTATTTTAAATACTTATTCTCATGATATAAACTCTTTTACAGAAGGCTTGTTTTTTTATGATAATAAAATATATGAAAGCACAGGTTCTCCTAATGATATGCCAAACGCAAAATCTGTGATTGGAATTTTAGATTTAAGATCTGGACTTTTGAATGTCAAAGTGGAGTTGGATAAAGACTTTTATTTTGGTGAAGGCATTGCAAAATGTAAGGATAAAATATATCAATTAACATACAAAAACAGGAAAGGATTTATATACGATTTTAATACATTTGAGAAAAAAGGCAATTTTACTTTTGAAAGTAAGGAAGGTTGGGGTTTAACATCAATTAATGATACTTTATTAATAATGAGTGATGGCACTAACCAGCTAACTTTTTTAGATCCAAAAAATTTAAAAGTAGAAAAAAAAATAGAAGTTTTTGAAAATGATGTTGCGGTTGTAAATCTCAATGAATTAGAATTTGTTAATGGTTTTATTTATGCTAATATTTATACAACCTGTAGAGTTGTAAAAATTGATGTAAAAAGTGGTTTAGTTGTAGGATCAATAGATTTTAATTCATTATGCTATGAAGCTTTAACTAAATTTTCGGGAGCTCAAGAATTAAATGGTATTGCTTATAATAAAGATAAAGACACATTTTTTATCACAGGAAAAATGTGGCCAAGCATATATGAAGTTAAACTTAATTAATCTACTAACAGGACTTGTAGAATAAGGATATTTGGCAGTAAAGCTTAATAGTTTACACCCATTAAAGTATTTTCACCTCGTTTGTTATGAATAAACTTAATTGTCTTTTTCAATATTTGAAAAAAGAAAAAATAATTATTGATCAAAATGAATTCGATTATCAACTTCAATCACATTCAGACTATCCTTCTTTATTATCCATAAGCGATACTTTAAGTTTTTTTAAAATTAACAATCTTGCAACAAGAATAGAAAACGAAGATTTGGAATATTTGCCTAATAATTTTATGGGGTTGATTAAAGAAGGAAATCAAGATACTTTTTTAGCATTTTTGGAACGCAAAGAAAATGGTTTTCAATATTTTAAAGATGGGAAATCAAATTTAGTTTCAAACAAAATGTTTGAAAAAATGTTTCAAAACATTGTTTTACTTGCTGAGAATGAAGAAAACGAAACGCCAACAAAAAAATCCAATAATTTCGTCATTTATACTTTAATATTTCTAGGAATAATTTATTTGTTTTCAATTTTTGCGAATGGTTTTTCATTGTTAGCATTTATTTTTGTTTGTTTTGCAACAATTGGTTTTTACTTATCGCTTGAAGCTATTTATTATGAATTGGGAATTCAAACAAAATTTTCGGAGGCAGTTTGTACCATAACTACAAATTCTGATTGTGATGCGGTAATTAATGCTAAAAAATCACGATTCTTAGAAAAATTTAGTTTTAGTGGGGCGAGTATTACTTTTTTTACATCTCAAATACTGGCTCTATTGTTATTTTCAATTTCAAAACAGTTGACTGATTTTTATAACATTACAACTATTATATTGTTTTTTTCAATTCCTGTAACTTTTTTTTCTTTTTACCAACAAATTATCGTTGCAAAAAAATGGTGTCCTATTTGTTTGGCAATTATTTGCATAATCTATGCTGAAATAGTAAGTCTTTTAGTTTATAATAACTTCAGTTTTGCAATAAACACCATTTCGATTGCTTACTTTTTATTGGTATTAGTTGGTTCTCATATAGCATCAGTTTTTGTAAAAAGTATAATCAAACAGAATCTTGATTTTAAGTCTACAATAAGTGAGAATAATCGTTTCAAAAGAAAATATTCTTTGTTCAAAATGGTTTTGTTATCTTCTGATAAAGTAAATGAGAAGATAATTATTTCAAGCAATATTTTACTTGGCAATCCAGAAGCCAAACTAAAAATTACAGTAGTGTCTAGTCCTTTTTGTGGTCATTGTAAAGAAATGCACAAAATTATCGATGAAATATTAGAATTACACAAAGATAAAATTTGTTTCGATTTGCATTTTAATTTTGATGGTTCAAAAAGTGATGAAAAATCAAAAAGAGTACATCAAAAATTAGTTCAAATCTATTTTAGTGAAGGTCAAGATGTTTTTATGAAAGGACTTCACGATTGGTTTGAAAATAAAGAAGAAGACAAATTATTATCAAACTCAACTTCTCAAATTAATGATTTAAAAATTAACGAAGTACTTTATGAGCAATATACTTGGAATCAAGAAAATAAAATAACTTATACACCAGCAATAATTATAAATAACTATTCATTTCCAAAGGAATATGATAGAAATGATTTAATCCATTTTATAAATGATTTGGAAGATGATGCAGACTTTAGTTAAATATTTTATGTGTTGAAAACCTTCCCCAATTACATACAAGCAGATTCAAAAGATTGCGGTCCCACGTGCATCAAAATAATTGCGAAACATTGTGGTCAGATTTTAAACATTCAAACTTTAAGAGAGTTTAGTGAGACCACACGAGAAGGTAGCAATTTGTTAACCTTGTCTGATGCTGCTGAAAAAATTGGCTTTAGAACACTTGGCGCAAAACTCAGTTTAAAAAAACTAGAAGAAGTTCCTTTGCCATGTATTTTACATTGGAACAAAGAACACTATGTCATTCTTTATAAAATCAAAAAAAATAGGTACTATATATCTGATCCTGCTTTTGGACTTATAGAATACAACCAACAAGAATTCTTAAAACTCTGGATTGGCAACAACGCCAACGAAACCACAGAAGAAGGCATAGCACTTTTACTAGAACCTACTCCAAAATTTTATCAATCAGTATTTGAAAGCGATGATAAAAAAGCATTCGGTTTTTCACTACTATTCAAATATATATTACCCTATAAGTCTTTTATAATTCAGCTTATTATTGGTTTACTGGCTGGAAGTTTGCTACAACTTATTTTTCCATTTCTTACCCAAAGCATTGTCGATGTTGGTATTCAAAATCAGAATATTAACTTTATCTACTTAATATTATTTGCACAATTATTTTTGTTTGTTGGCAAAACAGTTTTAGAATTGATTCGAAGTTGGATTTTATTACATCTTTCTAGTCGCATAAATATTTCTTTGATTTCTGATTTTTTTATTAAATTAATGAATTTACCTATTTCCTTT
This sequence comes from Flavobacterium sp., assembly GCF_031363805.1. Lineage (GTDB taxonomy): Bacteria > Bacteroidota > Bacteroidia > Flavobacteriales > Flavobacteriaceae > Flavobacterium. The sequence continues at coordinate 44,947 of NZ_JANLVD010000093.1, read as the reverse complement.
TTTGATGTCCGCATGACAGGCGATATTATGCAACGCATAAACGACCACCATAGAATAGAGCGAATATTGACTACATCCTCTCTAAACGTTTTGTTCTCACTCATAAATATGGTTATCATGGGTGGCGTTTTAGCCTATTACAATTTGCAAATATTTGCAGTATTTTTTGCGGGAAGTATATTGTATTTCTTTTGGGTTGTACTGTTTTTAAAGCGTCGTGAAGCATTGGATTACAAACGTTTTGCAGAAATTTCTCAAGAACAAAGCAAAGTTATTGAACTTATAAGCGGTATGCAGGAAATAAAACTCCACAATGCAGAAAAACAGAAACGTTGGGGTTGGGAATATATACAAGCACGTTTATTTAAAGTGTCTATGAAAGGTTTGGTATTAGAACAAACCCAAAATATAGGCTCAAATTTTATTAATGAATTAAAAAATATTATCATTATTTTCTTGTCTGCAAAATTGGTTATCGATGGTCAAATCACATTGGGTATGATGCTCGCAATAAGCAGCATTGTAGGCAGTTTAAACGGACCCATTTTGCAATTAATAAGTTTTATCCGCGAAGCACAAGATGCCAAAATATCACTAGCTCGTTTATCAGAAATTCACGAAAAAGAAGATGAAACACAACAAGAAGTATCTCAAATCCATGAAATTCCTGTTGATAGTGATATTATTATAAAAGATTTGAGCTTTAGATATATTGGTTCTGATACTCCAGTTTTAGAAAATTTAAACTTGACTATTCCTGCAAACAAAGTAACTGCTATTGTGGGAACTAGCGGGAGCGGAAAAACGACTTTAATGAAACTCTTGCTTAAATTTTATGAGCCTAATTCTGGAGAAATTCTAATAGATAAAACGCATTTAAAAACCGTTGCCCAAAAAACCTGGCGTTCACACGTTGGAACAGTGATGCAAGAGGGTTATATTTTCAACGATACAATTGCCAACAATATTGCAATTGGAGTAGATATTATCAATAAAGAACGATTGGTTTATGCAGCTGGTGTGGCTAATATCAAAGAATTTATACAAAACTATCCATTAGGCTATAATACCAAAATTGGAATGGAAGGTGTTGGAATGAGCACAGGACAAAAACAAAGACTACTTATTGCCAGAGCTGTTTATAAAAATCCTGAAATGCTATTTTTTGACGAAGCTACTTCTGCGCTAGATGCGAATAATGAAAAAGAAATTATGCAAAAATTGGATATTTTCTTTAAAAATAAAACTGTTGTTGTTATTGCACACAGATTGAGTACAGTCATGAATGCTGATCAAATTGTAGTTTTAGAAAAAGGTAAAATTGTTGAAATTGGAAATCATAATGACTTAGTCAAATTAAAAGGCAGTTATTATGAATTGGTGCGTAATCAATTGCAATTGGGAAGTTAAGATTTTTGATTTATTATTTAAAAAAAGACAAAATGCCAGAGAATACAGAAATAGAATTAAGAAGTGAAGAAGTACAAGAAATCTTAACACGAGTACCACATTGGATGATTCGTTGGGGTTCGGTTGTAGTTTTATTAATTTTATTGTCACTTTTTTTTGTATCGTGGCTGGTTAAATATCCAGACGTAATAACTACACAAATTATTATTACAACCAATATTCCTCCTGAAAAATTAGTTGCTAAAGTCTCAGGTAAAATCGAAGTTCTTTTGGTGACCGATAAAGCAACTATTCCAAAAAATACTCCACTTGCCGTTATTGAGAATTCAGCAAATTATAAAGACGTTTTTTTACTAAAAACAATTGTAGATAGTATCAATATCGATAAATGTAAGTTTCCATTTGAGAAATTAAAATCCGCGCAATTGGGTGAAATAGAAAGTGCCTTTGCAGTGTTTCAAAAAGAAAGTATTGCAGACGATTTAAATGCAAAATTAACGCCTTACCAGATCGAAGGCTCAGCCCAAAGTTACGAAGCCATTCAACTTAAAGAACGCTTGAATTTATTGGAAGCACAAAAAGACATTAATCAAAATGAATTGATTTTACAAAAAAGTGAATTGGATCGTTACGAAACTTTGTACAAAAAAGGAATAATAGCAACACAAGAAATAGAAAAACAACGATTGCTATATTTGCAATCTCAAAAAAATTACAAAAGTTTTCTAAGTACTATTTCTACATTAAAATCATCATTGAATGAACTTAATAAAAATAGTAAAACAACACAAATAAACGAAAGTAAAGAAAATGTAAATTTAGAACGCAATGTAATCCAATCTTTCTATCAGCTTAAAAAAGCCATTAAAGATTGGGAATTAAATTATGTTTTACGATCATCAATTGATGGCAAAGTAAGTTTTTTGCAACTCTGGGCAGATAATCAAACCGTAAATGCTGGCGACAATGTATTTGCTATAATTCCAACAAATGAAAGTGGCTATATAGGAAAAGTAAAAGCCCCTTCGCAAAATTCAGGCAAAATAAAAGTAGGGCAAACTGTTAATATTCGACTGGCAAATTATCCTGACCGTGAATTTGGTGTAATAAAAGGGATTATAAAAGCAATTTCTTTAACGACAGACAAAGAAGGCAATTTATTGATAAATGTATCTTTACCGAAAGGTCTAGAAACTTCATATAAAAAACAAATCGTTTTCCAACAAGAAATGTCTGGTACTGCAGATGTAGTAACCGAAGATTTACGATTAATTGAAAGACTTCTTTATCAGTTTAGAGATATTTTCAAAAGATAAATTTTTCCTTTATCCTAGTTCATATTTTTATTATAGTGCTCACGGCGAATTTTAATTAATAAAGTTTAGTTAGAAACTTTATTCTGAAATTGTAATATTATTAAATGCTTGTAAAAAATTTATCACAATTTTTTTAATAAAAAAATTAATATAAATACAAATCTTAACAATTTTTATTTATTTTTAAAATATTATTAACAAATAAAAAACATATATTATGGCTTCATCATCAGAAGTGGGACACGCAAAAAACATTGCAAACCTCAATTTATTAAACACAAACATTCAAGCATTGGGCGCAATATACGTTCCGAGCAATCCAAAATTATTATTGGCAAATCTTCAAAGTTTTTACACCAAAGGTTTCAGCGAACAAAAAATTGTAAATGATTCATTAGCCCCATATTCTGTAGCAGTAGACGAAAGAGAAGTCATTTTTAAACCCTTAAATCGCGACCTAACAAAACTTAGAAGAGCATACAAAGCAACAGAAGGAGTTACACAAGTACAATTGGAAGATTTTATGACCATAGTTCGTAAATTAAAAGGTGAAAGAAAAACTCCAATAAAAGAATCTACAAATCTAGATGAAGCAGCAGTAAATTATTCAACATCTCAATTGAGCTACGACCAACGTACCAATAACATGGATTTATTAATTTCATTATTGCAAAACACACCTAACTTTAATCCAAACGAAACAGAATATAAGGTAGCAACCTATCAAAACAAAAAGGAACAAATGCTGTCAAAAACACAAGCGGTAGCAACAACCTATGTTCCACTAAACAATGCACGCAGTACTAGGAATACCACATTTTATAATGGTTCAGATAATTTGGTAGACGTTGCTAATGCCGCAAAAGACTACCTTTTTACAATTCTTGATACAAGTTCAGCACAGTATAAAGCAATCTCAAGAATAAAATTCAAACGACAATAAGTTATAAACTTTCCAAATATTCAAGGCTTGTTGCAAACCCAACAAGCCTTTCACTAAATCCAACAAGCTTTCCGCCAAACCCAACACGACTTCCGCCAAATCCAACAAGCCTTCCACCAAACTCAACAAGCCTTCCGCCAAACTCAACAAGCCTTCCGCCAAACTCAACAAGCCTTCCGCCAAACCCAACAAGACTTATGCAAAACCCAACAAGACTTCCGCCAAACCCAATAAGGCTTCTGTCAAACCCAACAAGGCTTACTCAGAACACAAAACCCGCAAATCATACCTTAGATTTGCGGGTTTTATAATATTACTTTCAATACTTTTTTTAATTATAATGAACAATTTTTTTCACTCATTATACCATTCTATTACTTTATATTCACCTCAAATGGCAACAAAGCCTGTGTCCCTTTTTGAACACTCAACCTTCGAATTTGTTCAATGACTTTATAGTTGGCTTCCCCAATTTCTGCTTTAATTAAACTTTCGCGCGATTTCATAAATGGCAAACCACCACCACCAAACAAATCTGCCAAGTCTTTTTCATATTTTGGATAATCAACAGTGGAATAGTCAGTGATTTTTACCAATTTTGAAGCATAAGCCAAGGCATCGTCTAGTCCGCCAAGTTGATCCACCAATCCTAATTTCAAAGCGTCTGAACCTGCCCAAACACGACCTTGAGCAATAGCATCTACTTGTGCAAAAGTCATTTTACGACCTGTTGCCACTCTTGTAACAAAGGTTTTGTAAATAGTTTCTACACCTTCTTGTGTGAAAGCTCTGAAATTATCGTCCAGCGGTTTAAACAAACTGTAGCCTGAAGCATTTTCATGGGTTTCTACCAACTCTGTATTGATACCATATTTTTTAGTCACTTGGGTTAAATTGGGCAATACACCAAAAACACCTATAGATCCAGTGATTGTGCTAGCCTCAGCAAAAATTTTATTGGCATTGCAAGCGATATAATAACCTCCTGAAGCCGCTAGATTTCCCATCGAAACCACTACAGGTTTCTCTTTTTTGGTAATTTCTATTTCTCTCCAAATTAATTCCGATGTCAATGCGCTTCCGCCTGGACTATCAATTCTTAAAACAATAGCTTTTACATTTTTATCTTTTCTAGCTTCTTGCAATGATCTTCGCATAGAACCTTCACCCACAACATTCAAATCGCCTTCCCCTGAACCAATTTCACCTTGAGCATAAATAACCGCAATTTTATCTTTTACATCAAAGTCAGATGATGAGGTGGCATAATCTTGTGTATAATCCACAATATTGACAAAATTATAATCTTCGTCCTTGTTTAATTTCAATTTGGTTCTAATGTCCTCATGGTAAACATCTTCGTAAGCAATTTTATCAATTAGTTTATTTTGCAAAGCCAATTGTGGGGTTCTTGCCAACAAACCTGATGCAATATTATTCAATTGAGCTACAGGAATATTTCTTGATTTTGAAATATCAACAACCATAGAATCCCATATCGAATTTAAAAAGGTAGAAATTTGAGTTCTATTTTCAGGACTCATTTCACTTAATAAAAAAGGTTCAACGGCACTTTTAAATTTTCCATGGCGAATAACTTCCATTTTAATACCAGTTTGGTCTTGAAAATCTTTAAAATACATGACTTCGGTAGAAAGTCCTTTAAAATCGACCTCTCCAATTGGATTCAAGTATATTTCGTCTGCAATTGAATTTAAATAATAATCTTTTTGAGAATATACATTTGCGTAGGATAATACAAATTTTTTCGATTTTTTAAAGTCTTCAAGTCCATCGCGTAAAGCTTTGGTTTGTGCAATTCCTAAATTTAAAGTGTTGTTTAATATAGAAATCCCTTTTATTTTTTCATCAGTTTTTGCTGCTTTAATAGCATTCAAAACATCGGTTAAACCATCATGTTTTGCATCATAATAGCCAATTTCTTCGTAATTAAATTTTCCACCATAATCATTGGATATATTTTCTAAATTTAATTCTAAAACCGAATTATCTTCTACATAAGTTGATTTTGAACCACTACCAAAAATAGCACCTATAATAACTATTCCAAAAAAGCATAACATTATAAAAACAAATAAACCAACAATGGTTGCCAATACATTTCCTAAAAATCTCATAATAATAAATTTATACCTAATTAGTAGTTCTTTATGGTATTTTGTTACAATAGGATTTAAAAATTTCAATAAATTTAACGAACACTTGCATAAATATTACATATTCTGAAATTCTTTTAGTTAATTTGCTTTACATATGAAAACGCCAATAAAAGTCATTTTATCATTAGGTAGCAACCAAGGAAATCGTCAAGAAAACATTGAAAAATGTATCGAATTGATCAACCAAGAAATTGGATTGGTTTTATGCATTTCAAAAATATATGAAACACCTTCGTGGGGTTTTGATAGTGATTATTTTTTTAATTGTGCTTTGGTTTTGAACACCTCTTTTTCTCCAGATAAAATGGTGCAAAAAATAATGGGAATAGAGAAAAAGCTAGGCAGAACTCCAAAAAATGCATCGCAATATGAAGCTAGAATAATCGATATTGATATTATTGCTATCGAAAATGAAGTTATAAAAACTGAATTTCTAAATGTTCCTCATATTGAAATGCAAAACAGACTTTTTGTGCTACAACCTATGTTGGACTTAAATTTAGATTGGAAGCATCCAGTTTTGCAAAAAACGGTTAAAGAATTATTGACTATTTGTCCTGATAAAAGTGATTGTAAAGTAATTTCTGAAATAGAATTTATTCCAATAAAACATCCTATCTCCAATTTAAATTATATTGCTATTGAAGGAAATATTGGCGCAGGAAAAACAACTCTGGCTTCAAAAATTGCTTCCGATTTCAATGCCAAAATTATTCTGGAACGATTTGCAGACAATCCCTTTTTGCCTAAATTTTATAAAGATCAAAACAGGTATGCTTTTCCGCTCGAGATGTCCTTTTTGGCGGATAGATACCAGCAATTGTCGGACGATTTGTCTCAGTTTGATTTGTTTAAAGATTTTGTAGTAGCTGATTATCATATTTTTAAATCTTTAATTTTTGCCAAAGTTACTTTGCAAGAAGACGAATTCAGGTTGTACAAAACATTGTTTGATATTATTTATAAAGAAATGCCAAAGCCAGATTTGTATGTTTATCTATATCAAAACACAGATAGATTGCTTGAAAACATTAAAAAAAGAGGCAGAAACTACGAACAAGATATTAAAGCATCTTATTTGGATAAAATAAACAAAGGTTATTTGGATTTTATTAAATCGCAAACCAACCTAAACAGTTTAATTATAGATGTTTCTGAATTTGATTTTGTAAAAAAACAAGAAGATTATTTGAAAGTTTTGCAAGCAATTAAGGAGAAAATTGATGATTCGATAGTTCGATAGTTCGATTTTTAGACGAATCAAAGTTAATTTTACAACCATCAAATAATCGCACCATCAAAATATAAAATCATGGAACAATCAAACAAGTAAACATCAAAAATCGTATCATCGAAAAATCGAATTATCTAACTATCGAATTTACAAAACAAATCCCAAACCACAATTCCAGCACTTACCGAAATATTTAGCGAATGTTTGGTTCCCAGTTGTGGAATTTCGATACTTCCATCGCATTTTTTTATAGCTTCTTGATTGACACCAAAAACTTCATTTCCAAAAATCAACGCGTATTTTTTATCTTTTTCAACTTTAAAGTCATTTAAAAAAGTGGCATTTTCTACTTGCTCAATAGCAAAAACCAAAATATTATTTTGTTTTAAAGTATCAATTACATCCAATACATTTTCAGAATATTCCCAATTTACAGTTTCCGTTGCGCCTAAAGCAGTTTTGTGAATTTCTTTGTTTGGTGGTTTTGCAGTTATGCCGCACAAATATATTTTTTCTATTAAAAAAGAATCAGCAGTTCTAAAAACTGAACCAATATTATGCAAACTTCGAATGTCATCCAAAACAATAATGATAGGCGTTTTTTTTGCTACTTTGAAATCATCAATAGATTTTCTTTCTAGTTCGCTGTTTTCTAATTTTCGCATTTAAATAATTTTCAAAAAAAAAGCTTCCAAAAAATTCGGAAGCTTTTATATAAATATAAATTTTATTAGCTTTTTACTGCTGTTGCTGGTGTAACTGTAGCACCTACAGGATTCACGGTACCTTTTATGTTCAAAACTTTTGAAGGCATTCCTTCAGCATTTGAAGTTATAGTAACAGTTTTTGAAATAGCACCTACTCTTGATGTATCATATTTTACACCAATAACTGCTTTTTGACCTGGCATAATAGGCTCTTTCGGATAAGAAGGAACTGTACATCCACATGATCCAGTAGCATTTGTTATAATAAGAGGTTTGTTTCCGTTGTTTACAAATACAAATTCTCTTTTTCCATCAGCATTTTGATTGATAGTTCCATAATCAACAGTTTCAGAAACAAACTTCATTCCAGCACCTTCTACTTCAGCCTTGTATGCTTTTTTAGTAGTTTTGGCTTTTTTAGTAGTTTTTTTTGCTTTAACCTCTGTGTTTGCTTTTCCTAAATCTTGTGCGAAAGAAACTGTAGTTCCCAACATCATAAAAGCAACAATTACTAATATTTTTTTCATTTTTATTTAAATTAATTTTAATATTAAACAAATGTAAATAAAAAATTGAAATTCAAATAAATAATCTCATAAATATTAATTCTTTTTTAACATAATTTCTGAATTTAAAATAATTAAATTCGCTTACTAAAATTTAAAAAATATACTTTGTCAACGAAAGAAAAAGAAATTAAGGAAACCCCTTTAATGAAACAATATAACGAGATAAAAAGGAAATATCCCGATGCTTGTTTGCTATTTCGTGTGGGCGATTTTTACGAAACTTTTGGTGAAGATGCCGTCCGTGCTTCCAAAATTTTGGGTATAACTTTGACAAAGCGTGGCGCTGGATCTCCAACAGAAACGGCTTTGGCTGGTTTTCCACATCATTCCATAAACACTTATTTGCCAAAATTGGTCAAAGCTGGACTTCGAGTAGCTATTTGCGATCAACTTGAAGATCCAAAAATGACCAAAACTATTGTAAAACGTGGTGTTACAGAGTTGGTTACACCAGGCGTTTCTATGAACGATGAGGTTTTGAATTCTAAAACAAACAACTTTTTGGCTTCAATTTATTTTGGAAAAAAAATTATGGGTGTTTCATTTCTGGATATTTCAACTGGCGAATTCTTAACTTCTGAAGGAAATGAAGAATATATTGATAAGTTATTACAGAATTTTAATCCAAGCGAAATATTAGTTGCCAAACAAAATAAAGCTGATTTCAAAGAAAAATTTGGTAATAATTTTCATGCTTTTTATCTGGAAGACTGGGTTTACAAAGAAGATTATGCTACCGAAACTTTAATTAATCATTTTCAAACCAATTCCTTAAAAGGTTTTGGAATTGAAGAATTGTCTAATGGAATTATTGCTTCGGGTGCTATTTTGTTTTATTTATCAGAAACGCAACACAATAAAAACAAACATATTACATCCATACATCGCATTGCTGAAGATGCTTACGTTTGGATGGATCGATTCACTATTAGAAATTTAGAATTGTACCACAGTTACAATCCAAATGCAGTGACATTATTGGATGTAATCGATAAAACGCTTTCGCCAATGGGCGGAAGATTGCTTAAACGTTGGTTGGCATTGCCATTGAAAGACGCCCATAAAATAAAATCGCGCCATGAAGTGGTGGCTTATTTTAAAGAAAATCTGGAAATACTTCAAAAAGTTCAATATCAAATTAAGCAAATTTCCGATTTGGAACGATTAATTTCTAAAGTAGCAGCAGGCAGAATTAGTCCTAGGGAAATTATACATTTAAAAGAATCGCTAGATGCTATCATTCCAATAAAAGAAATGGCACTCAAAAGTTCGCAAGAAGCCGTAAAAGTTATTGGCGATAGTTTGCATGCTTGCGATTTGTTGCGCCAAAAAATAAAAACTACTTTAAATCAAGAAGCTCCAGTAGCCATTAGCAAAGGAAATGCCATTGCTTTAGGAATTAGTGCAGAATTGGACGAATTACGCGGTATTTCATCACTCGGAAAAGAATATTTGGAAGGCATTGAAAAAAGAGAATCTGAACAAACCGGTATTTCATCTTTAAAAATATCTTTCAATAACGTTTTTGGTTATTATATTGAAGTTCGAAATACACACAAAGACAAAGTCCCACCAGAATGGATTCGCAAACAAACACTTGTAAATGCTGAGCGATACATTACAGAAGAACTTAAAGAATATGAAACCAAAATTTTGGGTGCCGAAGAAAAAATTCAACAAATAGAAAATCAATTATTTGAACAATTGGTTGGTTGGATTGCTACTTACATCAAGCCAGTACAATTAAATGCCAACTTAATTGCTCAATTGGATTGTTTGATTTCGTTTGCCCAATTGGCTATCGATAACAAATACAATTGTCCAGAAATAAACGATTCATTTTCATTAGATATAAAAAATGGTCGACATCCTGTTATTGAAAAACAACTCCCAATTGGCATTCCTTATATTGCTAATAATGTTTATTTAGACAGAGAAACCCAGCAATTAATTATGATTACAGGACCAAACATGTCTGGTAAGTCAGCTATTTTACGTCAAACAGCATTAATAGTTTTATTGGCGCAAATGGGAAGTTTTGTCCCAGCCGAAAGTGTACAAATGGGCATAGTTGACAAAATATTTACTAGAGTAGGAGCAAGCGACAATATTTCTATGGGCGAATCGACTTTTATGGTCGAAATGAATGAAACAGCCTCTATTTTGAATAATATTTCGGAAAGAAGTTTGGTTTTATTAGATGAAATTGGAAGAGGAACAAGCACGTATGATGGTGTTTCGATAGCTTGGGCCATTGCAGAATTTTTGCATGAAAATCCAGCACAACCCAAAACCTTATTTGCTACACATTATCATGAGTTGAATGAAATGTCGGATTCTTTAAGTCGAATTCAGAATTATAATGTTTCTGTCAAAGAACTGAAAGACACGGTTTTGTTTATTAGAAAATTAGTTAAAGGCGGAAGTGCACATAGTTTTGGAATTCACGTGGCGAAAATGGCTGGAATGCCACAAATTGTATTGCAAAAAGCAGAAAAAATATTAAAAAAATTAGAAAAAAATCATTCTGCCGATCCATTAAACGGATTAAAATCTAATAAAGATGATATGCAAATGAGTTTTTTCAATTTGGATGATCCACTTTTGGAAGAAATCAAAGATGAAATATTAAGTTTAGATATTAATACTTTGACACCAGTTGAAGCTTTAATGAAATTGAATGAAATAAAAAGAATGTTGTTGAAAAAAGGGTAACCCTAAATTCAGGATTTTCAAGTCATTACAAAAAAGTATAACTTTTTCTTCAAAAACTCTTGCATTATTGAATTAATGTATTAAATTTGCCCTCGCAATACGGTAAACGGATTGTTGTTCTTTTAAATAAAAAAATGCGAAAATAGCTCAGCTGGTAGAGCGCGACCTTGCCAAGGTCGAGGTCGCGGGTTCGAGCCCCGTTTTTCGCTCAAAAGCATATTTTAATTGAAATTTGAATTAGTTATATTTCAAAAATCAAACAAAATGCAAGTATAGTGTTATTTTTAATTAATTTTATAAAAATTAAATATAACACACAAAAGCAAAATGCTCGGATGGTGAAATTGGTAGACACGCTGGACTTAAAATCCAGTGAACAGCAATGTTCGTGCGGGTTCAAGTCCCGCTCTGAGTACTGTAAAATCTCGTAACAATCTTATAATTAAGATTTTACGAGATTTTTTTATGGATTTTGTCCGACTGTTGTCCGACGAAATTAAATTTTGAGATTTTCTATTTCAAATCATAATACTTAATAGTCAATTTTTTATTTCCTTCCAAAACGAAACTATCTTTATTGTGTTGTAATTCCATTGCAACTAATATTTCATTATCACCCTGCTCAAAAAGTTCATCAATTTTAGAATCAAAATATTTGAGCATTTCATCATATGTAGTTTCAATGGTTTTGGTTGAATTAACAAACTCTCTAATGCAATAGTTTTCACAATCAATATATAAGTGATAAAAATCTTCATATGTTGCAAGAGTATCTCTAGCACAACCTATAAAGCAAACACATTCTGCTTCTATTAATCTTTTTCCTAGTTCTAAAGCGGTACTACAACTTGGAGAGTAAAACAATGAGTTTTTAAAATGTAAAACATCATTACTGTCAGCATAAACATCATTTTCGGTAAGTAGTTGGTGTTCATTTCCGTGAGAAAGCCCAATAAAAATATATGGTACATTGAGAGGGATAATAGCTTTAATATTAGTTTGGCTACATTCTAAACCTCTAATTGCTATAGTTGAAGTATTAGTATTAATACTAAGATTGTTATTAAAGTCTTTAAAACTATCATCGAAATAATCTCCTAATTCGGCATCGTTATCATCATAAGCTATTATAATTCTAATCATCTATTCTTAATTTTTGTCGACTAAATAATTCTATTGCTAGTTTTAATAAATTTTTTTCAAATTCAATTCCTACTTCTGTTTGTTGTCTAATACTTTCTAAGATATCATTCATTGAGTACGACCGACCGTCTTTCGTTTTCAATATAATTTGTTCTCTTTTCTCTACAGGATGTCTCATAATCCAATCCTCTATTACCGAATCAACTTTCGTTCCTATGGTTAAAAGAGCCTCGTCTATTAAATTAATTATGGCTTTGTAATCATTTGTATAACTTTCAAGTTTGAAAAGATCCTTATTGATAAGCATTTTTAAAGTATCCCCATCAATTTCAGAAATTTTACTTACAGTGACAAGTATTATATATACAAGAGAAGTTTTTTCTCTAATTTTTTCAAAAACTTTTATACCATCTATTTCTTTTCCATCATAAAAGTTCTTATCCAAAAGTACAATCATTTTATTTCCAAGATTATTTAATACGAAATCTAATCCATCTTGTGAATGTTTAAATAAAATAACATTTTCATTACCATACTTAATGGACATTTCGACCATAATTGGAGAAGTTTCATCTATATTATCATGTATAACAACAATTTTTGTTGGCGAAATTTCTCTCATATTTTATCTATTAAAAGGGATTGTTATTTTAAAAGTTACTCCAATAGGTTTAAATTCACTCTCTACTACTTCAATTGTTCCATTTAAGGCTTTAATTTGTTTTTCAACAATATATAGTCCTACTCCTGCACCACCTTGTTCTGCCGTTCTAGTATTGTATAAACCAAAAATCCAATCTTTGTCATTTTGGTCAACACCAATTCCATTATCTGAAAAGTAAATTACAAAACTATCAGTATTTAAAAAACCTGTACATTTAATCTTTTTATCAGTCGTATTTTTTAGTGCTTTTATAGAATTTGAAACTAAATTTTGAAAAACATCCTGAAAAGCTTTTTTATTTGTATCTATTACAAAATCATCTTTAACATCTATCTCTAGTTTTATATTTTCATTTTTAAATATTGTTTCATACTGATTTTCAAGTAAATCTTTGATTAATTCGGACACATTAAAATCTTCATATGAGTTGTCAACACTTGCGAAACTTAACATAAAATCTGTAACTGAAATTAATGTATTCATTTCGTTATATATAGAAACTGCATATAATTTATAATATTTGTCGTAATCAGGATTAGGGTAGTTAGTCTTAATAAACTCAGCGAAATGTTTTACTTTAGCAATAGATGTTCTTACTGCATGAGCAATCATTGAAGCGTACTCTTGCATAGAAACCATACTATAAAGTATTTTTTCTTTTCTTTCAACTTCTTTTTGAAATTTTTTCTGTTCAGCAATTCCTTTATTTATTATAGTATGTAATTCCTTTGCTTGTAGCTTTAATTGATCAATATTTTCTTTAGCTTTTGGAGAAGTTTTTACTATTTCAATTTCAATTTTTTCAAGCTCTTTTTCAAAAGATTTTACGTCACTACCAGCTTCAATTAATTGATTTTCAACAAAACTTCTTTTTGAAGTTCTTTCATGAATTTTTAATTTTTCAAATGCTGCTAATTGTTCTAATATAAATTCTTTTAAAGAACTATATTCATTATTGGATATAAAATCCTGACGATTAGTGGCATCAATAATTTTAGGATTTTCAAATTTTGTAATATCTACAATGCCAATAACTTCACGTGTTCCAATCGTGTCAAATGTTCCACGCCATCTTCGTTTATCAATGCCTAAAATATCTCTTTGCTTTTCGGTTTTATCTTCATACTCAGCAAAAGGAGTAGTTACAATTCCATCCCTATAAATTTTTATTCCATCAATTCTTGTGTCATCATTTTTATATGCGGAATTATATTTCCTTTTAGCACTTTCATTAAAATAGAATAATTTTATTTTTACGCCACCAAAGATTTTTATATCAGTTTCTTTCTTTTCTACTACTCCATTTAGAATACTGAAAAATAATGTTTCTTGAATGTTTTTTGTGGTATCAAAACCAATTTCGGCGTAATGCGAGTAATACTTTATAGGTTCTGCTTTTACAGATTCATTTTGATATTTCTTGAATTTATCAGTATTTATAAAAATATTAAAAGGAGGCTTTATTGGATAAAATGGAGAAACTAATTTTGATAATTCTTTATATAGCCTTTCAATATCATTTTCAGTCCAAATTTCTGATATTTTTGTAATAGTTATTATGGTTCCTTGATCATTTTTATTTCCTGTCTCGTAAGAATATTTATTTTCAACCTCTGTAAATAATGATAATTGACCAGAATCTTTTGTTTTGTTAGAAATTTCTTCATATTCATCCCAATTAATATTAACATTGAGCCAATTAGATTCGCCTAATTGTTTTGTTTTTATCTGAACTCTTTCTCCTAATTTGTCAACTGCAAATCTTCCAATTCCTTTTTCGCCTACAAATTTTCTATTAAATGGTTGGTCAGAAAATAGCTTCACTCTTTTGCTATTAGTACCTACTACCATCCATTTGTCTCTTATGTCTATAAAAGACATTCCAATTCCATTATCAATAATTGATATTTTACTTTCATTCGAAACCTCAGAGACTTTTTCAAAATCTACAATAACTTTAGTAGAATTTGCGTCATAACAATTTTTTACTAATTCATATACAGCCGTAATTCTGTCAGTAATTAAATCTCTGCCTAATAGACGAAAAGTATTTACATCAAAGCGCCATTTTAATGATTGGTTATCTTCCAATTTTTCTTTAATTTGATTCAAGACTTTCAATATGAATTTTAATGCTTTTTGCTATTGCTTGACCAAGACCAACTGGAACGGCATTGCCTATTTGTCTAGCAATTTTTGGAGTTGACATTGGAACTGTTGGGTCGATAAAGTCATAATCTTGAGGGAAACTTTGTAACATAGCAGCTTCTCTCAAACTTATAGCTCTATCCTGTTCAGGATGTCCAAATCTTCCATTACCTAGACCTGTGCAGTAAGTTGTCATTGTAGGTGCAACATCATTCCATTTCATTCTCCCATAAACACTTCTAAAAGTTTTGCCTGATTCTTTTTTATGACACTCTAGCCATAAGCTTTCATCCCAGTCTCTCCAAAAACCTCCTTCAGTTGTAGCTTGTATTCTCCTCTTGTTTAAATCTGTAAGTTTTCTTGCTCTATGAAGTGGGTCGGAAGGATGTGAAACGCCATCTTGAACAGGCGGTAAATGTCCTATGGCATCTTTAACGGTAGTAAATTCATTATTCTTTACCGTTTTTTCAATTAATTCTATATTCCCATGTAAGGATGCTAGTAATACTAATCTTTTTCTTCTTTGTGGAACTCCATAATCTTGAGAGTTGACAATATAATGGGAAACATGATAGCCTTGTTTTTTTAACCTGTATACAAAATCATTAAAAACTTTTCCATTGTCAAATTTCAATAATTGTGGAACATTCTCCATTGATATAATCTCAGGTTTTACATCTTCAATCAAATTAGAAAAAGAATATAATAATTTCCATTTCTCATCATCACTTTTTGTTTGCGATATGTTAGAGTTTCTATGGTTGTAAATTGAAAAAGGCTGGCAAGGAGCGCATCCAACCAATATTCTTCTTTTATTTTTGGTGTATTTTGAAGCTAAATCTCCACCAGAAATATTCGTAATGTCTTCATGATAAAAAACAGCAGCATTGTTTTTTTCGAAAGCATATTTACATGATTTATCAAAATCTATTCCTGCATCAATAATGAAATTTTCTTTAACGAATCCGTGAGTTAAACCGCCAACCCCACAAAATAAGTCAATTACTGAAAAATCTTTAATGTTAGGTTGTTTGTTTTTCTTTGACATAAAAAAGTATTATAAATTCGCAATTTACAAAAGAAAAATCACAAAGTCAATATTATGGTTAACTATTAAAAGTTTACATTCTTATACTTATCAGCATATTGAAAAGCTTCAACTATTTTTTAAAGTAAAATAATTTAGTAGTTTGGATATGCGTTTTTAAAAGAAATGATTACCGTTAATCTTACGTTACATTAACGCAAAACAGCATTATTTTCAACTAAAATTGCTATATACAGACTTACAGGATAGTTCCTAAATCGAATTAAGTTTTAAAAATTTCTCTAAACTGATACAATACTCTTTCAATTAATCTTAAATCTTCCGTAATAATTTCGGCAGAACCTTTCATTTCTTGTTGAAATGGTATTTGTTTTTTATAGGAGGAAAGAAGTCCGTTTGGTAAAATAATATCTATTAATAAATTGCCTTCTTTGTCTGGCACAAGTGAAATGTTCTTTACTTCTCCATTGAGCAAACCAAATTCTCTGTCTGGAAAATTGGCTAGCCGAATATTTACTTTTTGACCAATTTTGATTTTTCCAGAGTTTAAGGCGGGTGCTTTTAGTTTTCCCACAAAACCGTTTTGGTTAGTTGGGACAATGGTAAAAACATTATCGCCTGAATTTATGGTTTGATTTTCTGTCCAAATTTGAAGAAAAGTAACTTCGCCAGCAATAGACGATTTTAAAACATAATTTAATTCCCAATCTTTAATGGCTTTTTTTAGTTGATAAAAAGATTGTGTGACACTTCTTTCAAGGTTTACAAATTCTTTGGTACTATTGATTTGTGTGTTTTTGGTTGATTTTGTATTGTCTATCAACGATGATTTTAATTGAGAAATAGAGGATAATAAATTTTTATAGTTTTTTTCGGCTTGTAAATAAATTAGGTTTTTATTTTCAAAATCCTGTGTAGAAACTACTCCTTTTGTGTGCAAACTTTCATATCTATTCAACTCGTTCTTTTGAAGAAGCAGTTCATTTTCAGTAATGCCTTTTTGTTGTTGTAAAAGATTTAATCGTTCATTTATTTGTTTGTATTCTGAAATTTGAGCATTGTTTTCTACTTGAAATGGTTTCAAATCGCTATTAAATCGGTTAGCAATATAATCTTTTTGAAAAAGTGCAAAACTACTTTCTATATCTCCCAATTGTAGGTTGTTTAAAGTAGCAAAAGGAAAATTTCTATTTAAATTATTGAAATTGGCTTTTTCGATAATGGTTTTCAGTTTAAATATATCTCGATAGTTTGCCGAATTTTCAATAATAGCCAGTGGTGTATTTTGAGCCACAATTGATTTATTCTTTATGAGAATTGCTTCTATTTTTCCAGAAGTTTTAGCCACTAATTTTTCAGGTGGAATATTGGTTGTAATCACAATTTCTGTGGAAACTACATCTGGATATTTTATAAACCAAGACATAAAAAACAAAATTAAAATAATTCCAAAAATTAAAACCGTGCCCCAACGAATCATCCAATTTGGAACTTTGGTGAGTATGTCCTGAACTTCTTCGCTTCGAAGTTGAAAGTCGGTATTTTCTGGCATTTGTTTTTATTTAAATTTGAAATCAAAATTGTTAATCTAAAATACTTCGTAAGTTCCCTTTAAAGCTCGGGTCCAAAATCTTAATCTTCAATCTAAAATCCTAAGTTCCTAATTGCAATTGATTTCTAACCAATTCATAATAATTACCTTTCTGTTTTACCAATTCTTCATGATTGCCAATTTCTATGATTTTCCCTTTATCTAAAACTACAATTTGGTCTGCATTCATCACAGTACTCAATCGATGTGCAATAACAACTACGGTTTTATTTTTAAAGAATATATCCAATTTTTGCATAATTTCTTTTTCATTGTTGGCATCGAGTGCAGAAGTTGCTTCGTCAAAAAACAACATTTCAGGATTTTTATATACCGCTCTGGCAATTAACAAACGTTGTTTTTGTCCACTACTCATCCCTACACCTTCCGAACCAATTTTTGTATTGTAACCTAAAGGTAAACAAGAAATATAATCTTTAATATTGGCTACATCGGCGGCATAAACCAACCTTTCTTTGTTTACTATATCTACACCAATAGCAATATTATTTGCAATAGTATCATTAAAAATAAATCCTTCTTGCATGACTGCTCCAATATGGGCACGCCAAGTTTTTTGTGCAATATAGGAAAGTTGTGTGTTTCCAATATTAATTTGCCCGATATTTGGTTCATAAAACTTCAATAATAATTTCATTAGAGTAGTTTTTCCGCTTCCGCTTACACCCACTATGGCGGTAATTTTATGGGCAGGAATTGTCAAATTCAAGTTTTCTAAAACTGGAATATCTGATCCCAAATAACGATAGGATAAGTCTTTAATTTCTATGTCTGCATCAGCCGGAAAATCATGCGTTTGGGTTACTTCTTGTTGGATTTCATCTTCTTTATCATGAATTTCAGACAGTCGAGCCAATGAGATTTTAGCATCCTGCCATTCTCTTATAAAACCAATTAGTTGTGCAATTGGTCCATTTAAACTACCAACTATGGCACTTATGGCTAGCATCATCCCCAAAGTAATCGAGCCATCAATGACTAATTTTGCAGATAGAAATATGATAAAAATATTTTTTAACTCATTGATGATTGAGGAACCTGTAGTTTGTGTCTGCTCCAAAATCAAACCTTTTATAGAAACCCGAAACAATCTTGCTTGCAAATATTCCCAACCCCAACGTTTTTGTTTCTCAGCATTGTGAAGTTTTATTTCCTGCATGCCGTTGATAAGTTCAATCACTTTGCTTTGTTCCTGAGACACTTCCGAAAACTTTTTGTAATCAAGTGCTTCTCTCCGTTTTAAAAACAAAGTAATCCAAACGAAATACAAAATACTTCCTGCAAAAAACACCAGAAATATTTGTATGTTGTAGTAAGCCAAAACGCCACCCATGATAAACATATTTACAACTGAGAACAAAACATTAAGCGAGGAAGTGGTCAAAATTCTTTCTACTCTGTGGTGGTCATTGATGCGTTGCATGATATCTCCCGTCATTCGGACATCAAAAAATGAAATTGGCAAATTCATTAATTTGATAAAAAAATCTGAAATTAACGAAATACTTATTCGGGTAGAAAGATGCAACAATATCCAACTGCGAATAAGCTCTAAACCTATTTTCCCTGCAAACAAAAATAATTGTGCAAATAAAATTAGATATATAAAATGTATGTTTTGATTCTGAATTCCTATATCAACAATGCTTTGAGTCAAAAATGGGAATATCAATTGCAACAAACTACTGGCTAATAGCCCAATAGCCAATTGAACCAAAAACGATTTGTACCGCCAAACATATTGCGAGAGCAATCCAAAACCCAAGCCTTTTTTTTCTTCTTTGTCAAATTCAGATTGAAAAAACACTGGTGTTGGCTCGAGCAATAAAGCAATGCCTTCTTCAGTCTCTTGGCTTGCATTGTTGCCAATCCAGAATTTCAAAAAGTCTTGTTGATTGTATTTGATAAGTCCAAAGGCTGGATCGGAAATTAAGTATTTGTTTTCTGTTTTTTTGGAATTCGTAATTCGTAATTTGGAATTCGTAATTTTATATAGCACCACATAGTGATCCTTATTCCAATGCAAAAGACAAGGCAATGGTACTTCTTGCAAAGCGTTTATGTTTAACTTTACGCCAAGACTTCGAAAACCAATTTTTTCAGCGGCATCACTCAAAAACAGTAAATTGCTTCCCTCTCGTGTGGTTTCACTAAACTCCCTTAATCTTTGAATGTTTAAAGTTTTGCCATGGTATCTGGCAATTATTTTGAGACAAGTTGGACCACAATCTTTTGAATCTGCTTGTATGTAATTGGGAAAGGTTTTCAAATTTTGATTTTAATTTTCCAAAAATAAACAAAATAACTACACTTGTTTAAATTCTAAAGTTTTATAATATCTATGCAATTGGTCGTAAATAAGCGTTTCATACATACGTTGCTTAGATGTGAACTGTCTGTTAAGCATCATATGAATATGACTGGTTAAAAAATCTAATAGTGGTATTTGAATATTATTTTGAATAAGTGAAATGACTTTTGTAGATTTTAAAGTTTTTTCTTTTACTAATTTATATAATTTGTTAAAATTTTTGTTTGATTTTAATGTTAGTATAATATTCATTTCTTGATATAGTTCTCTGTAGTTTTTATCGAATTCTTTTTTTAATGTTTTATCTGCATCAAATTCTTTTTTAAAAGACAGTTGCAAATTATTTAAAATATCCAATTTTTCCGTGTTGGTTAATGAGAATGAATTGAAAAAAGAATCAATAGTCAAAAAACTAAAAAACAGTGGTGTGTTTAAATTGGTAAAACTCGATTTTAAAGTCAAATATTTTATAATCATTTCACTATCCAGCCAAAACAAAGTTTCAGATTCTTCTATTGTATTTTCTCCATATCTTTCTAATTCCCTTTGGTAAGTGTCTGGCTGAATTTTCCAAATAATATCCTGTTCCAACAATTCATTAAAAACTGGATATAATTGATTGATTACAATAGCAGAATTTTGGTGTGATTTGCTGAAAAATCTAATTCTAATATGGTCATGAGGATCGTTATAGCGTATAAAAAACCATTTGTCAATTATTTTTTCTGATTTTAGCTTTTCTATAACTGGATATAGCTTTTCTAGTAAAACAATATCAGCAGTTTTTACACCAGTATATATTTTATAATACAACCATTCGCTTCCTATGCAAAAATTTCTTTTCATGCTACCTGTTCTTTGTAAAATGAAAGTATAAATTGGTTGGTGTAGTTGTCACCAAATTCATTTTTCACTACTGATTCTTGAGTAAATAAAAACTCCTCTAATATAACTTTATCCAAATTTTTTACTGAATTTATAAACATATTAACGCTTATTTCTTTTTCTAAATCGAGCAAAAGTGTATTGTCACCATTTGTCCAATTTATATATTGAGGAATTTCGCGTAGGCTTCTCCATAGTTGAAAATTATTAAGTAGTTTCGTTTTTTCTGTATTAAAAAAAGATTCAATCTCACTTTTATTTACAATCCATTTGGCTTTTGAAAGTATGACTTCTTTGTAAACAACTCTTGGGAAAAAGTTATAATGAGATTGCAAAATGCCCCAACTGAAATCGTAAATTGGTTTTAGGTTTTGCATTTGCATATCGCACAAAAAATGATAAATAGGCAAACTATTGCTTGAAAAATTATGTGCGTTTGACAAACAAGGTATTACTTCTTTGTTGTGCCTTTTAGAACGCAATATAATTTTTCCACCTTTCACAGAAACCATTAGATCAGATATATTAATCACAAATTCTTCAGCTACACCAGAATTAGAAAGATAGGCAATTTCATAATCGCGCAACACGGGCCTTCGCAATACATTTCCTGTTCTGGATTCAGGAATATGCACAATTTCTGCTAGCATTTTATCGTTATAAAATAATTTTTCTTTCTCTGTAATTTTATTGGTTAAATGATGAATAGCTGCGTTTCCATTACAAAAACGACCTGACAATTTTGCTGCACTTATACTTCCCGATGAAACTATGGACACAGTTTCTTCCTTGTTGTAGTTTTCAAAAATTTCCACCATTACAGAAAATGTAGCGGGAGTGTCATGCCAAGAGGAATCAAATTCAGGAAAATCTTTTTCAATAAGTGAAATTATCTTTCTATTTTGCGCTACAGCATCTTGAAGTTTTTTTTCAATTATATAGTCGAAGTTTGTCCATGATTCTTCTGTTTTAGGAGTGCTTTTATTTCTAAAAGAAAACACATCTAAAATATCATGAACATCGTTCATGTCGGTATTTTGAATATATCCAATACTAATTTCAGTATCCAAAACTGTTGATAATGGCATTTCGCGGGTTTCATATCTTTCTGTAAATTTTTTTATAAATTCAAACAGGTTATAAAACGGCTTTTTTTTCTGCATTCCGTTCAAAAAAAATAATGCCTGTTGCACTTTTCTGACGGTATTTTGGTTTAAAGTATTTGCTGATGTAGCTAAATTTAAATCGACCTGAAATAAATATTTTTCTTCAAATGGTATTTTCGTTTCTTCAATTAAGCTTTTTAAATTGCTGTAAGTTTCTTGCTTCGGAACTATGGTAATGTCTAAATTTTCGATTTCTTTTTTAATTTTTAGTAATCTTAATTTATCATCCTGCAAATCTGGAATATTTTCAATTATATTTAAAACCTTTGCCCATTCATCATTTCCAGTAACGCCTGCCTCCAAATTACTTACAAGAAACTGAAATTCAATAAGCTGATAAATAAAGACTAATGCTTCTTTTTTTTCAGCCTCATTATCAGCCAAAACTGCTGTCATTTTATTTATTGTAGTTCCGTTTTTAGCTTCATTTAATAAAAGTTCTAAAAGTTCCGATTTTCTAATGGCAGAAACACTATGTTCTCTTTTTGTATTGATATATTTATATTCTACATACCTGTAAAAATCGCCAATACTGTACAGGGAAGTATTTGGATAAAAAATAAGGTAGTTCATTACATCTTTGCGTTTGGCAAAATCCTGAAGGAATGCCACCCAAAAGTGCATGTCAAATTGAGTATGTCGTGA
Source organism: Flavobacterium sp. (assembly GCF_031363805.1). Lineage (GTDB taxonomy): Bacteria > Bacteroidota > Bacteroidia > Flavobacteriales > Flavobacteriaceae > Flavobacterium. Next base: position 22,251 of record NZ_JANLVD010000093.1, on the reverse strand, counting down.
AAATGTATGGTAACGGTTTAATTTAATATCCGTGTTTTCAGCAAATTCTCCAACTGCACAACCTGCAAAAGTGCCAAAAGGAGTACAACGGGAAGATATTCTGGATATGTATTTTAAAAGTGTCGATTCAAGACCCAATTTTTTATCGTTAGATAAGCTATTAGGGTTTTGTTTCCATTTGTCAACCAGTCCAACCAATTCTGGCGAAGCCAACTTAATGGCTTCTCTAAAATATGGGTTTTCAAATTGTAATAATAATGCTTCAACAGAATAATTTTCTAATAAATTCAGATAATTCGAAATTTGAAATGCTGGAGTTCTGAGAATGTATTGGGGCAAGTGATGAATTTGAAACATTACCTTTTCTTTCTACTCACTTCCTCAGCCATTTTCATTGCTTTGTATACATTAAGCACTTTGCCAGATTTGGAAAGTTCGGAGAATTTTACTTTTTTGTCTTTTGTACCTGGGACTATGACTTCAATGTCATATGCAGTGCCTGAGTCTAATATAATTTGTTTGACTTGGCTTGAGGTAAGTTTTGGGTAATATAACCAAATTAAAGCAGCTGTGCCTGAAACCATTGGCGCAGCAAGCGATGTGCCAGAGTCGAAGTCATATTTATTGTTTGGTATGGCGGTGTAAATTTGTTCACCTGGCGCAAATAAATCTACATTTTTTTTACCATAGTTGGAAAATGAGGAAACAAATGTACTATCTAAATTTTTAGTTGTTGACCCTACATTGATAAAATTATTACAAACTTCATTATTGCCATTATAATCATAATCACTAGGATAATATGGACGTTCGTCTACATTTAAACCATCATTTCCTGATGAATGCACAATTAGCACATTATGTAGTTCAGCATATTTATATGCTTCAAAAACCCAGTCTTTGTGTAATGAAAATTCTTTACCAATGGACATATTAATAACTTTAGCGCCATTATCTACAGCATAACGAATTGCCATAGTAATATCTTTATCATGTTCATCGCCTGATGGCGATATGTTTAAAGGCATTATTTTTATATTACTTGAAAAGCCTTTAACTCCAATATTATTTTCACGATTAGCTGCTATTATACTAGAAACTTTGGTGTTGTGGTCTTGAATAGTTCTATGATTTATTATATTTGAGCTAATCTTATTATTGCCATAACCTTTTTCTAATATTTTTGGATTATCACCTATAAAAAGTCTTTCATCAAAATTAATATTAAGATTTTTATATAAAATTGAATCTAATTCTACATTATTATTTTGTAAATCTTTTAAAGATATGTGATTAACTTCTAGGCTCACCATTCTGTAATCAATCAACGCTCCTAAATCCTTATCACCATCATCGCGTCTTTGTCTATAAGATTTATCATTGATTTTATAGATTTTGTACATACTATCTAGTTGCTTATATGTATAATCTTCTTTAGGAAAAAAATATTTTAATGTGTCTTTTATTATTGGATAAAGTAAAATAGCATGTTGAGATGACTTTGACCAATTCTTGTAAAATTTTAGTTTTTTTTCGAACGTTAAACATGCTCTTTTATATTCTTTATAATTTTCAATATCATTAGATAGTATTTGATTTTCTGTTTTATCCTTAAAAACAGACTCCCATTCCCTAATAACTCTTACATATTCAAAGTTAGACCAAACCACGTAACCCCCACTTTTTGTACCTGTGAAGCTCCAACCATTTACGTCATCAATATATCCATTACCATCATCATCCACACGGTTTTCAGGAATCTCTTTTTTATTTACCCAAATTTGCCCATTTAAATCTTCATGTTTTGAGTCTATTTGAGTATCAATGACTGCTACTACTACTTCTGTTACCTTTACTTTTCTTAAAAAATTAATATAAAATTTATTTAATGAAATACCTGGTATATGATTTTCTTGGTAATCTTCATGATGCCAAAATTTAAATTTTTCTTCCGATGCTTTTTTATGCAAAGTGGCACTATCTTCATTTTTAGTTTGTTTTATAGACTTACAACTAATAGGAAAGATTAATGTCAACATAATAATTATATAAATATATTTCACATTTTAATTATTGTAGGTTTTGACCTTTATTAGTTTTAACATATTACAGATTTATATAAGTGAAAAGAATACCAAAAACTTTTATTTATTAAGGTATTTTTAAAATTATAGAAATGGTTGTTTAAATCAATTATTAGCAGGATCACAGTTTCTAGAGGAACCACCGTTAAGTTGTGTAGTGGTTAGAGGATCTGTATTTTGACCACCTTTAATTGTTGTCAAGTTTTTAAATTTAAATACTGTTAGTTTTTCAAAAGCATACTTATTTAATGTAACTTTTTTTGTTGAATTTTTTTGTGTTTTCATTTTTTTGAATATTTTTTACAAATATATAATGAGAATTTAATTTAATCTATAAATATTTTAATTAGATATCGGAATTCGTGAATTTCGTGTTTTCAATTTATTCAATTATTTGATCTTTAGTTTTTTGTAAAATCTAGCGTTTCTAATTCTTTTATAAAATAAGTAGGCTTAATACCAGTTTTTTTGTAAAAAGAAGTAGAAAATGATTCAGCATTATTAAATCCAAATTCAACTGCAAGTGCTTGAATGGTGTATTTTCTTAGTTTATTGTTATTTTGTAAATCTGAAATTGCATAATCTATTCTTAAATCATTCACATATTGAACAAATGTTTTTTGTTTGTATTTGTTTACTACTGTTGATAAATATTTATTATTACTATCAAACTCCTTAGATAATGTTTCAATTTTCAAATTGGGTAGCAAATATTGTTTTTCATCTTCAAAGTTTTTAAGTTTTTTAAGCAAGTCTTTAATTATAACTTCTGAAATGTCATTTGTATTAGTATTATGAACTATAATTTCATCTTCAATGTTTAATGTTTGATTAGTATTCTTTACAATTTGTTCAAATCGAAGCTTATAAGTTTTATTCAAACGTTTTTGATATAGTGCAAAAATTATTAGTAGAGAAGAAATAATAAATAAAATTATAATGAGCCAAGTATATTTGGATTTGTCGGTTTTTAATGATGATATAAGTGTTTCTTTTTCAGAAATTAAATGAGGAATATCATACTGTTTAACCAATAATTTATACATCCCTTTATAATTTTTATTAAACTCTTGATCAATATCCATAAAAACAGAAAGGTACTTTAATTGTTTTTCTTTATCACCTATTTTTTTATAGTAAGAAATTAAGAAGGTATAACCACTCACAAATTCTGGATATATTATTCGATATTTTTGATAAATCGAATCGACTTTAATAAAATTTTGAACTGCTAAATCGTCATTTTTAAGACCTTGATAAGCTTTTCCAAGATAATAGTATCCAGCCATAATATTCGGTTGGTCGTTTAATCTTATAATTTTAGGCAACACTTTATTTACACTATCTATTGCTATTTTGTAATTCTTTTTAACAACTTGATTTGCTCCTTCGTTTAAAATAAAATAATATGACATTTCAATACTTTTAGTGCTCATTGCTTCATGGAAGCCTATTCTGTTGTAATAGGTTGCAGAATCAGTATTAAATAAAGCCTTATATGAGTCTGCTAGTGCAAATAATAAATTTTGATATGTATGCGAGTATTTTTTATCTTTTATCTTTTTATTTTTAAAATATTTAAAACAATCCTTGTACATAGCCATAGCTTCATCAACTTCTCCTAAGTCTTCAGATTTTGTTATGGCTATAAACAATTTTATTTTGTTCAGCTGATCTTTATCATTATTTTTAGTTGCGTACTTTTCTGCCATTAAATAATTATCCATGGCTTCTGTAAATTTAAATTGTGTTTTAAGAATTGTAGCTTTCTCACAATAAGCAGAAACTGGAAAATTTGGATTGTCAGTATCTATGGAGTATTTAATAACGCTATCCAAATACATTATAGCTTTCTCTTTCTTGTGCATCAAAGAAAACAAATAATATCCTCTGGCAATATTACCGCGCACTTTTTCATTTTTAGCTTTATTTAAAAAAGCATCAGCATATTTAATTTGTTTGGATGAATCATTTAAATTATCAAAATATAAATTCCATAAGTCATCATAAGATAATTCATTTGAATAATTTTTTTGAACTTGACCCAATAAAGCAATTGGTAGAAGAAATAAAATTATTTTTATAAAGCCAATCCTTTCTTTCATTATCAATTATTTTTGGCAAAAATAGTATAAAACAACAAAAATCAATACTAAATAATATTTTTGTTAAGTTATAAAAAACATTTGTTTAACAGACACTTATAAAGTTTCAGAATACGGAATTCGCGAATTCCATATCGAAATTCCCGAATTCCGACACACACCATTTGCACAACCCAAAACCACCCTATACATTTGCCTCATTAAAACATCTCAAAACGAGTTTTACAAAAACAAAAACCTGAGGTGTTATTAAAAAATTATTTTTTATTCTGGAACTTGTAGTTCGAAATACAAATTAAAGAATATTGAAATAAACCGCTTGCAAGCAAATAAATAAATGTTAATTTTAAAAACTAAAAAAATGAATTTAGAAAATTTGAATTTAGTTGAGCTTAATGCTAACGAAGTACAAACTACAGAAGGTGGAATTTGGGGCGAAGTAGCAGCAGGACTACTCTTGTATGGAATAATTAGTTCAATAGAAAATCCAGGTAGTTTTATGCAAGGTTTAATGGGAAATTAATTTATAAAAAATAGAAAAAATGGAAAATGAATTTTTATTAGAAAGTTTAAGTAACTCAGAATTAATCGAAGTAAATGGAGGTCAATCTGAAAATGGAGCATATTTATTTGGTTATGCTGTTAGATGGGCAATTGGAGGCCCACTTGTTACAATGTATGATATAGGTCATATGTTTAACTAAAAATATTTCATGAGACCACAATGTAAAGTGGTCTCATGATTTTTATTGAATTTTATTAAAAAAAATTGATGTCAGGATTTAAAATTTATATAGAAGAAAGACTTAGTAATAATTCAAAAACTTTATTTGTAATATTCTTTTTAATTATTTTATACATAATTAATCGTCATTACATTAGACCGTACATTTTTGATAATAATAATAATGAAATTGTTATTTTCATGTTTGGAATATTTCCTAATTTTTTAGGAACTATTATCTTTTGCCTATTTACAAGACATATTTTAAAATTTAAAATTTCACATATTGCAAAATATATAATTATTTATTCCATATTTCATGAGAGTATAAATTACTTTTTAGACAATATTAAATTTGATTATTTTGATATTCTATCAACAATTACAGCAGTTTTAATTTTTTGTTGTAATCGAAAAATTTAAGAAAAATGAAATATAAAATGTATTTAGGTTGTTTTTTTATGGTATTGGTTTTGTCATTTATAAATATCTATTTGCTTATTCCATCTTTAATGAAAATATTTCCTATTGCAGATGTTTCAACCAAAGTATTGATAGGATGGGATAACGCAATTGAAAGATTTATGTTGATGGTTATTTTAGGTCCATTCGTAGAAACGTTAGTTTTTATTTTTGCTCCGATAAAAATACTTGAAGATAAGATGAATGTATATAGTATTGGATTAATTTCCTGTGTTGTATTTTCATTAACACATTTCTATTCTTTACAATATGTTTTTCTATCGTTTTTTACAGGCGTATATCTTTTTGCTTCTTTTTTACTATTTAAGAAAAAATATAGCATTAATATAGCTTTTTTTTCGGTTTCAATGATTCACCTTTTAAACAATTTGTACCATTTTATTTTAAAATAAATTTAAACCATGAACATAAAAAAAATAATTCTCATTACAATTGCAATCATTGCCAGCATCAGCATAATTATTTTGCATAAAGTATATAAAGACAATGAACTATTGGAGTTTTTAGACAAGATGGTGAAATTTGTTTCTTTTTTTGGGTTTTATAAGTTTATTAATAAACACTTGCAAAGAAATTCAAAATCTAGCACAGAGGCAGACATTAATCCAGTTGAATGCAAAATAAATGACAAGTAGGTAAATCCTACACAGAAATAATCCTTAAAATTTATAGAAAATAACTTCTTCGCTTTCAGCGAACAGATTTTCTAATGCCTTTTTTTAAATTAATAAATCATGATAAAAATCTTTTTATTACTAGCGACCCTTTTATTGGTTTGGTTTTTTTCATAACAAACATAAATACACAAATACAAATAATTATAAACTTTAAAATCTTAAAATATGAGTACTCAAAATCAAATTAGTATCGAAATTCCAACAACGGTAATTGACGCCGTAATGCAAAAAATGCAGGAATGCAAAACCCAACTGGCACCTTACTTGCAAGGGCTTACCGCAGAAGATCGCGGATCATTATTTAAGATGGGTGACAAAACGGTAGCTACGGTGCAAAAAACAAAATCGTATATGAACACTAACCCAGAGTTTATACCTGTCTACATGAATCAAGTTGAGTTTTTAAAAGATGAAACATTGGTTAGCCAACTCAATCCGATTGCGAATTTGGCAAGCCAATTATCGTCAGATATTAATGATACAGTCATGCTGGCAGGAAGTGAAGCTTTGCAGGCTTCGATGTTGTATTATGGTCAAATAAAAGAGGCACACCACAAAGGTATTGTTACGGCAAAACCTATTTATGAGGATTTAAGCCAGCGCTTTGCCAAAAGAACTAGAAAACCTAAAAATAATAAAGAAGAGTAAGGAGTACTTAGTAAGTAGTAATTAGGTATTAATTATAGTCTTTTAGATACTAATTATAATTTTAGAAATATTAATTATAGCCTTTTAAATATTAATTATAATCTTTCAGATATTCATTATAATCTTTCAGACATTCATTGTAATGTAAAAGAGTCTAGATATAATGTATGATGATATAATTAAAGTATTACCTAATTACTACCTACTTTTTTCACTGTATATTTAAATCAAAATTAAAATGACCTTCAGACAAGACCCCATAAATAACATCGAAAACCTGATTTCAAAGAACAAAACCAAAAGTATATCTATATATCTGGTATTGGTTTTGGCAGTTATCGCCATACTATTTTTATTGCCGGTTATAAAACTGGATATCAGTAGTCAGAGCCGTGGTATTATTCGTAGTACAACAGACAATGTGCCAGTGGCAGCTATTGTTAGTGGTCGGATAACTTGGATAGCCTTAAAAAATAATGCTGCTGTACAAAAAGGCGATACCATTATTAAAATTGCTAAAGAAGGTTTAATAACTGAGAAGAAAACCCAAGATACCTTATCTAATTCTGCTTCCTTATTTCTTCAAGATGTTTCAAATTTATTAAATGGTAAAACTATAAATATAAAAACATCGACCATAAGAGAGGATTTTTATAAATTTCAATCGCAAAAAAACGAATTGCAAAGCAAGGTTTCGCAAGCAAGAATCAATTTTGAACGCAACAAACTATTATTCGACAAAGGCGTAATTGCCAAAGTTGAATTTGAAAAATACACTTACGAGCTACGTTTTACAAATCAGGCATTACAAAGTTTTGTAAACCAACAAAAGGCAAACTGGGAAAATCAAAAAAGAGATTTGCAGGACCGTATTAAAAACCTAAATGGCACGGTTGCCAAAATAAAAGTAGAAGAAAACAATTATGTGTTACTGGCTCCCATTTCGGGAACCATAGAAAGTTTTTCAGGTTTGCAAGTGGGATCTTTTGTAAATGCCTCGCAGCCTATCGCCAATATTTCTGCCATGGATCATTTAATTGTAGAAACTTCCGTTTCCACAAATGATATTGGACTTATTCACAAAAACCAAAGTGTAAAATTTCAGATAGATGCTTTCAACTATAACCAATGGGGCTTACTGGAAGGCAAAGTTATTGAAATTGACAATAATATTACTTTACAAGAAAACAAGGCTTTTTTTAAAGTGCGTTGTAGTTTAAACTCTAAAATAATGCAACTAAAATCGGGCTATAAAACACAAGTTTCAAAAGGAATGACCCTGACAACCCGCTACATTATTACGCGCAGAAGTTTGTTTGAATTGCTATTTGACAAGATGGACGACTGGCTGAATCCTAAGTTAATTACGAATTAAAAATTACGAATTATGAGAATGTAAGAACTTGTAAATTTTTCAAAACTAATTTTATAACAAACTAATATTTCTCAATTTAAATGTACAGCGTTTGAGAAAAAATTAATTAAATAGCTATAATATCTTCTCTCTCATCTGTTATCTTTTTTCTAAAATATGGCTTCAATTAAAATAAAACAACACGATATTAAAGATTGCGGTGCCGCTTGTTTGGCTTCTATAGGCAATTATCATAAAGTAAACTTACCCATTGCGCGTATCCGCCAATTTGCCAATACAGACAAGCGTGGCACTAATGTTTTAGGTATTATAGAAGCGGCTGAAAAAATGGGTTTTACCGCTAAAGGAGTAAAAGGCGGTATTGATTCCCTTGATAAAATTCCGCTTCCAGCCATTGCTCATATTATAGTTCAAGAACAACTTCATCATTATATTGTAATTTATAAAGTTGAGAAAAACATAATAACCGCAATGGATCCAGCTTCTGGGAAAATGCAAACGTATGCTTTTGAGGAATTTCAAAAAACATGGACGGGTGTTTTAATTTTGTTTGCTCAAAATGATGACTTCAAAGTTTATAACGAAAAAACATCGCCAATAAACCGTTTTTGGCATTTAATACAACCTCACAAAACCATTTTGGTTCAAGCTTTAGTTGGGGCAATTTTATTTACTGTTTTAGGATTGGCAATGTCTATTTATATTCAGAAAATTACCGATTATGTTTTGGTGGAAGGCAATCGGAATCTTTTAAACTTATTGAGTATTGTGATGGTATTTGTCATTTTATTGCAAGCCTATATAGGTTCTAAAAAAAGTGTTTTTGTTATGAAAACTGGGCAATTAATTGATGCCAAATTGATTTTAGGCTATTACAAGCATTTACTGCAATTACCTCAACGGTTTTTCGATACGATGCAAATAGGCGAAATCACTTCACGAATAAATGATGCCGTAAAAATAAGGTCGTTTATTAATGAAGTAGCTATTGAAATGATAGTCAATGTTTTTATTGTCATTTTTTCTTTTACATTAATGTTTACTTATTACTGGAAATTAGCTTTGGTGATATTGTTAGTCATTCCGTTTTATGCTTTTATCTATTTTTTATTGAATAAATTCAATAAAAAAGTAGAACGTAAAATCATGGAAAATGCCGCTGAATTGCAAACTCAATTAGTAGAAAGCATTACACATATTCGAACAGTAAAAGAATTTGGTATTGAAGATTTTTCTAACATAAAAACCGAAAACAGTTTTGTAAAATTGTTATTCACTACATACAAATCAGGACTAAATGGCGTTTTTGCTGGAACTTCAACACAATTTCTGGCTTCTTTTTTTACGATAATTTTAATGTGGATAGGTTCAGGCTATGTGATTGACCGGGAAATAACACCTGGCGAATTGTTTTCATTTTATGCTTTAATTGGCTATTTTACTTCACCAGTAGCGTCCTTAATAGGAATGAATAAAACAGCTCAAAATGCCATGATAGCTGCCGACCGCTTGTTTGAAATTATGGATCTGGAACGCGAAGAAACCGAAAACAAGATCGAATTGCAAAGAGAAAATATTGGCGATATAAAATTTGAGAATGTAACTTTCAGATACGGTTCCAGAACCGAAGTTTTTAAAAATTTTAATGCTGTTTTCAGGAAAAATGAAACCACAGCCATTGTTGGTGAAAGCGGTAGCGGGAAAACCACATTAATTTCATTACTTCAAAATTTATATCCTATCAAAGAAGGTAAAATTTATATTGGAGATTATGATGCGCAATACATTCATTACAAAAGTTTACGCAGTTGTATTGGTGTGATTCCACAACAACTGAATTTGTTTTCAGGGAATATTATCGACAATATTGCTTTGGGTGATTCTTTTCCAAACGTGCAGCTTGTTCTTGATTTATCAAAACAATTGGGTATTACAGAATTTGTCGAGAAATTGCCCAATGGTTTTAATACACAAGTAGGAGAAAATGGCACCATGCTTTCTGGCGGTCAGAAACAACGCATTGCCATTGCAAGAGCATTATACAAAAATCCCGAAGTGTTATTAATGGATGAAGCCACTTCCGCACTAGACACCAAGTCTGAAAAAATAGTCAAAGAAGTTATTGATAATTTTAAAGCCCAAGGTAAAACCATTATTGTCATAGCGCATAGATTAAGCACCATTGCAAATGCTGACACTATAATTGTAATAGAAAACGGAAGCATTGTTGAAACAGGAAACCATCAAGATTTACTAACTCAAAAAGGTAAATATTTTGAATTGTGGAATACGCAGAGTTTGGTGTAGTAAATAGGAATAAAGAAAAACGATATAATTCTAAATCATTTACAATTATATAAAGTTATATTTAATGTTTTTATATGCTGATAAATTTATACAATCAAAAACTAACAATCAAAAATATCATAATGACATTTAAACAAATTAAATTTGCAACATTACTATATTTCCTGGCAACATCTATAATAAGTTGCAAAACACAATTAAACCAAACCAAAAATAACTTGCAAGAGGGCAAGTGGATAACAATTGACACATTCGATTATCCATATATTTCAAAAGGAAAATACAACAGAGGCAAGCCAAAAGGCAGTTGGATATATATCTATAATGACAAATTAGACCGAAAAGAAAAATATAAAAAAACCAAATGTCTAACAACATTTTATCACCCAAACGGAAAAATAATGAGAAAAGGATATACCCAACTTGATGATAATGATAAAGAAACACATTGGTACTATACAGGCAAATGGAATTATTTTAATAAAAACGGATTACCAACACGAACAAATATTTATGAAAAAGGTAAGCTGATGGACTCTATTATTATAAACGATTAGTGCAAATAATGGTATTTAAATTTTTTCACATCATGCTACTTTTTAGGCTATAAAGACGAAATTCATAAACTCTCGTTACAAAACATCAAAAACAATATTCTATTTTCTCATTAATTTATTAACCACTTTTTTATAAACAATACATTGACTTTGAACATCGTAAAAAACATTATAGCCTAATTTTGGCGGAATGTTTTTTACAACATGAAATCTTTTATTTTGACCTACAATATTCATTAAATCTTTTTTTGTAGCAGGTTTATTTTCTTCGCTGGTTAGTAAAGAACTCAACAAATTCACCGCTACTGTTCCTGCAATAGCATTTCCAACTCCTGCCATACTCATGTTTTCAATTTTGAGTGGTTTTAATAATTGATTTTCAGAACTAATTGGTATTGCAATTTTATTTTCTATTTGAGGTTTTGACAATCCTACTTCCTTTTTTTTATAGAAAGAACGAACACGACAACTTGCTTTACAAAAGCGTTGTTTGCCTCGTTTATTTGGTTTGTATTCTTTACCACAATAGTGGCATTTGTATAAATAAGTATCCATTTTGCGTTAAGGTTACGTTAGATTAACGATTAAAGTTGATAAGTTTTAAATAATAAGGCGTAAGGTTTAAAAAACTTACGCCTTAAAATGGTTGCAATTATTTATGAAAATGGACATTATTCAAAATAAAACCAAAAGTTCCTATCGAATTATTATTTGAATTATTTTTCATTTATCTGATATTATTTTGTTGATTAATTGATGATTTAAAAAGATTATAGTTTATCGTAATGGAATTAAACATTGTTCTATTTCAACACGTTTGTAATAAACCCGATTGCCAATGCCATAAGGTTTTAGTTTTCCTTTAGCTGTCCAATTGTGAATGGTAGAAATATCACATTTTAAAAGTTTGGCAACTTCGTGGCGGGTGAGATACTCTTCGGGTTCTTGTGGTTTAAAATCTTTTTTTAAAGTTTCCAATTGTAGTTTTACACCCGCAATTATTGCTTCAAGTAATTGCTCGGGCGTAATTTGAATAAACTGTAATGTACTCATATCGTATTATTAAGGATTTATAATACGGCAAAGTTCAAAATGTTGATGCAGAAATCTGTAAGCAGAATTGTGGATTTCTATCCACAACTTATAAATATGCTATCTGTTTAACTTTAGTAACTCTTTCTTAGAGTTGTAAATTTCCAGCCTTTCTTTTCTTTTACTGATTCGTGTATCGATTTGAGATATGTGAATATTATGTGTATTGCCCAACCAAATAATAAATTCAACATTTGATGTAAATTCATTAATTAATTTGTCTTTTTTCATTTCCAAGAAATAGAAACTAATTTCAATTTGACTGGATCCGTTTTTGTTTGTTTTAATTATGGGAAGCAATGCTTCAAATAATTTATATCCGTAACTATTAAATATTCTTGATGCAGGATTTTCTAACATCGTAGTATTCTGCCTTACATTATTTGTTGAATCTAAATAATTTATGATACCGTTGAATTTGATAAAATTTTCTTCAATATTTACCTCCACTGAAACAAATTTTTCAGCTAATACTTTAATTAAAAAATCGATTTCAATGTTAATTGTTTCTTTAATAGTATGCAAATAATCCCTCCATATAAAAGGAATATAATGATATTGCTTTTTATCCCATTCAAATATAGGTGTCGGATCATTTGTTTCGACTAGTTGGCTTACTTTAATATACAATTCAATTGCATTTTCTAAAAGTCCTTTGTAATAACTCACTACATCGGATAATGGAGACAGATAATATTTTAAAAAGCTTTGAGAATACTCTTCAAAATATGCTTCTTTTAATTTAATATTAGCATTTTCATAATAGCTTAATAGTTTGTTTTCACAAGATTCAAATAAATCCTGATAACATTCGCTTACAATATTGCCTTGCAAAGAACTTAAACCAACTACTTTCGCAAATTCAATACCTGTATTGACCATTGTTTCATACAATTCTTGCGCTTCTTTTTCTTGATAAATTTGGGAAATTATCATTTGGTTTTTTCGTTTTTTCGTTCCATAAATTTATCAAAATAATCCAGCATTGAATGAGCATTGTCATAAGATGTTTTCCCTATATATTTCAAAAACATTTTTTCGGTACTGTGTGCTGTTATTGACATAATAATAGGAGTAGGAATTTCTCCATAAAAATTACTAGCATAGGAGCGTCTGCAAACATGAGAAGATATAAGTTTATATTTTGGATATAATTTTTTTTCCTTTATTTTTGATTCAGCATTTAGTAACGTTCCTTTTGTTGGAGTATCAATTCCTGCTTCTTTACATAATTCTTTTAGATATTCATTGAAGTTTTGAATTGAAATTCTTCTTAAATCTTTATTTCCAATGATTTCTTTTGCTTTTGGAAGTATTGGAATAGCTACTAATTTGCCTGTTTTTTCTTGTCTAATTTCTAATATTTCACGCCCTTTGATATTTTTGATTTTATTCTTGTCGAAGTTTTTTAATAAATCGCTTCCTCTTTGTCCCAAATAGCAACCTAATATTAGCCAATCTCTAACATTATTGAGATAGTTTTTATGAATTAAAGTGTTTTCAATTTTTTCTAATTCATCAAAACTTAAATATATAATTTCTTCGGGTAATTTATTTTCGGAAAATCCTTTTACATTATTTAATTGGGTTGATATTTCTATTCCGTTTTTTTCTGCATCCAAACAAACGGTTTTTAAATTGTCTATATTTTTACCCGCATAGTTTATCGAATATTTTTGACTGAATAACCATTTTTTGAATTTTCAACAAATACTAAATTTACTTCTTTAATTATGATTTTTCTTTTAAGATTTTCTTCGTAACGTTCAATCATTTTTTTAAATGATACATAACCTTTTACACGTCTTTCTGATAGTCCAATTCCGCCCTTTTGATTTGGTCTAGTATTTGCAGTATCAATAATGAATTGTATATGATTAAATAGTAAATCTTTTTCATCTTTTGTTACATTTGAAACATTATTAAAATTGTCAATTTTAGATTGTACCCACTCTGAATTTATAGATATTGAATTAGAATAATCTTCATTATAATTTTGTTCTAAAAAAGTGCTTAATTTATCCAGTTTTATTTTTAATGATTTTAATTTACTATCTTTTAAATTTGGTTGCCCCTTAGAAGCGTTCCAGTCTTTTTGATTTATTACATAGCCTGTTTTTCTTTTAAAATCGGTATTTCGATCAACAACGAATCTTATGTAAATATTTACGGTTTCTGAATTGCCTCTTATTAAATATTTAATGGTCATTTTAATTTAAATTATTTTTATCAAATATATAAAAAAATTATATTTGTCCGACGGTTGTCCGACGAATTTAAGTTTTAATTCAATTTATTTCTATTTAATTATATAATTTAATTGAGTAAATTGCTCTTAGATCCTATATTATATAAGGTTTTATGTTTTTTTACACATTTACAGATTGAAGTAAATGCATAAGGTGTTTGTCCCGCTCTGAGTACAAAAGGGAAGTTTCTGTAAAGATTCTTCCCTTTTTTTTATTTTAAAATCTAAATAAAGTTTTTTAAAAGCAACTATAATATCATTAAATAAGTGTCATACAAAATTTAATATTGTAGAAATAAATATTTTAAATATTCATAATAATTTTGCATATTGTATTTTAAGTTAGATTTAAAATGTGAATGGTTATTAATTCCATTAATCAATTTTATAAAATCACCGAATAAATTTGAAATTTATAATCACTTTTTAAACACAGCTTTGTTTTTTAATTAGGTTTAAATTCCTATTCTTCCTCAGTATTTTTCATTTTCATTAAAAGTGTATAGGCACCTTGGCTTACGATTTTTTTGTTTCTCAAATCAATTACATTTAAAATTTGTAGAAATCCATTTTCTTTTTCGCCAATTTGTACTTCAATCATTTGGTATTTTTGATTGGCAATTTCTATATAAACATAGTCTTTTCCTTCAAAATTTATGATACTTTCTTCGGGTAAAGTATTTGAATTTGAAGAATTTAATTCAACTTCTGCATTCATATACATTCCTGGTAAAAGCGTTTTGTCGTAATCTTCAAAATGACAATGCACTTCTGAGGTTCCGTCTGCAGAAACGTCTTTACTGATTAGAATTATTTCACATTCGTGTTTTTTGTTTGGTTCGGCATTGGTGTAAGCGATAATTTTTTGACCAATTTTGAGTTTGGCAACATCTTTTTCATAAACCTTGATATTCAAATGAATATCGGTTGGATTTATTAATTCGAACATCACTTCCGATGGTGAAATGTATTTACCAATATTGACATTTACTTTGGAAACAAATCCGTTAATTGTTGCCAAAATATTGATTTTTTGAGATATTTTTGATGCTGAAATGGTGTTTGGATTAATGTTTATTAATCGTAATTTTTCTGCTAAACCATTTGTCATTGCTCGTAAACTTAACACTTCGGCTTGTGCCATTTGTGTTACCTTATCGCTACTCGCTTGGCTTTGGTTCAAGTCGTTTTGGCGAGCCGATTCTTTTTCAGCATAAACTAATTTGGCTTTCGAAACCAAATAATCTTGTTGTAACTGAATGTATTGTTGGTCTTCCATTACCGCAATTACTTCACCTTTATTGACGTGCATTCCAGGCAAAAGTTTGGTGCTTCGTAAATAACCACCTAAAGGAACAGAAACTGAAACTAAATTTTGTGGAGGAACATCGATTTTTCCGTTAATTTTTAAAACAGATGAAATACTTTTTTCTGACATTGAAATAGTTTCAATATTGGCATTTTTCATTTGTGCATCTGTTAATGAAACTTCATTTTCTTTTAAAACAATTTCGGTTTTGGATTCTTGAATTTCTTTTTTGCAACTAATTACTATAAAGGAAATTATTATTATAAATATATTTTTCATTTTATTTTAATTTTTAGAATTGAGATAATTTATAGAAATTATACTTTCGTTTAATGATTTAACTGCTTCGATATAAGAATTTTGAATTGCAATGGATTGATTGACAAGCATTACAAAATCGAGATAATTTATATCGCCATTAATGAATTGTTTGTTGGCAACATCGGTAATTATTTTTGAATTTTTGTTACTATTGGTTTCAAAATAATTGACGATTTCAAGATTAGAATTGTATTGCGTGAGCAATTTATTGTATTCTGTTTTTAAGTTTAAAACTTGCGTTTGATATTCAGATTCAGCAATATTTTCTGCCACTTTTGAAGTATTTATTTTTGCTTTTTGACTTCCGCCGAATAATGGAATTCCAAGTCCAACTTGTGCCGAATGAAATCTTTTTGAATCGTCTAAACCAATTCCTTTGAAAGAATTATTGTTATAAGCAATATTAATTTCGGGCAATAATTTAGATTTTTGTAAAGCGGTTTCTGCCGAAACAATCTTTTTTTGTTGTTCAAAAACTTTCAAAATTGGATTTTCTTCAATTTTTGAATTTTCAATTCTCGCTTTTAAGTTAGATGAAACTGGTATATAAACTTCTTCTGAATTCAGAACCAATTGAAATTCTAATTTTAGCATTTCAATTTCTGTTTGCAATTGTTTTAACTGAATGGCAACATTAGTTTTTTGCGTTTCTGCAGTCGATTTTTCTAGAATATTACTTTCTCCTTTTTGCAAACGCAAATTGGCTTTGTCAAAGAATTTAGAAAATAAAGTATCGGCTTTTTGTAACAATTTTTCTTTTTCTTTCAAAGATAAATAGTTGTAAAACAAATGTGTAACTGTTTTTTTTACTTCAAACTCTTTTAAATTTGTTAGTAAAATTTTAGCATTATAATCTTCAGTTAAAACTTGTTTTTGACGTTTGTAAACCGTTGGTAAAGCAAATGATTGTGCAATGCCGAATTTTGTATCGTTTTGATTGTTATTGATTTGACCAAATTCTCCAAAAATATTTGTTTTCGGAATATCGGCATTCGATTTAATCATTGCTTTTGCATAATCGGCTTTTAGTTTTTCGTTTTTAATTGAATTGTTATTTTTTAATGCTGTTTCAATTGCGCTTTCTAAAGTTATTTTAGTTTGAGCGTTTGATAAATTGCAAATCAATATAAATATTAATATTGTTTTTTTTATCCCGCAGATTTCGCTGAAATCGCAGATTGATATTATTTTTTTCATATGTTATTTTTTATTCCGCAGATTTCGCTGAAATCGCAGATTAATATTGTTTTAGAGATTATTTACTTTTCTGTGAATTGAGTTTAGAATACTATCACAGTTAAAATTAACTAGTAATCCCAATTTCAAATTTGTCAATTTCAAATAAGTAAGCATTTGCTTATGATGCACTTTGGATAATTCTTCAACCGATTTTAATTCAATAATGACTTTGTCTTCTACTAAAATATCAATTCTAAAACCAACGTCCAGATTTTGTCCATCATAAATTACTGGAACTGAAACCTGACTTGTCGCTTTTAAACCATCTTTTTTTAGTTGATACATTAATGCTGCTTCATAAACACTTTCGAATAATCCTGCACCAAGTTCGGTGTAAACTTTAAAAATTGATCCTCTTATTTTGTATGAAATTTCGTTTTCTGTCATATTTTTTATTTTTACTTCCGCAGATGACGCAGAATTACGCAGAATTAATCTAATCGTTTTTCGCTTTTATTTAAAAAAAACTGCGTAAATCTGCGTCATCTGCGGGATTGATTTTTTTCAAAAAGTATATATAATATTGGCAATACAAATAAAGTCAAAAATGTTGCTACTAATAATCCGCCAATTACTACTGTTGCTAATGGTCGTTGCACTTCTGCTCCCGAACCATTGCTTAGCGCCATTGGCAAAAACCCTAAAGATGCTACAAGTGCAGTCATCAAAACTGGTCGCAAACGTATTCTTGTTCCTTGAAGAACAATTGCTTTTAAATCGGTTTCGCCTGATTTTTTTATGCGATTGAATTCGGCTATTAAAACCAAACCATTCAAAACCGCAACCCCAAATAAAGCAATAAAACCAACTCCAGCACTTATACTAAAAGGCATTCCACGAAGTGCAAGAAAAAATATTCCTCCAATCATCGATAGTGGTATGGCAGAATAAATTAACAATCCTTGTTTAACTGATTTGAAAGCAAAAAACAATAAAATAAAAATGAGTATTAGGGAAATAGGAACTGCAATTAACAATCGATTTTTTGCGGCGTTCAAGTTCTCAAATGCACCTCCATAAGTTGGATAATAACCACTCGGAAATTTAATTTTAGTATTTACTTTTTCTTGTAATTCTTTTACAATACTTTGCACATCTCGACCACGAACATTAAATCCTACTACAACTCTTCGTTTGGCATCTTCTCTTTGTATTTGATTTGGACCAGCTGTAATTTCTACTTTTGCCAACTGTGACAACGGAATTTGTAAACCGTTTGGCATCGGAATTAATAAATTTTGAACATCTTCTAAATCTTTTCTTTTTTCGCCTGCCAATCGAACCACTAGATCAAATCGTTTTTCATCTTCATAGATTAATCCTGTGCTTTGTCCTGCAAACGCTGTATTTACAATTTTATTAATTTCTTCAATATTCAAATTATATTGCGCAATCATTGGTCTGTTATACACAATTACTATTTGTGGCATTCCGGTGATTGTTTCTACATATAAATCGGAAGTTCCTTTGACGGTATTCACAATTTTGCCTAATTTATTGGCATAAACCGCCAAAGTATCGAGGTTTTCACCAAATATTTTACAAACTACATCTTGTCTAGCGCCTGTCATTAACTCGTTAAATCGCATCTGAACAGGATATTGAAAACCATACGAAACACCAGGAACGGCTTCGAGTTCCTTTGCCATTTTTTCTGATAATTCATCGAAAGTTGATGCCGATGTCCATTCTGATTTGTCTTTCAGAATTACCATCATATCACTGGCATCAATAGGCATTGGATCGGTTGGAACTTCTGAACTTCCTGTTTTTCCGACTACTTTTTCTACTTCAGGGAATTTTTCTAAAAGTATTTTTGCGCCTTGAGAAATGGCAGTCATTGAAGTTTGCAAATTACTTCCTGTGAGCACTCGAGTTTCTACAGCAAAATCGCCTTCTTCTAATGATGGCATAAATTCACCACCCATAAACGAAAGTGTTATTATTGCCAACACAAATAAAGAAAGTATTGTTCCGATAATTATTCGAGGAATGGCTAGTGCTTTTTCTAAAAGTGGTTGGTAAAAATTTTCTAATTTTTCCATTATTCTATCCGAAAAAGTTTTTTTGTGCGATACCGATTTATTTAAAAATAAAGCTGTCATCATTGGAATATAAGTCAATGACAATACAAAAGCACCAAATAGTGCAAAAGCAATTGTTTGCGCCATGGGCAAAAACATTTTTCCTTCGATGCCTCGTAATGTAAAAATTGGAATATAAACGATTAGAATGATTAACTCACCAAAAACGGCAACATTTCTCATCCTAACGGAGGTTTCCAATACTATTCCGTCCATTTGATTTTGAGATATTTCGCCTTCTTTTCGGCTGTGTAGATTAAACAAACAGGCTTCTACAATGATTACTGCTCCATCAACAATTAATCCAAAATCGAGTGCTCCTAAGCTCATTAAATTTCCACTTACACTAAATAAATTCATTAATATTATGGCAAACAACATCGCTAACGGAATTACTGACGCAACTATTAAACCTGCTCTAACATTTCCTAAAAAAAATATTAAAACTAGAAGTACAATTATTGCACCTTCCAATAAGTTTTTACCAACAGTAGAAATAGAACTATTTACCATTTTCGTTCGGTCTAAAAATGGCTCTAAAATTACACCTTCGGGCAATGTTTTTTCTATTTGTGTAATTCGTTCTTTAATATTTTTGATAACAATATTGCTATTGGCACCTTTAAGCATCATTACAACTGCACCAGAAACTTCGCCAGATTGGACGCCTTTTTTATGAAAAGTCATTGCTCCATAACGAATAGCGCTTCCAATACGAACATCGGCAACATCTCTTAGAAATAAAGGAGTTTCACTATTTGGTTTGGCAATAGCGATGTCTTTAATATTTTCAATGTTTTTAATTAAACCTTCGCTCCTGATGTATAAAACGGTTGGTCCTTTTTCAATATACGCACCACCAGTATTTTGATTGTTTTTTTCTAGTGCAGAAAAAACATCAGCAATTGTAATATTGTAGGCATTCAATTTATTAGGTTCGATAGCAATTTCATATTGTTTCAATTTTCCACCAAAACTACTTACTTCGGCAACACCTTCTACGCTAAGCAATTGACGACGAACAATCCAATCTTGAATAGTTCGCAATTCAGTTGCATCATATTTATTTTCATAACCTCTTTTTGCTCGAACTGCATATTGATAAATTTCTCCCAAACCCGTTGTCACTGGTGCCAGAACTGGGTTTCCAATTCCATTTGGAATTTGTTCTTTTACAGCACTTATTCGTTCGGTAACTTGTTGTCGAGCCCAATATACGTCGGTTGCATCGTCAAAAACAATGGTTACAACTGATAATCCAAAACGCGAAAAACTTCGAATTTCTTTTAATCCTGGAATATTACTATTGGCTTGTTCTATTGGAAAAGTGACCAATCGTTCAATATCGGTTGCGCCCAATGATGGAGCTGATGTAATAACTTGAACTTGATTATCTGTAATATCAGGAACTGCATCAATGGGTAATTTGGTGGTTTGGTACATTCCAAAGCCAATTAAAGCAATTGTAAATAGCGCGATGATGAGTTTATTCTTTACAGAAAACTCAATTATTTTGTTAAGCATGATTAATTTGTTATTAGAAAATAATTATCCCGCAGATCTATCAGATTTACGCAGATTCAAAACTGTAACTATTTTTTAACAAATTTTGGGCGGTTGCCAAATAGAAGAATGGAAGTTGGAAATAAATGAAAAAGTGTAACCGAAATTAGGTTTTTTATATTCTTTTAGAAAACATTTGTATTCAAAATTATATGTCTGAATTTGCGGACAAAAGCTAACAATCGAGCAAGAACAACCTGAGTGACTGTGAGATTTAAAAGGCAATTTCATGTCTTTATCATAATCTGCATCCTGAACATCTCCATGAGTATAATGATCACAAAGAAAATCCCATAAACTTAAATTTGGAGTTTCATGTTGATGTTCATAATAATGTTGAACCAAAATTGGAGTTTTCAAATATTCGATTATCTGAAATGCAGAAAACAAATAAATGGATAAAAATAATATGGAAATACATTTTTTCACTTTTGTAAAAGTAACATATTTTTTAATGTTTTTGTGAAAATTATACCAAACATTGCAGACAAAATTAACTAATTTATTAAAATATAATTGAGGTGTTCATTTATTTACTTATTATAATCTCTTGATATAAAACCTTTTGAGTATTCATCATTCTGTTTATTAATAGGTCAAAAATATTTTCCTTATAAATTGACCTGTTAATTCGGTAACTAAACTCATCTAAATACTTTTGAATATGTTCTTTATGAACCCAAGAAAAAGTACTTCTTAACCAAGATTTTACTTGATGAATTATGGTATGTAATTCTTTTGAAGAATTACCTTTATCACTTTTAATCTGATTCAAATCAAACTCTTTTTTTAAAGGATTATAACCCGTCCATTTATCTGTTTTTATTGATGCCGATTTTGAAATATGCTTGTCAAATATTTTACGTATTTCTTTGCACGAATAGTCTTGAAGTTGGTCAAAATACACCCTTTTTATTCCGCCAGTATCATTTGTTTCAACGGCGATTATCAACTTCTTTTTTTTTGAATCATTGCTCCTTCCTTGTTTGAGATCTTCTTTGCCTCCAAAAACAAATTCGTCGACAAAAACCTGACCAATCATTGGATTCGATGCACTACTTGCCATACTAATTCTAACTTTTTTAATAAAATTTGTTGCCGTAGTTCTACTGATTTTTAAACGTTTTGCCATCTGTCTTGTTGAGAGACTTTTTGTGGTTGCACTCATCTCAAAGACGATTGTAAATGCTTTTCTCAAACCAAATCTAACTCGATGAAAAATGGTGCCAACAATTGGACTTTCTATATGATGACAAGCATTACAATCTCTAGCAAAATTCTTCTTACGAATAGTGAATTTTACGTGATTACATCTTACACATTTAAAGCCTTCTTTCCACTTTATTTCTGCTAAATATTCTAAACAATCTAAATCCGTTTTGAACTTATCTGTAAATTCTAAAATACTTTGTCCTGTAAACTTTTCCATACTTTA